>SYEM01000079.1 GCA_005801385.1 Verrucomicrobiales bacterium | reverse complement strand
CGTGCCTGCGCCATTCTCGCCGATGACGGCGACGACCTCGCCCCGGTTCAGGGTGAGTCCGACGCCCCGCAGGGCGCGGACGCCGGGGAACGATTTGGTGAGCCGCGTGGCCCGCAGCAGGGGCGCCGTCATGGGAACGGTCGGAACGCTACTTCTTGGCGCCGGTCTTGGCCTTCAGGTCGGTCCAGAACTCGTCGACCGTGGCCTTGCGGATCTGGCGGGCCGGGATGTCGATGAACTTGGAGGCCGGGATGACGCCTGCGTTGCCCTTGGCGAGTTCCGACAGGATCTCGACCGACTTGAACCCGTACATGTAGGGGTTCTGGACGACGGTGCCGTGGACGTATCCTTTCTGGATGCCCTCGAGGGTGGCATCATCCTCGTCGAACGCGACGACCTGAACCTTGCCGAGCTTGTTGGCCTGTCCGAGGGCCTCGAGCATGAGGGGCGGGTTGTAGGCGAAGAGGCCGACCATGCAGCCGAGGTCGGGGTACTTGGCGAGGGCGTCCTCGGCGTTGGCCTTGCCCTTGGCGCGGTCGAACTGGTCGGTGAGCGTGCCGAGGATCTTGAACCCGTTGCCCTCGAGCACGGTGCCGGGGGCGTCGTAGTTCGCCGGGTTGGCCGGGCGGCCGAGAATGGCATCGATCACCCCCTGGCGACGGCGCTTGGCGTTGTCCTGCTCGAGGCGTCCGATGAAGAGCATCACGGTCCCGCCCTTGGGCATGGCCTCCCGGACGAGGTCACCGCAGAGGCGTCCAGCGGAGTAGTTGTCCATGCCGATGTACAGCTCACGGTCGCTGGCCGGGGCGTCGGAGTCATGGGTGATCAGGTGGGTCCGCTTGGCGGCGCGGTTGAGGAGGTCGGTCTGGTTGGCGGGGTCGATCGGACTCACCGCGATGCCGTCGATGCCGCGGGTGACGAGGTCCTCGATGATGCGCTTCTGGTCGCTGATGCCCTCGACGGGCATGAGGGTCTCGGCATCGACACCGAACTTCTCACCCGCGGCTTTCACACCGGCCCCGGCGATGGTCCAGAACGAGGCGACGCCGTTGCTGACGAAGGCGATCTTCTTCTTGCCGCCACCGGATCCGGTGCCGCCCGCGGAGTCGGTGGCGGGTTTGCAGCCGGTCAGCAGGGCGGACAAGGCGAGGGTGAGGACGAGGGGTACGGTGATGGGTTGGAGCGTGAGTTTCACGGGAATGATGGGAGGAGACTGGCAAAACCCGGACGTGCACTCGACAGAAATCATGCGCTGCAGTCCATCGGCGCCCCCTGGGATGCCGATGGGTCTGGAACCCATCCTGTGCCGATGCCGCCCCGCTGCTTGCCTCGGCTGCCACGCCCGGGTCACCTTGGCCCTGCGCGTCTTCGGCGGGAACCCATGAACATCCTGGTCATCGACATCGGCGGCACCCACGTGAAGCTCCTGGCCTCGGGCCAGACCGAGCGACGGGATTTCGCTTCCGGACCGCGGATGACCCCGGCCCGATTCGTGTCCGGGGCCCGTCGCATCACGAAGGGCTGGGAATTCGATGCCATCGCCATGGGCTACCCCGGCTTCGTCCTGAGGGGGCGTCCCGTGGCCGAGCCCCACAATCTCGCGTCGGGCTGGGTGCGGTTCGACTTCGCCAAGGCCTTCCGCAAGCCGGTCCGGATCATCAACGACGCCGCCATGCAGGCGCTTGGCAGCTATCGGAAGGGCAAGATGCTCTTCCTCGGGCTCGGCACCGGTCTGGGGTCCTGCATGGTGGTGGATGGCATCGTGGAGCCGATGGAACTGGCGCATCTGCCGTATCGGAAGGGAACGTTCGAGGACTACGTCGGCCTCAGGGGTCTGGAGCGTCTGGGCAAGAAGCGCTGGAGGAAGGAGGTCGGCAACGTGGTGGACATCCTGACCCACGCCTTGGAGCCGGATGAAATCGTGCTCGGTGGCGGCAATGTGGTGAAGCTCAGGGAACTCCCGCCGCTCTGTCGGGCCGGCAGCAACGACAAGGCCTTCACTGGAGGCTTCCGGCTCTGGGAGGACGGGAAGGGGAAGCGGAAAGCGGTGGGGAAGCGTTGAGAGGTGGGAGTGAGGAAGATGGAATCTCAGCGGATCCAGAAATTCTGTAGCGGTCCTGCCCAGGGTGTGTGGGTGTCCTCCGGACCCCCAGTGCCGCAGGGCACTGCAGCACCCACCGTCCCTCGGCCCTTCGGTCCTTGATCGTGGCCCTTTACCTCCAGCCTGCCGAACGCGGTATCGTCCCAGCCTGATGTGACGCGGTCCAGGTTCAATACATGGGTGACAGGGTTGGTTCAGAACATGGGTAACAGAATGGCTAGAGATGCTGGCTAGCGATGAAGCTAGCCAGCATGCCCTGGCTGGAGACCCAAGCAATGGACCAACGGATCGAGTTCGTGATGAAGGCTGTGAACCACCCGAACTTCGTGGAGCTATGCCGCGAGTACGGGATCAGCCGGAAGACCGGCTACAAGTGGCGCGAGAGGTTTGTGGAGCACGGGCTGGGCGGGCTTGGTGAGCTGAGCCGGCGG
>SYEM01000078.1 GCA_005801385.1 Verrucomicrobiales bacterium | reverse complement strand
GCGAAGAGGAGCAGGTCGAGCATCTCCCCGGTCTGGAGCGTTGCATTCTCCCAGAAGGTCAGCTGGAAGCCCAGGAGGCCCGAGGCGAACACCACCGGACGCGCAGAGAACCATCCGTGGAGCATCGCGCCATCGGAGTGGCCCCGGACGCGCTGCTCACGGGTGCGGTCGTGGGGCATCAGCGCGACACACCGAGCGAGGATGACGATCGTCAGCGCCGCAAAACCGGCCGACAGGGCGTTCAGGACCTGCGGCAGGCTCCGGGCCGGCAGCACCCCGAGAAGCTTTCCGATCAGGTAGAAGAACGGCTCGGAATAGGGGGCGTCCGGCTCCCATCCCAGCATCTGACCCACGAGCTGGATGTTGCTGGGACCCACCCAGGGATGGGCGGTGAGGAGGTAGAGGACCAGGAATCCTGCTCCCAGGATCCAGGGCAGGATCCGCGCGTTGAAGGACCGCGACGGAGGCACGTTTTCTTCCATAGGGACGTCCTCCGACGGTGAGCACAGCGCGTCCCGGAGGCAAAGCAAAAGGCTGGAAGACCCCGAGGAGGATCCCCCGCTGAAGCGTGCTCCGTGCCCCCGCCGCTTCTCCCTATCGAAGGTGCCGGTCGAACCAGTCGGCAAACAGGACCAGATCCTGGTCCATTCCGGGCCACCCATGGTCCTTGCCGGGACGACGATCCAGCGTCACCGGTGCCTTCACGCCCGCTTCCTGGCACCGCTTCACGAAGATCTCGGCCTGATGGATCGGCACCAGCCGGTCGGCGTCGCCGTGGACGATGTAGGTCGGCGGCAGCGTGTCCGAGACGAAATAGATCGGGGAGATCTCCTTCCCATAGACCCGTCGCCCGTCCTCGGTGTCGCTCCGCGGCCCGAACGCCGGCTTGAAGTCCTTCAGCACCCCCACCCCCACCGCATCATCGCCCGACTCCCTCCAATTGAGATAGTCGGTCGGAGGAAAGAAACACGCCACGGCCTGGACGGCGCTGGATTCGCGGTCGACCGGATCCTTCGCAGACGGATCCCCCAACCCTCCCTGGGTGCCGAGGGTCAGCGACAGATGCCCGCCCGCACTCGCTCCAAACACACCCAGACGATCGGGTCGAATCCCGTAGTCGGCCGCATGACGACGGATCCAGCGCACGCTCCGGTGGAGGTCACCAATGATCTCCGGGATGATGTATCGGGGCTGGGAGCCATGGACGACCGCGAACACCGTGTAGCCCCGGTCGAGGAACGGCTTGAGCATCCCGGGATTGATCGCCTCGTGGCTCGAGAAGAACCCACCGGAGATGATGGCGATGACCCCGAGTGTGTTGGTCGACGCCGGTCGGAACACGTCCAAGGTCAGGGCGGTGCCGAACTTCCGGCCGTAGATGACCTCGGTCCGGGTGAAGGGAGCCACGTCCGCCGCGTGGGCCCGGAGGAACGAGACGACGGCTAGGCCGAGGAGGAGGAGGAATCTCATGGGTGGTTTCAGGCTGGGGAGGATCCGGGGTCTCCGGCAAGCGGGGTTTCGGTTTTGTCACGGAGATCCATCGACGGTTTGATTCACCTCCATGAAGTCCCTGCTCCAGTGGCTGCTCGTCCTCCTGTGGGGGTTCCCGACCTTGGGGACCGAACCCGGGAGGCCAACGGATGCGAATCCCTGGCCTGCTGCGGAGATCGATGACTGGCGGGGTTTCCGTCGACTCCGGTTCACCGTGGCCGGCTGCGAGGCCTGGGTGGTCGAACCCGTCCAACCCGCCCAGGGCAGGCCCTGGACCTGGTGCATGGAGTTCCCCGATGCCTTCACCGAACGGACCGGCGTCCCCCAGCTTCTCAGCCAAGGATTCCATCACCTCCACCTCGTCGTGGGAAACACGTTTGGATGCCCCGCCGCACTCGACCAGTTCGACCGGTTCTATCGCATCGTCACCAATCGGGGACTGGCGCGGCGCGGGGCCCTGATCGGCATCAGCCGCGGCGGCCTGTACGCCTACAACTGGGCGGTCCGACATCCGGACCGCGTCAGCGCAATCTACGGCGATGCACCGGTGTGCGATTTCAAGAGCTGGCCCGGCGGTCGCGGCACCGGACGGGGCAGTCCGCCGGATTGGCAGAAACTGGTCCGCGACTACGGATTCCGGGACGAGGCGGAAGCCCTCGCCTTCCGAGGGAATCCGATCGACCAGCTCCAGCCGCTCGCCCGGGCGGGGATTCCCCTGGTGCACGTCGTGGGCGACGACGACCCCGTCGTGCCCGTACCGGAGAACACCGCGATCGTGGAACAACGCTACACGGCCGCCGGCGGCAGGATCCACGTGATCCACAAACCCGGCGTCGGCCATCACCCGCATGGACTCGACGACCCGACGCCCATGGTGGAGTTCATCGTGGAGGCCGCCAGGACTGCGGGATCCAGGCGCTGACCACGCCGGAGACCAACCCTGCTATTTGAAGTGCGGCTCGTTGTCGCGGTTCCAGAGCCGCGCCACATCCTGCCGTCTCCCGAGGTCCTTGTGGAGCTGGCCGATGATGTCGAGCCGGCGCTTGGCCTCGACGTGGCCATCGCAGAACGCGATCGAGGTTCGCCCCCCGTGCAACTCCAGCGGCCACTGGCGCTCCTCGTACATGCCGATGAACCCACTCCAGTCTGAATCCCCCTTCTTCTTCTTGTCCCAGTTGCTGTCGCCGAACGAGATCATGGCGCTCGGCATCTTCACGGCGGACTCGCGGGTCTCGCCCCAGACGGGATCGCCCAGGTAGACCCCGAGCCCGGTGTTGGGGACCTGTCCGGCAAAGGCTCCCCAGACATTGTAGCCGTAGCTCATGAAGAACTTGCCGCCGGGACGCAGGCGGACCTCGTCCTGGAGGTAGCCCAGCTTCGCCGGCTGGCCGCTGCCAAACTTCGGGATCCACTGCGACTGGACGGGGGCGACCGGACAGTGGAACACCTCCGTGTTGCGTCCGCTGTACATCGCGCTGCGCAGCAGCGCGGGCCAGATCCAGGCCGCGCCATCCGCCCCGTCGATGCCCACCGGATAGAACCCGTGGTCCATGATGTAGCTGGAGGTCGCGAGACCCAGCTGACGCAGGTTGCTGAGGCACTTCACCCCGTTGGCCTTCGCCTTGCCCAGCGCGGGAAGGAGCATGCCGGCCAGGATCGCGATGATCGCGATGACCACGAGCAGTTCGATGAGGGTGAAGGCCGAGCCCACACTCAAAGGGCTGATGACGCGGCCACGGCGTGGCGTCACGGGGAGCATGTCCCCAGTGAAGCCAGACCGGTCCATGGGGTCAATCGGGGCAATCCAGCCCGGGGTTCGGATCCGACCCCGGAGCCCGATCGCAGGAACCCTCATCGGCGACGGAACACCCACGTCGCCACCGCCCCCCGATCCAACGCGGTCACGAAGGCCCTGCCGGGGGCCTCGACACGGAACGTCCGAGCGCCCGGGGTGCGGTTGAGCACCACCAACACCACGTCCCGATCCGGGGTCACGAAGGCGACATTCGGCAGGGATTCCGAGGCCGTCGACCCCACGTGGACGGAACCGGGCGGGACGAACCTCGAGGCGTGGGCGATGACGTAGTAGGCGGTGTTCCGGTCGACCCGGTCGCCGTCGACGGTCAGGGCTCCGAGACACCGCTCGCACCCACCGCGATCCGTGTGCGGCCGTTGGTGGGGATCCGAGGCGAGGTTCCATTCCAACACGGTCCGACAACCGTTCCGGAGAGCACCCACCAGGACCTCGGCGACGTGCCAGCCCAGGTCCCCCGCGAAGTCGCCGGGAGCCCCGATCCATTGCTCCGTGAAATACAGCGCGCGATCCGGATGGGCCTGGAGCACCTGCCGGATGTCCCCGATCCGCCCGCCGTAGAGGTGGAACGCCGTGCCATGGACAAACGCCTTGGCCTCCGGGTCGGCAAGGATGGCCAAGGGATAGTCCGGCCGATCCGCATTGTGGTCGTAGCAGACGATCCGGGTGCCCAGACCCGAGGCCCGGATCGCAGGGCCGAGGTGGTCGCGGATGAAGACCCTCTGATCCTCGGCCGACATGAACAGGCTCGGATTGTTGTCGGGGTTCAGTGGCTCGTTCTGCACGGTCAACCACCCCACCCGGACCCCCTCCTTCCGCATGGCCTTGAGGTACCGGACCAGATACCGGGCATAGACCGGATGCCACGCGGGCAGAAGGCTCCCGCTGCGGGAATCCCGATTGGACTTCATCCACGACGGCGCCGTCCATGGCGAGGCCATCAACGCCAGGTCGGGACGTATGGCGAGGATCTCGCGGAGCACAGGAAGGACATCCCTCCGGTCCGGTCCGAGATCAAACCTCCGCAGCTCCGGGTCAATGCCACCGTCCGGTAGGTCGTCGTAGGTGAAGACCCGCTCGTTGAGGTCCGACGCCCCGACCGTCAGGCGAAGCATGCTGATCCCGATGTCGTCCGGCCCTCGACCGAACAGGTGACGCAACAGCGTTGCACGAGCCGTCGGCGTCATGGCCATCAGCAGCTGGGCGCTGCCTCCCGTGAGCGTGTAGCCGAACCCCTCGATCGGTTGATACCGCTGCCCCGGCTGGATCCGGAGCACCTCGGATGCGGGGCTGAGTCCGACCGCTCCCTCACACGGGGCCCCACGGCGCTCGAGTCGCGCGGTGCCGTATGGATCCGTCAGCCACAGCTCCACGCGGCCCACCCCCAAGACGGCTCCGTGACCCCCCAAGCCCGCCCCAAGAGTGAGGACCAACAGTGCGTACCGACACAAGGGGCGGAGCGGGAGAACGGCTCGCATCCTTCAAGAAGATCAGAGTGCGCCCGGAAACATCAGCAGAAAGGTCGCCAGGACTCTGGACGTCCTCCGAGATCCATCCCGGTGGCAGATCGACGACGTGCCCCGCCCGATCCACCGCCCATCCCCGGGCACCCCAGACGCAAAACACCCGCGGCGGGTACGAACGACCCATCGCGGGTGTGTGATGCGATTCCGGACGTTCAGGGCTTGATCAGCCTGTAGTAGCGGGCCCTCCCTCCCGCCTTGTCGTCGGAGAGGTACACCGTCCGGAAGAGCCCCTGCTGGAACGGGTTCACCCCGAGGACCGACCAGCCCGAGGGCTTGAGGAGATCGCCGGCATTCCCATTCAGGGCATAGCCGTCATCCGGCAGGTTCCACGAGGCCCTGTAGACCGCGTCCTTGGGCTTCAACCGGACGCCGCCGGCATCCTCCTCCTTCAGCTCGAGGAGGTCGGGGTTGATGGCGGCGGTGGTCGTGAAGTCCTGC
>SYEM01000077.1 GCA_005801385.1 Verrucomicrobiales bacterium | reverse complement strand
GGTGGGCCTCGTGGAGAAGGTGGATGACCTCCGCACGAGCAATCCGGCCAGCAACGAGGCCCTCCTCAACCACGCCGCCACCTACCTCGTCGCACACCGATACGATCTCAAGGCCCTGATGCGGGAGATCCTCCGCAGCGAGACCTATCAGCGCAGCAGCGCACCCCTACCCGGCAATGCCACCGAGACCCGATTCTACTCGCGGTACTATCCGCGGCGGCTCATGGCGGAGGTGATTCTCGATGCCTATTCACAGGTCACCGGGGTGCCGACCGAGTTCCGTCGCTCGACCGGAAACGGGGACAACTTCCAGTTCAGCTATCCAATCGGCACCCGGGCCCTGGAGCTTCCGGATTCCCAAATCGCCAGCTACTTCCTCAAGAGCTTCGGCAAGCCGGACCGCATCCAGACCTGCGAGTGCGAGCGCACCTCGGAGCCCAGCGTCGCGCAGGTGCTCCACATGTCGAACGGCGATACCCTGAACGCAAAGCTCTCGTCGTCCGCCTGCCGACCCGTCCGCGAGGCCCGGGACTCGCGCGCCGGCAAGGCGGTTGTCGAGGTGGCCTACCTTCGCGCGTTTTCGCGTCCGCCCACCCGGGACGAGGAGCAACGTCTGGTGGCGGTGCTCGACCAGGCGCCTCCGGACCAGAGGGAAAAGGTCGTGGAGGACCTCTACTGGGCGCTCCTCACCAGCAAGGAGTTCCTCTTCAACCATTGATGCCGTGCGGAAGCTCCCGATCAGCCTCGCCTTCCTCTCTGCGCTCCCATTGTCGCTCTTGATGGCGGGTGACTTCTCCGCGATCGAACCGCTGCTCCAGGAACATTGTGTGGAGTGCCATGCGGCTCAGGATCCCGAGGGCGGACTCGTCTTGGACTCGCATGCCGGGATCATGAAGGGCGGCGAGACAGGGCCCACCGTTCTGCCCGGCAAGGGCGCAGAGTCCTTGCTCGTCCGGGTGTTGGAAGGACGCTGGGGGAAGACCGGGAAGAACGAGTTCATGCCCCCGGGGAAGCGTCCCCATCTGAAACCGGAGCAGATTGCGCTCATCCGGTCCTGGATCGACGAGGGGGCTCCTCCTGCCGCAACGACTTCAGTGCCTCGAACCCTTGAGGTTCCCAGGATTCCGCCACGTGGAACGGTCCGACATCCGGTCTCGGCGCTCGCATTCCATGCCGGATCCCGACTCCTTGCCGTGGCACGGACGGATGAGGTGGATTTTATCCCGATCGAGACCCGGAAGCCGATCCGTTCCCTGAAGGGGTTCAAGGGTGGGGTCTACGCCGTGGTGTTCTCGCCGGATGGGAAATGGATCTTCACCGGTGGTGGAGACGCCACGGGGGGCGAGGTGAAGCGCTGGAGTGTGGGCGATGGGACATCCGCTCGCGTCTACGCCGGCCACCGTGATGCCGTCCATGCCGTAGCGATCTCTCCGGACGGCACCGTGCTCGCCGCCGGGGGCTACGATTACGGGATTGGACTCTGGTCGATGGCGGACGGCGCGGAACGGCATCGGATCACCGGCAGCCAGGGCGCGATCCTGGGCTTGGCCTTCCGCCCCGACGGACGGGTCCTGGCCAGTGTGGGCTACGACCGCACGGCCAAGCTCTACGATCCAGCGACCGGTTCCCGGCTCGAGACCCTGGGTCAGGCGTTGCGGGAACTGAATGCCGTGGCGTTCGCACCGGATGGAAAGGTCCTGCTGACCGGCGGCAACGACAACCGGATCCGGGTCTACCGGGTGGGGTCGGAGGTCCGCGAGGGAACGGTCGAACTCATCGACACCGTGTTCGCCCATGAGGGGGGAATCCTCCAGGTGGTCTACAGTCCGGATGGCCGGAGGGTGGCGAGCTCGGGACAGGATCAGACGGTGAAGCTGTTCCAGGCGGAAGGGCTGAAGCCGCAGCTGACCCTCGAACGGCAGCCCGACTGGCCTTCGGCCCTGGTCTTTGCCGGCAATGATCAGCTCGTCGTCGGACGCGCGGATGGGACGCTCGGGTTCTACCAGGCGTCGGACGGCAAGGTCTCTCCGCCGCCCAAACCGGAACTGTTCCGGACCTCCCCTCGGGGAGTGCAGCGGGGTGTGACCAATTCCTTGGAGTTGTTGGGACGCAACCTGGACCGCGCCACAGTGTTGCTGCGGTACCGGGATGGCGCCTTGAAGTCCGCCGAGGCCCTCCGGATCGAGGGCGACACCGGAACCCTGATCTGGGTCGCTGGCACCTCCGAGCCTCCAGGCCCTTTGGAAATCGCCGTGAGCGATGGGGCCTCCGAATCGGCCAAGGTGAAGATCTGGGTCGATGATCTCCCGCAACAGGAGATCCCGGCACGGGCCGCCGGAGATCGAAACACACCGGCGACTGTGCTGCCCCCGGTCTCGGTGTGGTCGACGCTGGAGAAGCCGGGACAGGAGCTCGCCCTCCAGGTGGAACTGCGCCAAGGGCAGAGACTGGTGTTCGATCTCGCTGCCCAGCGTCTCGGTGCGGCGGGGGACCTGGAGATGATCCTGACCGACACTTCCGGTCGGACCCTGGCCCGTTCCGACAACCTCGGTGGAGACCTCGATCCGCTGATCCGATTCCAGGCTCCGGCGGATGGCCTGTACTGGGTTCGGGTTCGCGAGGGAACCCATGGCGGTTCCGCCAACCATTTCCTTCGTCTCAGCCTCGGGGAACTGCCGTTCGTCACGGGTGTGTTCCCCCTTACCGTGTCTGCGAGGACGGCCACGGAGGTGACGCGGATCGGTGAGCATTTGGGTCAAGCCTCCCAGGTCCGGATCCAACCGACCGAGGCAGGTGAACTGGCACTGCCCGAAAACGCTGGGGTCCTTCGGTCCCGACGCGACTGGAAGGTTCTGGTGGTGGAGACCCCGGCACCCCTTGAGGTGGAGCCGAACCATCATCCGAACGACCCCCAGGACATTCCGGTCCCCTGTTCGGTGAACGGACGGATCCAGGCCAGTGGGGATCGTCCCACCCCGGACGTGGATCTCTACCGGTTTCAAGCCCGGAAGGGGGTTCGATATCTCCTCGAGACGGTGGCGGCACGTCGAGGTTCGACCGCCGACACGCGGATCGAGCTGTTGTGGCCGGATGGACGTCCGGTGGAGCGGGTCCGATTCCAGGCTCTGCGCAATTCCGCGATCACCTTCCGGCCGGAGACCTCGGACGACGCGGGCATCCGCTTCGAGAACTGGGAGGAGATGGAGCTGAATGATCTGCTGTGGTGTGGCGGTGAGGTGATGAAGCTGTTCCGGGCACCACAGGGTCC
>SYEM01000076.1 GCA_005801385.1 Verrucomicrobiales bacterium | reverse complement strand
TCGGCTGGGGTCTGGCGGTGGCGAGTGCGTTGGTCCATGAGGGACCGGACACCGGTGCGGGCCACATGGGCGCCCTCTTCTTCGGCTGGGCCCTTGCCCTGCTCTGGCTCATGCCGTGGCTGATCGTCTATGCCATCGCCCAAGGGGTGCGACGCCTCTTCGCGCGTCGAACCTTGGATCGCCCCCTCCAGCGGGACCCGGCGAGTCCGGCCCTTTGATACGGAACCTCAATGACCCAAGTTGACGGGCCGTCCCTGCATCGATCGACCCAAAACGGTTCCTGTGCCTCTTCTTTCTCCGCGGCTCCGCGGCTCCGCGTGAGTCCACGTCTTCCCTTCTTCCTTCGCGTGCCCCATTCAGGGCAACGCGATGGAGATCTGGTAGAACCTCGAGGTCTGGGTGGAGGGGTCCCGGAACCGGAGGGGTCCCGGAGTTCCGGGTCCGCTGAGACTACCGAGGAGAAGCCATGTGGAATCGCCCAGGCGGTCCTGTACCCAGACCCGATAAGTGCGGCCGGGAATGGCCGGGATTGTGAGCTCGGTACCGGCATCTCCGGTGGCAACGTCGATCAAG
The DNA here is from genome assembly GCA_005801385.1 of Verrucomicrobiales bacterium. GTDB lineage: Bacteria > Verrucomicrobiota > Verrucomicrobiia > Limisphaerales > UBA9464 > UBA9464. Next base: position 22,287 of record SYEM01000076.1, on the reverse strand, counting down.
AGGCGACTGGACGGATCCTTGGGATGTGTTCCCGCCAGGTATTCATCGAGGTTGTTCCGACCATCCGCATCTGGATCTCCGAGGGTTCCATTGGCACCGATGTTGGATCCGGGGTCCAAACCTTGAGCCGCCTCCCAGGCGTCGGGGAGCTGATCTCCATCCTGGTCTGGGACGGCCTGGAGGGTGTCGTCCGGGTTGTTGACCCGTCCGGCTGTGGGTGGAGCAGACTCCCAATTGGCAGGCTCGCTGGCGAAGGAGCGGCTCCGGAGGCGCTGGAGCGAGTTGCCTGAGCCTTCGATGAACGAGGGCCAAGGCGCGATCGGGCGATATCGGATCGACTCCCAGGTCACCAAGGGGATGTAGCCGGCATTCACGGCGGGTGACGGAATCGGCTCGTCAGGCTGTTGGACCTCGACGGTGTCCCCCGCGTTGTCGAGGGCCCCAGTCCAAGGTCCCCACAGCGGGACACCGGCGGGCATGGCGAACCGGGCACGGAAGTCGGCGGCAAGGCCCGTCTCGATGGTGGGATCGAATGAAACGATCACACCGAAGTCACCGGGCCCAAGCAGGGCTGCGGATGGGAAGGTGAATTCGACGGCACCCTTCAGGCGCCATCGACGCTCTGGACGTCCCGGGTCTCCCAGAAGCAGGGGAAGAGCGGTGGTGTTTCGGACCTCGATGAACTCGTGCAGCGGGCTTCCGACGGGTGGCACGGCGGGTGGGGCATAGTGGATCTCTGTGACGACGAGGGGTGGAACCGCCGGTGGAGGATTCGGTTGGCCGAGGGACCGTTGGGCCTGCGGTACTGAATGGACACGACCGTCGGAGCTACCGAGCCACCCGAGGCTCTGGCCGTTGAATGTCGCTCCGAAGGAACCGCCCTGGGTGTATCCCGAGAGAGTGCCACCAGCCTCGGCGCTGAACAGGTGGATGCTGTCGCCCAGGGCGCTCAGGGAGAAGCCAGTTGGGCCGACACGAAGGGCCTCTTCGGTCACGACCCAGAATCCACCCGGAGGAATGCGGGTTCCGGTCGGAATCCGGTATTTCCTGGGCTCACGGAAGTCGTCCGTGAGCCACCAGCCTCCGACATCAGCCGAAACCGGACCGTCGTTGAACAGTTCGATCGAATCCGCCAGCGGAGGGTCGGTGTGGGCCAGCACCTCGTTGATCCGGACCGGAGGGAATGGGGTCGGAGCGGGATCCGCCGTCCCAGGAGATCCGCCGTACCGGGTACTGAGACGCCAGCGATCGGACGATCCGATGTCCCCGGGCTGGGTGGATTCGTCGCGCAGCACGAGGGAGAAACCGAACCCATCGGCCAGGGGCTCCCAGGAGTCGGAATACCGGACCTCGCTGATGGGTTCCCCGTTGCGGCCGACGATGCGAAGGGTGTTGCCCGAGTTCGCGAGGGCACCGGTGTATTCGCCGGCAATCCCGGTGACCCCGGGGTAGCGCGATTCGAAGAGGGCGCGGTTGCGGACCAGCAGTGCCCGTTGGCCTGGGGCGAGTGTTGTGACTTGGCTGCCGGTGGTGAAGGTGAAGTCGATGCCCCCTTCGATCCGGATCCCCACCAGGTTCAGGGTTTGGGCTTCCGGATTCAGCAGCTCGAGGAACTCGAACTGGTCGGCGTTCCAGAGCGATCCCGCGGGGGGCTCCTCCGGATGGAAGTGGATCTCGGTCAGAAGCAGGGCGGGAATGCGGTTGAAGTAGGTGGACTGGACGAGGCCGGACCACTTGGAGACCAGCGGTGGATTGAAGGTGCCGGTCCGAGCGGTGTGGGACTCGTTGAGGACGCGTGCGGTGAACCGGGTGTTGCCCCGGATCCGCACCGGCGTGCCGCCGTAGACCATCGCGCTCCGGGAGACCCCTCCGCCCGGAAGGCGTGGATCCGTACCATCCAGGGTGTAGTGGATCGTCCCGGCTCCCGGGGTCGTCAGGGCGACGTCGAGTTCCCCGTCGAATCGTCCTTCCGGTGCGCTGAAGACCGGCGGGCGCACAAACTGGCTGTCCATGAAGGTCACGCGGCTCGACAGCCAGGTCTTGAGGGAATTGATCTCTCCTTGGAAGCCACCGCGCGGAATCACTTGCCACTTGTTCTGTTCCCTCGGCTGGGCGGCTCGCACTTCGTTGGCGAGGGAGTCGATGAGCCGATTCAGGTTGGTGGTGGCGAAGTGGCTGCGGCGCAGGCTCTGATACCGATCAATCCATTCCTGATAGAAGTCGATGTCGGTGAAGAGCCGACCCCACCACATCTGGGTCGTCTCATTGAAGAAATCGGTCCCTCCCTCCGAAGCCCAGGCCCGGGGATTCGCATCACGGCCATCCGTGGAGTTCAGCGCGCGATCGAAATCCCACAACGGACCGAAGGCGAGCTTCCCCTCGCGAGGCTTGTGGAAGTAGGTGCTCAGCCGGAGAGCATCGACGTTGAATGTCAGGACGTTGAGGATGTGATGATCCACCCAGGCGCCGACATCGATGAAGGCACGGTACCCATTCGTGGGATTCTTCCAGTTGGCTCCGTAAAGAGCCGGCTCGAAGGCGTTGAAATAGTTCTGCAGGTACTGCCGCTGGGCAGTGCGCTCGGGCAGGCGAATCTCCTCCTCAGGGGGATCGACATAGATGATCCCCTGCCGCGCACCGGCGAACCCGCTCTCGCCGGGACCGCCCCGGTCCACCTTGAGCAGATAACCCCCGGTCACAGAGGGCACCGTGGTGTTCTCCGGCTCGAGCTTGTCCACATCCACACGGTCCGGACTCCGCGTGACCCGTTCCTCGAGAACGTAGATCCCGTTGTAGGTGGAGGTTCGAATCGATCCATCCGCGCCGTCGGTCACCAGGTACAGTTCGACAAATCGGGTCCTCGACGAATAGCGCCCGATATCCCGGCTCAGCTGATGGGCGAGGGGGTTGTGAATGAGGATGGGTTCGAAGTTGTTGGGGGCGTACAAGACCCAGTCGGAGTCGGACGGCAGGCCCAGCAGCTCCCTGTTGTCGTCGGCATCGAACTCGTCGCGGAGCTCGAGGTTCATGCTCACCTTCGAGTATCCTAGGGTGCTGGATCCACGCGCTCCGATCCCGACCCGGGAGGTGAGGCTCGGGAAGTTCGTCAGGGAGGTGGTCCTTCCCAGGGGTTCGAACACCTGGAGGTAGGCGGGCTGTTGCCCGGTTCCTGGAGGCCGCCCCTTTCCGAAGTTGTGCAGGACCATCACCGGAAGGTTCGAGGTGAATGTGGGAATCGTTCCGTCGAGTCGGCAGTACATCTCGCTGCGCGGTGTCCCAGGCAGAAGGCCTGGCACGAAGGCCCGGGCACGGATCTGCTGGGAGGCGGTGAGCTCGATGGGCACGGAATAGGCTGAGGACCCTTCCGTCGGAAGGGATCCATCGATGGTGTAGCGGATCACCGTGCCCGGGATGGACTCCGTGGGCTTCAGAGCGACCTGAAGGGATCCGATGAAATTCCTGCCGCGTTCGGAGAACCCGATCTCCGGGGCGAATCCGGGTCCGCCGGTCGTATTGGCCGCACGGGGAGTCGGCTTGATCAGATATCCAGCCGAGCTCAACGCTCCTGGCGGACGCCCATAGCTCACACCCCGGCGTTGGAGCGGATAGGTCGGAACGAACCCCGATTCGATTGCGCCCTCCGGATTCACCAGGGCCAGGAACTCGCCTCCATTCGAGAGGCGGAAGTTGGTGTGAAGAGGACGCGCTGCGTCGGTCCGGTTCTTCTCGGAGGCAAAGACCAGCAGATAGCCGCCAGGCTGGATCGTGACATTGGGAAACGGCCACTTCCTGAGCTGGGTCGGGTCGTCGGTCAGGGACCACCCGGACATCGGAGCGGGTTGGTTCGAGGAGTTGTGGATCTCGATCCAGTCGGAGTCCGTGCCGTCCTCGTCGCGGATTCCACCGTCGTTGTCCGCGAGGAACTCATTCAGCACGACACCGACCGCCTTCAGGTTGGGATCGATCGTATAGGTCCATGATCCTCCAGCGAAGGGGAGCGGGGTGCTGGCGAGGTCGGCGATCCCGTGGTCGGATCGGAAGGCCACGGTGACAGACCCGGCGGGGGCCTTGGGAAAGGTGAAGACGAACTGGCCGGGAGTAATCTGGCTCACTCCGGTGGCCGGAACGCCGGCGACAAGCAGGTCGGCCGCCTCGACTCCCGACACCGGTTCGCTGAACTGGACCTCGAAGGACACCAGCTCGCGCAGGGTGAATCCCGGGGCGGGAAGCACGGAGGTGACGACCGGGGCCGATCGGTCGATCTCACCCTCGAGTGCGGCGTCGAAGACCAGGTCGCTGCTCGTCAGGTTGGCGTTGAAGACCTGGATGGCGATCAGGTTGTCCCCGGATCGGAGCACGGAGGCGGGAGTCGCGATCGGATAGTCGTCGAAGACCGCCGGATCGGGGCTCACCGCCCCGGATGCCGTTCCGGTGAATCCAAGCTCCCCTTCCGGAACATTGAACCGGACCACCTCGACCCCATTGATCCAGGCGATGAACCCGTCGTCGCAGGCGGCTCGAAGCGTCAGGGACCGGTAGTCGTTCGGATTGCCGGCCTTGAAGGTCCGACGAAGGAACAGCGTGGTATAGCTGTTCCGCATGTCGGTGATCTCCGTGCCCGCGAACGGATCGCCGTAGTAGAATGCCGCGGGCCCCTGGGGCCAGGTGGCGTCGCTGAACTCGGGGGTCCTCCAGGCCTTGGGATCCGGGACGGAAGGCTCGCTGGTCCCCTTCAGGTAGCGCCATTGGGATCCCGCTGGGAACAGCTCCTCGGCCCAGCTCATGGGTGAAAGAATCAGAATAGCGAAGAGTGCAAGGAACCAACGACGGGATCGGAATGGATTCATGTGCGGGTCTTGAAACTCTAGCAGAACCAATGCCGAATGGAACCCAACTTTGCCGGGACGCGAGGCCTGGCGGCCCTGCCGGAGGGTGTGTGTCTACGTGGCCGGTATGAATCGTTGGGCGAGCAGCGATGCGAGCCAGCCCACGACAAACCAGGCGGCGACGCCGGGTGTGGGAAGCAGGGCGAGCCAGTCGACCAGGCAGATCCCTGCGAGGAGACCCGACACCGTCAGGCCAAGGTTCCGACCTCCGGGTCCCAGGGTATGTCGGAGACACCAAACAGCCCAGGCAGCCACGAGGAACCCAACCGCCGACCCATAGAGTCGGTACGCCCCGCCATTGTAGAGCGCCGAGAACAGGAGCGGCAGGGACAGCGCCAGGAGTGGCCAGCGTTGGAGTCGTCCGGTCGTGCTTTCCCGTTTTGCCACATAGCTGAGGCCGATGATCCATCCGGCCAGGGCCACGGCGGACCAGATCGAGGCTCCCGTGACCCCCAGAACCCCGGCCGAGGCCGCCAGCGGGTAGAGAAGGAATCGGCACGCCGCCATCAGGACCGGAGAGAACGACAGGGCCTTGTGGGACGCGTCGTATAGAACCACCGCGAACGCGAGCAGCAGGGCGAGGATCGCCGAGGTCCAGCCCAGGAGAGCGAGGATCGCGGTTCCCGACCCCAGCAGCCCCAATCCGATCCGCCAGACCCACGACTCTGGGATGGCCCCGCTCGGGATGGGCCGTGACTTCCGATACTGGCGGTCGAACTCCGCGTCGAACGCGTCGTTCAGATACATGCCACCAATGTACACCATCGAGGTGCCGATCAGGACGTGGATCAGCGGCAGGAGAGAGGGTCCTGCTCCGCCGAGACCCCAGCCGGCGAGGCCATTGGTCCAGACGGTTGGAAGATTCGACACCCGACCCAGCACGAGCAGCGTGCGCAACGAAGGTCGATTGGGTCGGGACATCTGGGGACGGAGGCTAGGGTTGGACCCAGTGTGCCTGCAATGCGGGGTTGGAACCGGCGGACGTCAGGATGGACTTCGAAGCCAGACGGCCCAGGCGAAGGGCCGGTCTTACGGAGCCCGTCTACAACCGCTGCTGAATGGGAATCGGCATCGGTGCGTCGGCACCGACGACACAACATCCCTTTGATCCCCCTCCATCCCACCTTTCTACTGCCGGGTGGAGCTGGTGACGACATCCTGCCCGCATCGAACGGAACCCCATGCACCGCCGCACCTTCCTCCAGGTCCTTGGCCAGTCCGGGACCGCCGCGTGTCTCTCATCGGAACTGTGGGGCGCGACCGCTGCGACCCCCGGCCAACCCGCCGGGGGTGTTCCGCCGACTCCGGGAGTTGAGGTCGATGCCTCGGAGTGGAAACGTGTTTCCTCCCTGCTCGATGACGCGTCATCCAGCTATTCAGAACCTTGGGACGATGCCACCTGTCGCACCCTCATGAAGGGTGGGTATCTGGGCAACGGAGACCTCGGTGTCCACCTTGGGGGCACGAGGCACTCCTTGGTCTACTACCTCGGGAAGAACGGATTCCACGCGGGGAACGACACGGTGGGATTGAGGTCGGGAGACGATCCGGCCCCGGGTCCCTACAGGCAGCACATCCTCAACCTCGCCCGATTGACCCTCGAATCCGTGGAAGGCACTGAAGCCGGGGATCATTACCGGGTGACCCAGGACCTGAGGCATGCGGAAATCCGGACAGAGTGCACCATGGCGGGTCTTCCCGTCCGGGTCCGGGCCTTCCTGGCCCCGGAGACGAATGCATTTGTGTTGGAGCTGTCGACCGGCGGCGGGATGGATCTCCGGGTGAAGGCGACCCTCTCGGTCGTCGGCAACGTCTCCATGGCGCTCGACGCGGGAGTCGATGGATCCATGGCGTGGGTCACGAAGGAGCCCAATGCCGACGGCGCCCCGTTCTATGTAAAGGGTGCGGTGGTGGCTCGCGTGATCGGTGCGCCTTCGGAGGCCACTCGTCAGACTCCGGAGCAATCGGGGCTGGCCTTCACCCTCCCCGCAAATGGGAGGGTCGTGCGCCTGTTCGTCCAGGCCGACCACACCAAGAACGCACCATCACCCGCGTCACGCGTCCGGTCCATCGTTCGGGACGTGACTCCCGAGGACCTGGATCGGATCGAGTCGGAAAACAGGACGTGGTGGCGACGGTTTTGGCTCAGGTCCCATGTCCGTCTCGGGGATGAGGTCCAGCGGTACTGGTACAATCACCTCTACATGATCGGCTCGGCCGCCCGGAGTGGGGCCGACAACAGCCCGGGCAAGGCTCCGGGTCATTGGGGTCCATGGAACCGGGCTGATGACATGAAGTGGTTTGGCAATCTGGGCATGAACTACAACGCTCAGAATCCGTACTATGGCACCTTCGCGGCAAACCACGTGGATCTCGTCGATCCCTACATAGAGACCATCCGCCACTACGCCGCGACCACAGGACGCCAGCGCGTCGTCAACCGCTGGGTCTCCCCGGAGATCGCTGCTCGGATGCCGCCGAACTGCCGGGGCGTCGAGTTCGAGGGTTCGTTCACGTCCCATGGCACCCCGGCGACCGGCGAAGGGAAGGTGGGGGCGGAGGACTGCTGCATGGCCACGAATGCCGTGTTCGCCATTCTGCCGATGGTCTGGAAGTGGAAGTATGGCCGGGACACCGAGTTCCTGAGGACGATGGCGTATCCGCTGATGCGGGAGGTCGCGGATTTCTACGACGACTACATCGGGAAACCGGTCGATGGACGCTACGACGTGTACGGATCCGTCCATGAGGGGGCCGACTGGTTTGCGAAGAACGACATGTTCAGCCTTGGCGCCATCCGATTCCTCTACCGAGAGATCATCGCGGCAAGCACTCATCTGGAGTGCGATGCCGATCGCCGGGCCCACTGGCAGGATATTCTCGACCACATGGCGGACTATCCTCTCCAGCTCTGGGGGGATCGGGTGACCTTCCGGCCCGATGGGGTGCACGATGTCATGGAGGCGCTGCACTACAACGGGGGCGCCCGGAACACCGGGGTGATGTTCACCACGACCTTCGACAACATCGGCAAACGATCGCTCCCGGCCTATCGGCTCGCCACGTGCAACACGCTAGACCGGGGCAACATGTTCCATCCCCAACGCTGGTGCGGATGGCAGAATGGAAACGACTTCGGGATGATGTTCGTGATGGCGGTGCGGGCGGGCTATCGACCGGATCGGGTTCTGGATGCGATCCGGGCCTGGAAACCCGAACCCAATGGGGTCGTGTCCCAGAAGGATGGCGGTGGGATCGAGACCGCCGGAATCCTCGAAGCCATCAACAGCATGCTGCTCCAGAGCCACGATGGAGTCCTGAGGATCTTTCCGAACTGGGACCGATCCCGCGACGCCGAGTTCAAGGGCCTCCGGGCAGTCGGGGCCTTTCTGGTCGAGGCCCGATACCGGGCCCGGGAGCGCATGGTGGACCGGGTCCGCGTCGTCAGCGAGAGGGGCAATACCTGTGTGGTCCAGAATCCGTTTGAGGAGGCCTGCATCCGCGTGATCCGGACGGATACCCGTCAACGGATCGCAGCGGAACAGGACCAGGAGGAGTTCCGGTTCCCGACCGTCCCGGGGGTCACCTACGAGGTCCAACCTGCCGACTGTCGGCCCGCAGTCCGCGGGGCTCCGGTGATCGTGTCCCATCCGACTGCCGCCACGGTCCTCCTGCCGGAGCCGGCCACATTCTCCATTGCAGCGAAGGGTCGAGGTTTACGGTACCAGTGGCAGAAGAACCGTATCGACATCCCCGGGGCGACCTCGACCACCTATACGACCTCGGCCACGACGCTTTGGGACATTGGCAGCGAATATCGGTGCGTGATCTCGAACAGCGAGGGTTCCGTCCGAAGCCGTCCGGGTGTCCTGGTCCCACGGCCGGCCCCGGACGGAGGGGTGCATCCGATCGTGGGCACCTGGTCCTACAGCCATGCGGGAAGGAGCTATACCCGGGAATTTACGTCGGACCACCGCTGCATCCTGCGGGATGGGGGCGTCGTGGGCTGGGTGAAGTCCTATTCCGTGGCCGGTGACCGGACCGTTCTGGTGGAGGGTGGGCTCCGGCATGTGCTGACGGGGCCGGATACCCTCGATATCGAGAAGGCGTTCATCGGCCATCGAGTGGCGGTGCCGTGAACCAACCCTGTTCCGAAACCTGTCGGACTCCACCGCCTTGAAAACCGCCTTGCCTCGTCCTTCAGTCAGGCAACCCTCAAGAACCCTGTCCATGAGTCCCTCCACGCGTCTTCTCCTCGGTCTTCTCGTCCTCCTCACCACCGTCGCCACAGCGGCGGAAAAGAAGATCGTCCTCATCGCTGGAACCCCGAGTCATCCCCCCGGAATGCATGAGTTCCGCGCCGGGACCCTGCTGTTCCAGAAATGCCTGGCGGACCTTCCGGGTGTGCAGGTCCAGGTGTACTCCAACGGCTGGCCCACCCGGGTCGAAGGCACCGCCACGGTCGACGCCAACGAGGTTCTCGGTGATGCCGATGCCGTCCTGGTCTATTGCGATGGCGGTCAGGGACATCCTGCCATCCGGCCGGGCCGGGTGAAGGTCCTCGACGCGCTGGCGGCGAAGGGCAAAGGGCTCGGATTCGCCCACTACGGTGTTGAAGTTCCCAAAGGCGATCCGGGTGCCGCCCTGCATCGGTGGATTGGCGGCTACTACGAACACCAGTTCTCGGTGAACCCGATGTGGAAGCCTGAATTCAAGTCCCTCCCGAAGCATCTCGTGACGCGGGGCGTCCAGCCCTTCGCCACCCGCGACGAATGGTACTTCAACATGCGTTGGGCGCCGTCGACCAATGGCATCACGCCGATCCTCGTGGCCCAACCCTCCGATGAGGTTCGCAAAGGACCCTACGTCTGGCCGAAGGGTCCGTACCCGCACATCGTCGCCGACTCGGGTCGGCCCGAGGTGATGATGTGGGTGTTGGAACGGAAGGATGGCGGTCGTGGGTTTGGATTCACGGGCGGGCACACCCATGAGACCTGGGGAGATCCGAACCAGCGGAAGCTGTTCCTCAACGCCCTTCTCTGGCTCGCCAAGGCGGAGGTGCCCGCGGGCGGGGTCGAGTCCCGGATCGATGCAGACGATCTGAAGCAGAACCTCGATCCCAAGGGCAAGAAGTGATCGGACTCCCCCGGGCTGGCATCGGGTGGCGGGCGGCGTTCCTGGCGCTGCTCCTGATCCTGCTCGAACCCGTTCGTCCCCGGGCGGAGGACAAGATCCAGTATCGATGGGAGGGCTATTACGAGGACAACAACCGGACCGACGTCACGACCCAAGGGGTGTATGTCGAGAAGGACCTCAACCCCGACCTCATCCTCAAGGGCAACTTCGTCTACGACGCCATCTCGGGTGCCACCCCCACAGGAGGCCCCCCGCCGCCGGGAAGCGACCAGGTCCAGCTCTTCAACTTCTGGGATCGTCGTTATGCCGGCTACGTGGAGGTCGACTACAAGCAAGGTCGTTTCACCCATCAGCCACAGTTCGCCTACAGCTGGGAAAGGGACTACAGAAGCATCGGTCTGGCCTGGAACGAGCTCATCGAGCTCAATGCGAAGCACACGACGCTCGCGATCGGGTTATCCCACAACTTCGACTCGTTGAACGGCCTCTGGCAGCGGCAGTTCGTCGATAAGGGTGTTTCGGACCTCCTGCTCGGAGTGACCCAGGTGCTCGGACCGCAGACCACGCTGACCTTCAATGTCACCTTGGGCTACTCCGAGGGCTACCTCAGTGATCCCTATAAGGCGGTCAACTTCTACTACGCCTACCCCGACCCGTCCTATGACCCATCGCCCTATGGAATCAACTCCCAGGACCAGTTGGGCACCTTTGGATTCCCGGCGGAGAACCGACCCGGGCATCGGGTCCGATCCGTCGCGTGGCTGGGGCTCAACCACTACGTGAAGTCGATCGATGGAGCCCTAGAGGCCAGTTTCCGGGTCGGGACCGACAGCTGGGGACTCACCAGCGAGACACTTTCGGTCGCCTGGTTCCAGAAGATCGGAAAGCGGTTCACGGTCTCACCCCTCTTCCGATTCTATCACCAGTCCGCGGCCGATTTCTATGCGGTGCGGTTCACCGGGGATCCTTCAAATCCCTACGGAGGTCCCTACTCCGTGCTGCCGGATGGCTCCCTCCTCTTCCCCACGGATCCCGGGTATCCGGGCGGGGGGCAGATCGAGAACGTCCCCGCGTGGCCCAACTACTACTCCGCCGACTATCGCCTCTCCCAGATGAACACCTACACCTACGGCCTCAGTGTCGAGGCCAAGGTGACCGACTGGGCCTCGGTGATCGTCTCCTACAAGCGCTACCGGATGGTGGGCACCGATGGGGTCACCTGGCAGAGCGCCTATCCCCAGGCGAATGTCATCAGCGCCGGCCTGAACATATGGTTCTGAATCGTCATCAGCCGACACCTCGGCAGAGAGCCTCCGGAGCGGAAGAGGACTTCGGGGTGCGTGCGGTCTGGGATCGCGTACGTCCCACCCTGCGGGTGACCGCGTTGCCGGGCTCGGGATTCGGCATCGAGTTCCAGGCGTTGGGAACGTTGTGCCGGATGACGTTGGCGGGCCCGAAGCCGGCCGCGGAGGCCTTCGTTGAGCAGACGCTGGGTTGGATGGCCCGGTTCGAATCGAAGTACTCGCGGCACCTTGCCGGTTCGCTGATCTCGCGCATCAATGACCAGGCCGGGAAGGACTGGGTGGCGATCGATCCTGAGACCGAGCGGATCCTTGCCCTGTGTCAGGAGCTCCATTTTCTGTCGAAGGGTGTGATGGATCCCACCGTGTTGCCCCTGCTGCGGCTGTGGAATTGGAAGGCGCGGCCGGCGGTGGTTCCCTCCGAGGAATCCATACGGGAGGCGATGTCCCGGGTCGGATGGTCCCGGGTCCAGCGCGCGCCGGGTCGGGTCCGGTTGCCCGAATCCGGAATGGCCCTCGATCTGGGTGGGATTGGAAAGGAGTACGCGGTCGACCAGGTCGCGTTGCTCTCCCGTGGATTCCCGCTGACCGGGGTGCTGGTGGATTTTGGGGCCGACATCCGGGTATTGGGACTGCCTCCGGATGGTCGTCTGGGCTGGCACATTGGCCTCGAGGAACCGCGATCTCCGGGACGGACCTGGTGCGGCTTGGTACTGCGCGAAGGCGGGGTTGCCACGTCCGGTAATTACCTCCGGTTCTTCGAGTCTGGTGGCGTTCGTTACGGACACATCCTCGATCCCCGGACCGGTTGGCCGACGCCGTCCGAGGTCCTTTCGGTCAGCATCATCGCACCCTCCTGCACCCAGGCTGGATTCCTGAGCACGACTGCCCTCGTCCTGGGTCCTGTCGAGGGCATGCGGTTGATCGAGTCGACACCCGGTGTCTCCGGAGCCATTGTCACTACTACACAAACCATCCAATCCCGTCGTTTCCATGAACACCGCGCGTCTTAGCCTCACCGCCTCCCTGTTCCTCCTCGTCACGTCCCTGCTGTCGGCCGCCGCTCCGAAGGTGGGCGATGCCTTCCCGGATCTCGGCGCCTTCGGTCTTGAGGGCCAGGTGCCGGATCTGAAGGGCAAGGTGGTGGTGGTCGACTTCTGGGCGTCGTGGTGCGGGCCATGCCGCCAGTCGTTCCCGGCCCTCCAGGAGGTCTACACCCAGTTCAAGGACAAGAACGTCGTTGTGATCGGCGTGAGCCTCGACGAGTCGAAGGACGACATGGACAAGTTCCTCAAGCGCAGCAAGACGGAGTTCCCGATCCTTCGTGACGCCAAGGGGAAGCTCGCCGAGAAGCTGTCGGTGCAGTCGATCCCGTCGTCCTTCGTGATCTCGCCCGACGGCAAGATCCAGGCGATCCACGTTGGCTTCGGCGGTGAGAAGACCAAGAAGGCCTACATCACCGACATCGAGAAGGCGTTGGCCAAGAAGTAGTCGTTTGAGGGTCCTCCACACCGGTCACCCGATGTTCCGTCACCGCTCCCTTCTGACGCTCTGTCTGCTGTCGCTGCTGGCGACGGGCTGCGCCCGGGTAAAGCCGTGGCAGCGCGGCACCTTGGCGGATCCCCTCATGAACCGGGGTCGGGATCCGATGGGATTAGCCTATTCGGAGCACATGTACTTCAGCCGTGAGGGCACCCACGGCGGTGCGGGTGTGGGCGGGGGCGGTTGCGGCTGCAACTGAGCCTCAGTTCACCGCCTCGATCTTCACCGTGTGCGTGACGGGGACGAGCGCCTCCCGGATGGCTGCGGCCAAGGGGGCGCGGGCCTTCTCGGTCAGGGCCACGGTGGCCTCCATGTCCGCCCGGCCTTCCTCGCCGTGGAAGAGGCTCTTGATCTGCTTTGTCTCGTAGTTCTGCTTGGTGCCGACCGCCTCATCGAGGCGTTTGAACGCGTCGTCAAACGGGGTCTTGGCAAACCGGGCCGGCAGGAGGATGCCCTCCGCGAGTTCCTTTCCGGAGAACGTCTTCGTCCCGGGACCCCAGGTGACCTTGTACTCCTTGGCGGGGGCGTTCTTGACGACCAAGCGCAGTCGGTTGAAGCGGGAATTGAAGTCGGTCAGGGCCATCCCGGAGCGGATCGAGTTGTCGTCGGAGAGCTCCCCGGCCGGTGCGCAGAACGGATAACGCCCACTCTTCAGGGTCAGCTCGCCATTGGTGAAGGCGACGACCTCGTGTCCACCGGTCGCCGAGGCCTTGCCCGTTCCGAGATCGACCGTGAACGTCCCGAGGTCGCCGTCCACTCCGAGTGCCTGGAGAAATGCCGTCGCCATCACGACCTGTCCCGCCCAACCGGGATGCACGGCATCCTTGCCGGCGATGGCGTAGTTCTCACCGAATTGGTTCGTGGCCTTCCATCCCAGCGTGAGCATCGGCCAGAAGACGTCGGCAAAGGCCACCTGTTCCTGCTGGGCGATGTCGATGTCGATGTTTCGCAACTCGCAGAGGTTGAGGTTCATCGCTTCGGAACCCGCGTTGCTCCACGGCACCTTGGGGCCAACGCAGCCGGGGGATCCGAGAACGAAGCGAGCACCAGCGGCCTTGAAGCCCTTCACGATGGCGAGCTGATTCTCCCGGTACCACTGGCCGTTCGCGGCATCGTACGGACGATATTTGTGGTCGTTCATCCCATAGCAGGTCGTCGCGATCGTCGGCTTGAAGCGAAGGGCATCGTTGACCATGCGGTTCTTGAAGCCTTCCGCCGTTTCCCCGCCCCAGCCGTATTGGCGCACGGTGACTTTCAGCTCCGGGAGGCACGCGGTGAGGTAGGTCTCCAGTATCCTCGAGTACATCTTCTGCTCGGTGATCGAGTCGCCGATGATGGCCAATCGGTCGTCCTTGCGGAGCAGGAGACCCTGGGTTGTAGGCGCCTTCTTCGCGTTGAACTTGGCGAAGACCGTGGCATCGGGCTTGGGCTCGAAATCCTGGGCACCGACGGCGAGGGAGAAAGCGACGACGGAAACAACACGCAACAGGGGAGTCATGAAGTCACGGTGCCGGCGGATGCGGAGCCGGGTCAAGCGGGTGGACTCGGTGTGTCCTGACGCTTTGGAGGTCTCCCCGGGTGGACTCTATTCGAATGTCCCCACGGCTCGCATCCTCGGAGGCGGGGTGATTGTTGGTCCGCAGAGGCTCCCGCCATGACCGGTGACCTCCGGCAGGGGACAGGCTCTTCCCATAAAGGGACAGGTCCTGTCTGGGACCTCCTTGTGTGGGCGCGAAAGGGGGCCGAGGTTGTTGGATCGGTTCGAGAGGTAGGTTGAGGACGTGCTTCGGCTCGACCTATCTTCGTTGGACAAGGGACCCCAAGCCGGAGCTTCGGCACGCCACCAGTTTCCAGAATGCTGAACTGGTTCCCGCGTGTGCTTTCAGGGCTTTGGCATCATCAGTTGGTAGCTGGTGCTCCGCCCGCCGGCCTCCTGCCGAACTAGCATCCCAAGCTCCACCAGGTCGCCGATATCCCGCAGGGCAGTGTCTTGAGAGCACTTCGCAATGAGAGCCCACTTCGAAGAGGTGAGCTTCCCTTCAAAGCCATCCAGCAGGCGGTTGAGCAGGAGTCGCTGTCGGCTGTTGATGGGTTGGCCCGCGTGCGTTTCCCAGAACCGGGCCTTGGTCAGGATCGACTGCAACGTTCCCTCCGAGGCCTGGATGGCCCGTTGGAGACAGCCGAGGAACCATTCGATCCACGTCGTCACATCCAACGAACCCTTCTGGCTCCACTCCAGCACGTCGTAGTAGGCCTTCCTCTCCTGCTGGATCTGCGACGACATGCTGTAGAAGCGCTGCGGGCTCCGTTCCGACCGCGCCAACACGCTGTCGGCAATTGCCCGCGCGATGCGTCCGTTGCCGTCTTCGAATGGGTGGAGGGTCACGAACCAGAAATGCGCCAGGGCCGACCGGATCACGGGGTCGGTGGGTGACGGGGTATTGAACCATTCCAGGAACCGCGCCATCTCGCCTTCCAGCCGCTCATGAGCGGGGGCCTCGAAATGAACGGTCTCCCGACCATACGGCCCCGAGATCACCTGCATGGGGCCATTCGCGTCCTTCCGCCAGCCTCCCACGGTGATGCGCTGCCGGCCGCTTCGGCCGGTGGGAAACAGGGCGGCGTGCCAGCCGAACAAACGTTCCGCCGTCAGCGGCAGGTCGTAGGCGTTCGTCGCATCGAACATCACCTCCACAATACCCTCCACGTTTCGATCCACCGTCGGCAGACCTCCGGCATCCAAGCCCATGCGCCGGGCGATCGAGGAACGCACCTGTAGGGTGTCGAGGTTCTCGTCTTCTATCTCACTGGTCTTGACTACGTCCTGGGTCAGCATCTGCAAGGCGGCCTCTTCCCGCAGCTGGAAGCCGAGGGACTGCATGCGGCCGATCTGCCGCCCCTGCAGATGGCGGACTTCCGCGAGAGGGCCGGCCAATTTGGCGGCGTCCCAATGCAGATCCGGCCAGTTCAGTTGCTCATGGATGTACATGCTATCTCCGCGAAGACTGCGGTGATTATGCCCCTCAATCACCGCAGGGACAACCGAATCTCCGCTTCGGATGCGGTGAATGGCCGTCCTATTCGCCGCAAAGCCCTCTTGATGGGGGTCATAGTGGGAACAACGCCCGGTTGCCGTCTCTCTTCCTGCGCGATCAGGAGGTGGGGGGGCTCCAGACAAGGTCCCGGGTGTCGAGAACGAAGCCTTGGCTGTTGTTGGCGCTTTGCTCCTCGTCGCCTTCCCGGGTCAGCACCTCACCACCCGTCACGAGGATCCCATGATCCCCAACGCGGGTGGCGCGATGCCCATGGATCCAGCCCGGGCCCTGGTCGGTGGGCTCAAGGCGGTCGATGCGCCACGTGCGGAGGTCCAACCGGTGGACCGGGGTCCGCCCGTAGTCCCGGCGACCCCAGTAGCCCAGGGACCCGATGATGTAGAGCGCGTCGTCGACAAGAGTTGCGGTATGGAAGTCGGTCGGTGGGAACACCGATTCCGGATAGCCGAGGATGGAGATCGACCCATCGGTCTTGCGGATGAAGACGTCGTTGTAGATGCAAAAGTCCGGATCGTAGCTGTCCTCGTGTTCGCCTCCGATCAGCACCATCCGGCCATCGGGCAGCAGGGTCAGGGATTGACCGAACCGCTGCGCACACCACACCGGTTCCCGTCCCATCGACGACGGCCCCTTGAAGTGTTGGGTCGCCGAATACCCACAGACACCCGAACGGATCATGCCGACCCAGAACGGCTCCTTCATCCGCTCCGGGTTCGACGAACCATATCGACGGGTCCGCGCCCGGAGGAAGTCATCCTGCGTCACCCCCTCCAGCAGCCCGATGTCGGGTTCAGCCGGCAGCTCCATCAACACCCGGCGTCCCTCGTTTCCCAGTCGGCGGGGATCCGCCCCTGCATCAAGCAGTCGGGTGATGATCCGACGGTTCCGCGCGACACCGAGGGCCGTGCCCCCATGGTGTTCGACGTCCAATTCAGCGCCTGCCCTCAGCAGAAGATCCGCGCCCTCCTCAAACCCAACCTCTGCGGCTTCCATCAGGGCCGTGGCACCGAACTCGTCGGTCTGTTCCACATCAAATCCAAGCTCGAGTAGCCATCGCAACAGAGCCGTCCGCCGACAGTGAATTGGATAGAAGAGTGGCGGCATCCCGCAGCGTCCGACGGCCTCCAGATCCACTCCGCGTTCCGCCAACAGCGAGGCTTTGGCCAAGTCTCCCGTCTGCAAGGCCACGAGCCAGGCTGTCCTGGACCACCAGTCCCGCTCCTCGAGGGGGACACAGCTGTCCAACAGGCGCTGGACCTCGTCCAGGGTTCCGATCGCGACCGCCCGGATCAGCGGCGTCCAAGCCAGTTGCGACTCGTCGGCCCCGGCCTCGAGGAGTTGTTGGACCGCATCGAATCGACCCAATCGGGACACAACCCGCAGGCCGGATTCCCCGTGGATGGAGATCCGATTGAGATCCACCCGATGGGCGATCAGGAGTCGGAGCAGTTCGGCCAGCCGATCGTCGTCGAAGACGTCACGTCCGTGGATCGCATCGACCAGGGCTCCGTACCCGTTAGCATCCTTGTAGTGGAGGTCGCCGCCCCGATCGATCAGCGCCTGGACTTCCGAGGGATCTCCTGCGCCCAGGGCCTTCCTGAGCGTGGCGTTGTCTGGCGGATCGATGTCACGGGCCATATCGAAGAAACCTATGGGTGTCCTGGAGACCGGTGAAGGGAAACAACCCGGTGGCTTGGATGGGGGCTGACGGGAGTCGGTCGACACTGTCCGAATCGAGATGGATTGTCTTCTACCACACTTAATGCCATTATTCACGGCATGAGTCATGCCATCGACAACGCCATTGTCACCATGGACGGGAGTGGCCGACTGGTCATCCCCAAGGAAATCCGCAGGCTTCTGCATCTCTCATCCGGATCTGTTCTGCGCCCTGCCGTGGTGGGCAACCGGCTGGAACTGACGCCGGTTGAGGCTCCTGGGCCCAAACCACAACGCAAATCTGGGCTGATGGTGTTGCCGCGCACCGGGCAGACCTTTGACGCCGTTGCTGCGCTTGCCGCCACGAGGGAGTCGCGGCCATGAGGGATTTCTTCGACAGCTCCACTCTACTGGCTGCGATGATCGAGGATGAACCCGGCCATGAGACGGCATTGGCCGTGCTTTCGGCGACTCGGGATGGATACGCCTCGACCCATTCCTTGGCGGAATGTTTTGCGACCCTGACGGGTGGTCGAATCACCGTTCGACTGAATCCATCCATTGCAGCAGAGATGGTGGACGCGAACGTGGGCCAGCGCCTGACATTGGTGTCATTGACCCCCACCGAGCATGCGGCCGCGCTTCAGACTGCAGCGTCCGTCGGTGCCAGAGGAGGTGCCATCTACGACGTCCTGTTGTTGGCAGCAGCACGGAAATGCCGAGCGGACCGAATCCATACGCTCAACGACCGACACTTCGCGGCTTTTGCGCCTGACCTTCGTGATCGGTTGAGTCCCGGCCGGACCACCTCGTGACCCATTTGCAATCGCGAGGGCCGGTCGAATGACGGATGCGACACGGACAGAGGTCCAGATCCATGTGGTGTGTCGCTGATACCAACTGAAGTCGAATGCCATCCAACGTGTTGGAAGGAACCCGAATGAACCGAAATCTCGCCGCAGCGCTCCAGGTGCTCACCGTGTTGGTCGGCTTGGGTGCCTTGGCATTTCTGCTGTGGGAACCGCACGTCGAAGGCAGAAACGCGCACGCCACCCTCTTCCAGATCTACTTCCATGATCCCTTCCTGGCCTACGCCTACACCGGGTCGATCGCCTTCTTCACCGCGCTCTACCAGGTGTTCCGATTGCTGGGATATGTGGCGGTCCGTGACGTTCTGTCCTCACGCTCGGTGAAGGCCCTGCGGACCCTGAAACGCTGCGCGTTGTCCCTAATCGGCTTCCTGGTGGGGGCCGAGGCCTACTTCCACTTCATCCAGCGCGCCAAGGGAGAGGACATTGCCGGCGGGGTCATGATCGGCCTGGTCCTCATGGTAGCGTCTGCCGGGGTCGCCATCGTTGCCGCGGTGTTGGAGCGATCCCTGCGGATGGCGGTCCAGCGGAGGTCCGCCTAGATCGAGGCGCGGATCCGGAGGCCGGGAATCATCCCAAAATGGCGGTCGGTCGTGATGAGGGTTGCACCGACGCGTCGGCTGCACGCCGCGATCGCAATGTCGGTCAGGGGAAGCACGATTCCTTGTCGACCGAGCGACCAGGCCATCTCTGCGGTGTCGGTCCATAGGTCACCATCGAGGGCAACCTCCTGCATCAGGGTGAACAGCATCGCCATCCGCTCCTTCGCCGGTGGAGAGACAATGCCGCGCAACACCTCGGCTCGTATGATGCCACAGGTCACGGCCTCGTTCCGCCGCAGGGCATCACCAAGGCGGGCCGATGGGTCGACCCGTGACCGCAACCAGTCGATGTAGACCGTTGAATCGACCAGGATCATGGCCGGGGAGGGATCTCAGCGTCCCGCAGGGTCAGGACGTTGTATTGGGGATCCACGATCGGCTCTTCGCCGATTCCTTCGAAGAATCCCTGATTCAACAGCGCACGAACCCGGGCGCTCCGCTCTGCCTCCGTCAGCGCGAAGTCGATGGCGTCCTTTCGCGTGGTCAGACCGGTCAGTTTCATGACCCGCTCGAGCTTCGCCTCATCCAAATCGATGGTGGTCTTCATACGGCTTTAAGTACGGCTTTAATGGCCATATCCGAAGCCGTCGGCAAAGTCGACTCCTGAACTCCTCCCTTGCAGGGCCTCTGGGGAACCTCATGGGATGAGGATAGAGTGCCAAGGATAGAGTGCCAGGTCATCAGTCCGAGGTCATCAGTCCGCGGCTCGGATGGCGGTCCAGCGGAGGTCCGCCTAGATCGAGGCGCGGATCCGAAGGCCGGGAATCATCGCAAAATGGCGGTCGGTCGTGATGAGGGTTGCACCGACGCGTCGGCTGCACGCCGCGATCGCAACGTCGGTCAGGGGAAGCACGACTCCTTGTCGACCGAGCGACCAGGCCATCCAAAAGACCCTGGGATAGAGGGACAGGTCATGGTTTGGCCCCTCGACATCAGGCGGGGAATCCCCAGAATGGTCGGAAAATCTCCGAACATGAGCGGCATCAACGAGTGGATGGAGGAACACCAGGGCCAGGTGAACGCCTTGGGCCACCTGGCGGCCATCAACCAGAGAAACCGGCAGATCGAACAACAGAAGGAGCATGCCGCCGCCTTGCGACAGCAGACGGCTGCGCTGGAACGCCAGAACCGCATCGAGAAAGACCGCGCCCACATCGAACAACAGCGACTCGACATCGAACGGCAACGGTTGGCGGCCGAGGACGCCGACCGCGAGATGCGGCGACAACAGGCGGAACAGGTCCGGGAGCTCCGGAACCTCATGGCCGAGGCCTCGATCCGCATCGCCCAGCTGCGCCGGACCCGCCTGGCGTGACGGGCGCCCCAGTGCCTTTCGATCCCGTCCCCGCCACGACAGCCACGAACCCCGACCATGCGATTCACGGTGTTTGAGACCAATTCGGTCGGATCCGAGAAATACTCCGGCTCCGAGACAGTGGAGGCCGAAACGGCCCAAGAGGCGGCCACGGTGTTCCGACACCAATTCCACCTCGCCGCCCAGACCAGCCACCTGAGGGTCACCGCCGAAGGCGGCATACCCCAGCTGATCCCCGTGAGGAGTGAGGATTCACCACCCGGAGGAGAGGTCCGCGGCGGCGCCATCCCGCCTCCCCAACTCCTCCAGGGGCCATCCTCCGAGGAACGCTGTGGGTGGGCCACGTTCTGCACCGTCATCGGGTGGATCAACCTCGTGGTCGGTGGAATCGGCTTGGTCCTGATGATGACCGGAGATCGAAGCGAACGGGCCAGTGGCATGGTGTTGCTGATCACCGGGCTCGCCGGAGGCCTGGGCAGCTTCATCTCCGGATACATCATCCGACTGCTCTTCGACTGCCGCCGCTACCTCCGGAAACTGAGTGAACGTTGACCATGGACCTTGCCCTGACGCGTGAACTGGCCCGGTTGGCCTCGATCGTCGAACTGCTGAGAGCGCAACGTGAGGCGCTCTCGGAACTGTCCGACATCAAGGAACTTCGCGCCCTGGAAGCGGACTTTGGCGAGGCGCTGGCCTCGGCACAGGCTCGAGGTCTCGTGCCCCGGGACCCGATCACCGTGATCCGGTCCGACTGGGAGCGTCTCGTTGCGTGGAGCAACCCGGTGCAACTGGCGTTGAGGACGGCCGATGAGCTGGGCCAGGAGCTGGAGGGTGGCCTCGGTGGCGAGGCGGTGGAATCCAGTCGCCGACGCCGACGTTCCTCGGAGAACTGGAAGCCGGGGCGCGGGGAATTGATCGCCCTGGAGCACGCCCTGGAGCAGGCTCCGGCCCGATTAACGGCTGTCATCGACCCGGCCCGAAACGAACTGCGGGCCGACGATTGGATCGACGGCCGCCCCTATCCGGAGCTGACCGAGGTGTCGGATGCGATGGGTTGGGGTCAGACACTCGAGCTGGCGGAACCACCGGGACCCTGGACCGCAGGGGTGGATCCCAGGGTCCGTCCCCTCGTGGCCTCGCGCCTAGTGGTCGAGCCGGGGAGCCCCGTGGAGAGGCGTCGGATGCAGGCGCTTCAGACGAAACTGTCAAAGGTTAGATCCCTGCTGGAACAACATGCGGCTCACGCGGCGGCCCTGGGCGAGGTGGATCGCTGGACCGGGGCCGGAGAAGTGGCCATGGCCCGGCGCACGATGGCCACGTTGAGGGCCGACTTCGGCGATCTCGACTATGCAGGCCGGGAGGGGGCGCTGGTCCGGCTCGAGAAACAGCTGGAATCCCAAGGCCACACGGTCGCCCAAACAAGGACCCAACTGCAGGCTTTTGCCCGGGAAGCAGGGGCATTCTTCATCCTGCCTCCGGTGGACGTCCTGCGACGGGCAAAGAAGGCGGTCCAGGACGCGGAGACGGTGATTGCCGAGAACGCGGCACTGGGACAGGCCGGCCGCGACAGCGAATTCGATCGGACCGTGGCGGGTTGGACCACATCGCTGACGACCGATCTGGAGGCCCTTCGGTCGGGACCGATGAACCGGATCCGCCGGTGGATCGTGGGGGCCAGCCTGACTTGGCTGGTTGTGTTGGCTGCGGGTGGTCTGATCTTCCAACAGCACCAGGCCAAGCAGGAGCGTGAGCGGCAGCGGCTTGCTGCCGAAGTGAAGGCGGTGGAGGAGCGGGCCTTGGCTGAGGCTCGTACCAAGGCTGAAGCGGAGGAGAAGGAGCGGCAGCGATTGGCCGCTGAGGCTCGTGCCAAGGCAGAGGCGGCTGAGATAGCATTGGCGACGAAGCTTGGGTTAAGCAGGCCCTT
>SYEM01000075.1 GCA_005801385.1 Verrucomicrobiales bacterium | reverse complement strand
GGTCCTCGGACTGCCATCCGGACCTGGTCCAGCGCCTCACGCTGGGTCGTGGCAAATTCCCGGACCTTGTCGGTAGAAACGTCCACGATGTCGCCCTCGGGCCCCTGGATCCGGTGGGCGACCTCGAGGACGATGACATAGCCGTTCGGATCCGGGACCTCCGGCAGGGTACCAGAGTGTCGGACCCATCGGTCGGCTACCTTGAAGGCCAGGACCAGGATGCCAAGGGCCGCGAGGAGCCGGAATGCCCATTTGAATGCGCTCTTCATGGGTTGATTAGATTCAGCGGTGACGTCCAATCCAGACATTTGCAGCGGTGGTTTCGGATCGGCCAACCTCCCCGCCTTTCACGGTGAATCCCACGGAACCGGCAGCCAACGACTCAGCCCTTGAATCTAGGAGGGACATGCACACCGTCTTTCCCGATGAATCCATCACAGCACTCGGGATCCCGTCGTCAGCTCCTGAGCCTCGCCGGCGCCACCATAGCCGGCTCATGGGTCGCCCAGGCGGGTGGCCGAAGACCCTTGGTGCCCAGGTCTGAAACACCCCGGGATCTAGTCCCGTTCCGTTTCACGGTGACTCATGCTTCGGTCAGGACACTCCTTGTCACGGCCGGGTCTCCGGGTCATCAGCTCGGTGATCTGCGCGTGCTGCCGGCAACACCAATCCAAGATTCCTCCGGCGCCACTATGGGTCGCCTCGACGCCACCCTCACCACGACCAGCGTGGACTACCCCGGGGTCGGGGATGAAGTCCGCATGGGAAACCTCTTCTTCGTCTTTGGTTCCGGAGAGCTTAATTTTGCGGGCTCAGCAGACCAGCTGTTGGTAGCCGGCAGCGGATTCTATCCCGGGATCTCCAGCACGATTGCCACAGGGGCCACCCTGGTCCGCCCGATCATCGGAGGCTCCGGTCAATACTCCGGTGCCATCGGATCCGCCACGTCAGAGCACCTGGCGAACGGGTCCTGGCGCCACACCTTCGACTTTCTGGTTCCCGGGGTCCGGGTCTGACCCGGGGTCAACCGGCTGGCCTGCCGGACCAGGGTTTTCCTGAGCCGGGCCTAGACCGCCAGGTGGCCCTTGAGGACCCGCAGCGTTCGCCGGACTCCCTCAGGCCCCACCCGCGATGCGTGTCCGGGCCCTTTGTCATCCATGAACGCGACAAACGTTCCAGGACCGAAGAACCGTTCCTGAAGTCGCTCAGGAGCACCCGCGAAGACCGAGAATCCGCCGTCATGGACTTCCTGCACATAGGTGACCGGTCCGTGCTCCGGATCGTGGGCGGCGTTGTGGAGTTCGCGTGCCTCACCGGCACCGAGCCGCTGCTCGGTGCCCCTGATCACCCGGGCCTCAAACTCCTGTCGGGACAAAGTGATGTCGACGATCCGGGAGTGGTGGGGCGCGGTGGGTTCACAGCAGACAACGGCGAGGGAGATTGGGTTCATCTGGCGTCAGAGTGATGAACGCAAACTGCCGTGACCAGACCAGGCTACCGTAACCACCCCCATGGCAGTGTCAGGGACTGAGCCCCTCAGGTCCCCATCTCGACCGGTCCAGCCGGTTCGACCCTCATGGAGGCCATAGGGCTCATCTCGGCCAGACGCCGGCGCTACCGAACGCTGTAATGCAGAACACCACACCCAGCACCCTGGAGGGGTTAGGATCCCCTTTCCCCGACGATCGACACTCCATTCTCAACCAGGCTACGACGCCTTGGGCTCCAGGATCCTTCCGAAGGCCTCCAAGGACTCGATGGTGGCGGTTCTGCGATGCCACGATCTCAGAACGACGGGATCCTTCTCCTGTTCAAGACGCTCGCCGATCCCTGGCGGGGTGTGTCCGAAGCGTTCCTCCAGCAGGTCCCGAATGGCCTCCCGCAGGGTCAGTAGCTGGCCCTGAGAAATACCCTGAGAAATACCCTGGGAGATCCCTTGAGCGAGCCCCTCGGCGAGGACCTGCCGGCGGATACGGCGTTCGAATGTGGTGATGATGGGCATGATCGTAGTTCCCTCAGATTGGTTGACCTGGTTGATGAATTCAACGTCGAGCTTGTCAGGCAATGGGTTCATGGCTTCAAGCGCCCGAAACAGTTTCTCGAGGTGACCCCGCGGAAAGCCCTGACGGATCAGTTCGCGGATCCATCGGAGTTTTGCCTGCATCCGTGCCGCGGGATCCTTGGCGGTCCGTTGGGCGATCCGATGGGCCAGGACCACTTTGGCCGCCGGATTGGGACTGGCCTCCAGGAATTCGTCCGTAAAATCAGTGAGCTTGCAGACGTGGTACTGGAATAGGCAGCCGGAACCCGCGATGCGCAGATCCAGATCGCCCGGGCGGTGGTGGGGATTGGGGTCGGCGAGGATCGCCAGACTGAGGATGGGCATCCGGTGCTGGTCATAGATCCGGTAGTAGTACTGGAACATCCGGATGGGCGTGTCCTCCGAGGCCTGGGACTGGATCTCGAGATGGAGATAAATCCACTGGGAGCGGCCATCCTTGAAGAAGACCCGGACGAGCTTGTCGACACGACGTCGTGAGCCACGTCTGGGGAAGAGGGAACGGAGCTCGGAGTCGAGGAATTCGTAGCCGCGGGTCCAGTCGATCTGACCGGAGATGGCAGGGAGCGAGAGCTCAATGAGCCCTGGGAGGAAGACTTCTACAGTCTCCTTCCAGGCGCCGTCGAAATTGGATGCGGGAACGGACATCCCGATGATCCGATCAGAGTCCTGGGTCACTCGAACATCGCCAGATTTGGGGAGCTGAAGGCTCTTGCAGAAATGCGGAAAGGAGGAAGGGACTCACACGAAGCCGCTGGGACGCGGAGGGAGAAGACAAAAGAGACCGGGAGAGATCGCTGCACGCGACCCGATCCCTCCGATCCCCATCTTGGTCAGTCGCGCTTTTGGCCTTTGCCTCGGATCGCCGATACCCACACTCCTTCGACACCTCATGAGCGCCTCCGCCAAATCCTCCACCAAGTCCAAGACCTCCAAGAACCCCACCAACATCCGGCCGTTCTCGTCGATCGTCGTCGACGGGATCGAACGCGCCCCGAGCCGCGGCATGCTCTACGCCACGGGCTTCAAGAAGGAGGATTTCCGCAAGCCCCAGATCGGCGTCGCCTCCACCTGGAGCATGGTCACCCCGTGCAACATGCACATCGACCAGCTCGCGGTCAGCGTCTCCCAAGGGATCAATGAGGCCGGCGGCAAGGCGGTCGTGTTCAACACGATCACGATCT
>SYEM01000074.1 GCA_005801385.1 Verrucomicrobiales bacterium | reverse complement strand
TTCTTCCTATCAGGGTGAGCCCGAATCGGAGTTGAAACTGCACTTGCCCAAACCCCGCGGAAAATTGAACGGGCGTCCAGATGGTTGGCAATGTTATTTCTCAGAACTGCGAGCGGTATTTTCCCCCGGTTGAGAACCCGGCGGATGCCGGTTGCTGATCCCGTTCACCCCCCGAGGTTCAGAATCCCCCGGCTTCCTTCTGGATTCGGAGCACGATCGCTTTTACTCCAACGCCCGTTCCAGCCTGTAGTAGGTCTGAATCCTGCCCGCCTCCAGCAGACGCTCGGAATGGCCTCC
Source organism: Verrucomicrobiales bacterium (assembly GCA_005801385.1). GTDB lineage: Bacteria > Verrucomicrobiota > Verrucomicrobiia > Limisphaerales > UBA9464 > UBA9464. The sequence goes on along the minus strand of SYEM01000074.1, from coordinate 9,337 downwards.
TCTCTTTTGGATGGGATCGCCGATCGGCGTCCAGGACTGCAGATCCGTGGAGGAACTCAGTCCGTAGGTGCCCGAGGCCAGGGTGAAGAATCGGAGCCGCACCGCGAATCCAGATTGAACCGTCGCGTCAGGGGCCTGTTCGGGGACGAGTGGGTTGAACCCGAACAGGAATTCCAGGCGGTCCCCGAGCCCGTCCCCATCGGTATCCCGATTCTCCGGGCTCGTCTGCAGCCTTCTCTCGAGTCGGGTGTCGAGCCCATCCCCGTCCGGATCACTCGGCTCGGTGAGGACTGCGATGTGGAAACCTCCGGTCGACACCGACCGGATCATGCCAAGTGCCTGGAGCTCGTTCTGGATGCGTCGGGCGTCGGCGCCCCACACGACGACCTGCCCGGACGCTGTCCATGCCACGCTGCGGTGGTAGGCGGCGTCGATCGCCACGACGTCCTGGAGATCTGCGGGTGGGTTCAACTGACCTTCCTCATTGTTGCCCCAGCCGACGACCTGTCCGTCCTCGAGGACCGCGAGGGTGTGGTCGGCTCCGGCTGCGATCGCCCGCACACGTCCAACTCCTTCTGGGGGTCTGGACTGTCCGAACGTGTTGGCTCCCCACGCCACCACCGTCCCGTCGCTCCTAAGCGCCACCGAATGCTCGAATCCGGCATCAACCGCGATGACGTCACGGAGTTCGGGAGGGGGAGTCGCCTGACCGAAGTCGTTGCGACCCCAGCCGCGCACCGTGCCATCTTCGAGTCGGGCCAGTCCATGGCTGAACCCTGCTGCGATCTGGGTAACGGGGGCTGTGAAGGTTGGAAGGCTCGTCTGGCCTTGGTCGTTGCGACCCCAACCGACGACGGTGCCATCCTCGAGGAGCGCGAGCGAGAAATGTCCGCCCGCGGCCAGCACCCGGACGGATCCCATTCCAGAGGGCGGGTCGCATTCCTTGTCGGAGTTCGCCCCCCAGCCCCGGATGGAACTGTCCGCCAGGAGTGCAAGGGTGTGCCAGGCCCCGGCGGACAGGGAGCGCACGTCGACCACGGCATTGGGAATGCGATCCTGTTCCAGCGACGTGTCACCCAAGACCCAGACGGTTCCTATGCCGGGTGGCGGGGTTTCGGTTTCCGGCACTGGCAGTGGTTTGAGGCGACGGAGGCGATAGCCTGTGACCCCCTCGGGTGGGCCGATCAGCCGTCGCGCCCAGCCGCGGAGCCGGAAGGCCTCGCCATCGGTCTCCCACTCCGCCCCGTCGCGGGACCGCTCGAGCTGGTAAGACGATCCGTCGACACCGAAGAGGTCGAGCTGGAGCGCTGGATGGATCCAGAGCGAGGCGTCAGGCGACTCGGTCGGCATGCGGGGATCGAATCCCTCCTGGAGTTCCACCCCGTCGCTCAGCCCGTCGGCGTCGGTGTCGATACTCCGAGGATCCAGCTCCAGTCGTGCCTCGATGCCATCCCACAGTCCGTCGCCGTCGGTGTCGGACACCTTCGGATCGGTCTTCCGTCGGAGCTCGGCCAGGTTGTCGAGGCCGTCGTTGTCGCCGTCGTCCCGACCCTGCAGGGCCAGGACATGGAAGTAGCCGGATTCAACGAGGACGATATTGGAGGCGCCGGGGGGGACCGGAAGGAGTCCATTCCTGAGATTGGGCCAGATGTCGACGAGACCCTCGGCCTTGGCGACGGCCGTGAAGTCGAACCCCCCTGATGCAGACACGACGCTCCTGGCGGAGGCGGGCACCTTGAGCTGTCCGAGGGAGTTGTCGCCCCAGGCGGCGACCGCGCCATTGCGGAGGATGGCGATCGAGTGGTTTCCGCCGGCCGCAACGAGTCCAGACTCCGCGAGATCGTTGGGTACCTCGCATTGCCCGGCGTGGTTGCTGCCCCAGGCCGCAACCCTGCCATCCCGGGTCAGGGCGAGGGTGTGGAGCCCGCCCGCGGCGATGGCGATCACGGGCCCGATATCCTCAGGGACCTGGCATTGGCCGAAGGTGTCGTCCCCCCAGCAGACGACGGTGCCGTCGTCACGGAGCGCGACGGAATGGAAGTAGCCCTGAGAGATCTCGACCACGCGGTCGAGGGATTCCGGGAGGGGGACTCCGGGGTAGGCGTTGGTGCCCCACTGGACCACGGTGCCGTTGGTCCGCAAGCCCATCGTCTGGGAGGCTCCGGCGGAGAGGGCCACGAGATGGGTCGCGTCGGGTGGGACGAGGAGCTGTCCGAGGTCGTTGGTGCCCCACGCGATGACCCGACCGGTCTCGGCCAGTGCGGCCGAGTGACCATAGCCTGCGGCGAGACCGATGGTGTCGCCCACGCTGAATGGCACGTTGGTCTGTCCGAACTGGTTGGTTCCCCAGGCGAGGACCCTTCCGGCCGGTTGGGGCAGACGGATCCGGGGCGCGAGATCGAGCACCGACACAGGGACTGGCTCGCTCGTCTGGAAGCTCTTCACGAGGGTCGCCTGGAGCGAATAGGCCCCGGCCTCATTCGTGCGGATGCGGTGGAGGACCAGCGAGGCATTCGTCTGGGATTCTAGACGGTTGGTTCCATTGAACCATTGGAAGGCAACGTAGTTCGTAACGGTCTCCCGGTTGGTGCTGATCAGGCTCTCTGGACAGGACCCCTGCACGTCCGGGGCGCCATCGCCGTCGATGTCGCACCCGTCATCGACTCCGTCGCCATCCGTGTCCACTGGTCTGCCGATGGGGACCGGAGTCTCGTTCGTGATCACGGTGAGGTTGGTGGTGACGATCCCGTTCGTGAGGAGGCGGACCCTGAGCACGAGCAGGTCGCCGGCGAGCAGTTGCTGGTCCTTGGCGAGCAGGGTGAAGAGCGGAAAGCTGTCCTTGTTCCGAGGTAGGGTTTTCGCGTCGAACTCAGCCTTGTCATCCCAGCCGTCGCCGTCGGAATCCTTCTTGGTGGGGTCGCTGCCAAAGCGGAGTTCCACAAAATCGTCCAGCCCATCCCCATCGAGATCCCCGGGGGCCGAGGCGATCTCGGGTAATCCCAGGGGCCCTTCATCCGCGGTGTTGGTCTGCCTCCGGGGTCCGTCTCCAGCGAGAGCCGTCCAGGTCAGCATCCCGAGGATCAGCAGGGATCCTGTCCAGATCCGTTGCAAGAGTCCGCTGCGCCGCAGTTTTTTGGTTTGGATGGGGAGTTTCACGGTCCTTTCGGACAAGCAAGTGCAGTGCCATGAGCTCTCCTCCACTGCCGTGGAATGGGTCGTCACGTGGATTTGACCTGACCCCTTCGGGAGATCTGCGATCCCGGGTGTTTGGATTCAGACCTCCGCGAGACGCCCGGTCGAATCCCCGAACGCATCGAGGTGGATGTCGCACGTGTCGAGCATCGACAGGTACAGGTTGCACAGCTGGCGGTTGGGCTTGCCGGTGTAGTCGAGAATGCGCCCACCGCGGATCCTTCCGCCCGCACCACCGAGTACGATCACTGGCAACTGGTCGTTGTTGTGGTTGCCGGTCATCATGCTCGAGCAGTAGAGGATCATCGAGTTGTCGAGCAGCGTTCGCTCTCCTTCCCGGATGGACTCCAGCCTGGAGGCCAGGTAGGCCAGCTGCTGGAGGAAGAACTGGTTCACCTTGAGCCAGTCCTCGGTGTCGCTGTGCGAGAGCAGGTGGTGGATCATGTAGTCCACCCCGAGGTTGGGGAACCGCAGCGAACTGTGGTCGTTGTTCAGCTTCAGAGTCGCGATCCGGGTGGTGTCGGTCTGGAATCCCAGCGCCACGATGTCGCACATCAACCGCATGTGCTCGGCGATGTCCTGCGGGATCCCGTTGGGCGGACGCGGGATGTTCGGTGCCGAAAGGGTGGGTCGCCATCCCTGGAGCTCCCCCTTCTTTCCGGACGCCTCGAGGCGTTGTTCGACCTCGCGGACGGAGTCGAGGTACTCGTCGAGCTTGCGCTGGTCGGCGCCGCTGATGCGTCGACGGAAGTCCTTCGCGTCCTCGAGCACCGCATCGAGCACGCTCTGGTCGCCACGGCTGGCGTCGTCCTTGAACAGTCGGTCGAAGGCGAGGGCAGGGTACAGCTCGAGGGGTGTCGGGGTGGTCGGGGAGCTCCACGAGATGTGGGAGCTGTAGAGCATCGAGTAGTTCTTGTGGACCGACGGGTTCGACTTCTCGCAGCCCAGGACAAGGCTTGGAACCTTGGTGGAGCGTCCGTGCCGCTGGGCGACGAGCTGGTCGATGCTGGTACCCGATCGGATCTCCCCGCCCGAGGCGAGGGGGGCTCCGGACAGCAGGTTGCCGGTCTGGGAGCTGTGGATGTTCCCCTTCATGGCCTCGGCGTTGTAGAGGCCCCGGAGGAAGAGGAGTTTCTCGCGATGCGGATGCAGTGGGGCCAGCACCCGGCCGAGCTCCATCTGACGTCCCTCTCCCTTGGCCCACCATTCCTTGGAGTGGAAGCCGTTGCCCGAGAAGAGGACTGCCATCCGGACGGGCGCCTCGCTGGAGGGTAACTTGGGCGTGGCGGGGGTATCGCCCCAAACGGCCACCGACTCCATCCACGGCAGGGCCATGGTGACGCCGACACCGCGGAGGAAGTTCCGACGAGAAAAGTGGTAGGTGTTCATGGGGTCATTCCTGGACGAGGTGATCACGACCGCGGATTTCGCGGAACTGGGGGCTTCGGACAATGAGCTCGACGACCTCGGCGACTGGGTGGTTGCGACGCCTCAGCCGCTCGGAGATCGAGCGCAGGAGGGGTTGGTCGGAGAGCTGGACGCTCCGACCGAGGGCGTAGCCGAGCAGCTTGCGCTCGAACTGCCGCACGAACGCGTCGCGTTTCTCGGTGAGCAGGTACTGGCGCAGCCCGGGGAGTCCGTCGAACTCGGTCTGGTTGGCGAGTCGCGCCCGGGTGTCGATGGGATTGCCGGCGGCGTCGATGGTGCGGCGGCGTCCAATGGCGTCGTAGGCCTCGAGCGAGAATCCGTAGGGATCAAACCGAGCATGGCAGCCCGCGCAGCGCGGATCTCGGGTGTGCTGCTCGGTGAGGGCGCGTTCGGAGAGTCCCGCCGGCGGTTCCTCGGGCAAGACCGGGACGCCCTTTGGTGGACGGGGCAGCTTCTCGCCCAGGAGGGTCTCGCAGAGCCAGTTGCCGCGGAGGATGGGACTGGTGCGCGAGGCTCCTGACTGTTTCGCGAGCACGGCGGCCTGTCCGAGGATGCCGCCGCGTCCGTGGACCCCGACACCATCGACCCGACGCCACTCCGCACCGGTGACGTGGGGAATCCCATAGTGCTGGGCCAGCGTGTCGTTGAGGAATGTGTGGTCCGCAGACAGGAGGGTTGGGATGGGATGGTTGTTCTGAAAGAGGTCGATGAAAGTCTGGATGGATTCCTCGTACATCGGCTCGCGAAGCGCGGCGAAGGTGGGGAAGTGCCGTTCGCTTTTTTCGTCGAGGGTGGCGAACCCGTGGAGATGGAGCCAGGCGCAGCCAAATTCCTCGGCCAGCCGTCGGATCTTCGGGCTCTGGAGCATCCGCCGCGCCTGTCGGGCGAGGACGTCGGGCTTGAGCAGGTCGCCGGACTGGGCGAGGGCCTGGAGTTCGTCGTCGGGTGTCGACGACCACAGGAAGTAGCTCAGCCGTGTGGCGAGTTCCCAGGCCGACACCGGGTGGCTTTTGGTGCCGGGGCCCGGTTGTTCGAACCGGTAGAGGAACGATGGGGAGACCAGGATCCGGGCGAGCGTGAGTCGGATCGCCTCCCGATGAGGGATCTCCTGCGAACGCAGCGTGGAGTAGAGGTCCCGGAGCTCGGCCGTCTCCGCGCCGTTGAGCGGATGCCGGAACGCCTTCGATGCAAACCCAAGGACCGCCTCGAGCTGCCGGGGTTCCGCGTCGATCTCCCGCTGCCGGAACGTGGCCGTGCGCTGCCGGATGGGTTCCCGCATCGGGGTGAACGCCTTCACCATGTCGGGTCGATCCTGTGTGGCGTACTCGTAGATCTGCTCGAAGGCCGACTGCAGGAGCACCGGTTCCCGGCTGATGAAGAGCAGTTCGTCCCAGAGCCGGTCGAGTTCCTGGGCCTCGGAGTCGCTCAGGAAGAGGCGTCGCAGCGGCGCGTCCTCGCGGTGGTAGAGGGTCAGGGTGACCGCCTCGTCGATCGGCACGATCCGGTGGTAGCAGAGTGCGGCTGGGAAGAGCTGACGGAAGCTGTCGAGCGCCTGCTCGAGCCGCTGCCGCGCTGGACCGTTGGAACCCACGAGGAACTCGGTTCCGGGGTCAGGCCCTGACAGCGTGGGCGGGTTGGTCTGGGCGAAGAGCTGAACCGAGCCCTCCTTGCCGAGTGTGGTTTCGAGTTCCCCGATGGTCACCAGCTCGCATCCGGCCACGAGATCGGCCGGGAGCCGGATCTCGAGCACCGACGGCGCGGTGACCAGGAGGTCTGTGGCGTCCACCTGGGTTCCGGAGGGAGCCTTCCCGAACAGGCCTGGGTCGAGTCCCCAGCGCGACGGAGGCGTTCCGGCATCGGCAGGAGTCGCCGGTCCCTGGACCCCGGCGAAGAGCGGTCCGCCGAGCGATGCGAGCTGATGGTACAGGGCGACATCTGGAGCCGGTGTGCCGGCTGAAGGACCCGCGACGAGCAGGGACTGGAGTTGGGCGGCGAGGGCCGTCTTCTCGTCGGTCTTCGAGGTCGACTGCCAGCGGGCGAGGAGGGACTGGGCCGGGATCACGGTGCCTCCGTTGCCCGAAACCGGTTCGGTGTAGAACCACCAGACTCCGGGGTTGCCATGGCTGTCGGCGTGGGGAGTCCCGGCGAGGATCGAAGGGGAGATATCCTTCGACAGATTCCAGGTCTGGGCGCCGGTGATTGTGAGCTGCACGTCGGTCAGGTCGCAGGAGTGATTGCCGTCGCGGGGCCCCACGACGAGCGAGATCAGATCCCCGGGTCGAACACCTAGGCCCGCGGTTGTGGGAACGATCACCGGAGTCCCACCCTGGGCAATCCCGGTGGCGAGGCGTTGACGGACGGCTCCATGTCGGAGCTCCAGCGACCAGGTCACGCCGTTCCCGCATTCGGGATGGGCGTGGGTCACCTTGGCCTCGACCCGTACCGTGTCGGCCAACGGACTTTTCCAGCCCACGGCGACGTTCAGGGTGGGGGAGGGATGTACTGCCACGCCCTTCGGACCGAGGTTGCCGGGGATCCGGATGGCTTGGTCCGTGGCATTGGCGACCACAGAGGGGGTTTCGGGAGAGCCCCAGCCCTTGACGAAGTCGTAGCCGCCCGTGGTGTCGAGACGCCCTGTCAGCAGGTCCAGTCGCAGCGCCGCCGTCGGACCGATGCCGAGGTGGTCCAGCCAGGGGCGCAGCAGTTCGGGGGTGACTCCATGCCGGGCCGCGATGGGGCCGAGGTCCGTATCGGGCAGGGCGCTGGCCTCGGCTGCGGCAGCGAGGCATCCCGCTGCGGATCGGAAGACGGCATCGCGACGGGCATCGAGCTGCTGGATGAGCGCCCGGACGTCGCGCAGGGGTAGCCTGGGGCGGCCGGGGATGACCAGATGGGGTTCACGCCAACGGACGACGTCCTGTGCATTGCCGTCACCGAGATCGGATGCTGCGAGGTAGACCACGACCTCCTGGGCGTTCGTGGCCGGGTTGAGGCGGATCCGGACATCGCGTCGGGTCGCCACCGGGGTCACGGGTTCCATCCATGCGCTGGGGCCGTCGGTGCCTCCGAGATGGCGCCGGAGGTGTCCGACCGGGTTGAACTTCCAGAGCGCGCCCTGCCAACGCGCGATGTCGGCGGCAAGGCTCTCCGCGTCCTGCTCCGTGGCGTTGCGCCACCGGGACCGGATTGGGTCGAACAGCAGGGATGGGGGGACATCCCGGCCGCCCTGGAGCACGCTCCAGAGCGTGACGAGGTAGCTGGGGTTGAGGAGTCGTGACTCGGCGATCCGGCGCACGGCCTTTGGGTTGGACCGGAGCGTCCGGCGCTCGGCGATTGTGGCCCTCAGGTAGGATTCCAGCGGGATACGTCCGGCAGCGTCGACAACCTCGACCCCGTGGCGGGTGTAGAACTCCCGGATGCGGACGAGGGTCTCGTCGGTCCAGTCGCGGTCCGAGTCCGAGGCGGAGAACCGGATGCCGTCGGGCAGCAGGACGGCGTGCTGGGCCACGCCCTTGGCGGCGTCGAGGTACTTGGTCAGCAGGGCGGGGGACATCACGAGGACCTGTCCCGTGTTCATGAACCCCTCGCCACCGGCGCTGTCGGCCGGGAATTCCCGGGCGGGGTCGAGGAAAGGCACCCCGGTCAGGTCCCGGATCGTCCACGTGTATTCCGCATTGTTGAGCCGCCGCAGGACCACGGGTCCAGGATCACCCGCCACGGCCCGGGCCCCGTCATGCAGGGTGGTCGTGATCCGGTCGATGAGTCGTCCCCGCTGTTCGTCGGTGGGTTGTGGACGATCCTTCGGAGGCATCTCGCCGACGAGGAGCTGTTCGATCACGCCCTCCCAGACCTTGGACTCGCGTACGACGTCGTCCGCGGAGTTGAACCGTGACAGGTCCAGGTCGCCCTTCTGCTTTTCCGCGTTGTGGCACTCGAAGCAGAAGGTCTCGAGCATGGGCCGGGTCTCGCTCACGAAGCGGTCGCGGGACCCAGCGGATGCACACGTTGTGGCGATCCCGAGCGTGGTCAGGAGGGCGAGCTTCAGCGCTGGGATCGGGTTGGGCATCGGATTGGATCCCCGTGGCCTGACGGTGACCGTCGAGGACGGAGCACCCGGACCGCGGGGGATGTTGGAAACCCTGCCATGCGACGTTCTGAAATCACGCTCTTCCTGTGGTGGGGTGATGTCCTTTCGGGATCCCCGGGATTGTGGCTTTGGGAGCTTTGGGGTTGCGTGGTGTGGGTCGACTGCGGCATGTCACCGGTTCACGTGCTGCTGGAGATCCGAGATCTGCGGAAGTCCTTCGTCGCGCCCGACGGGTCGCGTCACGAGGTCGTCCGCATCCCGGAATTCCGGCTCGAGGCGCGGTCCCAGATGGCCCTGAGTGGTGAGAGCGGCACCGGCAAGACGACCTTCCTCCACCTGATCGCAGGCATCCTGGCCCCGGATTCGGGATCGATCCTGTTCGACGGGCAGAATGTGGCCCTTCTTTCGGAGTCGGAGCGGGATCGTCTTCGGGCGGGATCGATCGGCTACATCTTTCAGACCTTCAACCTGCTCCAGGGCTTTACGGTCCTGGAAAATGTTCTTCTGGGCATGGCCTTCGGGCCAGGGGCAGACCGCTCGAGGGCGATGGAACTTTTGACGAGAGTGGGGCGTGCCGACCGGATCCACCACTACCCCCGTCAGCTCTCGACCGGTCAGCAGCAGCGGGTG
>SYEM01000073.1 GCA_005801385.1 Verrucomicrobiales bacterium | reverse complement strand
GCAATGATCGCGATCACGACGAGCAGCTCGATCAGCGTGAAGCCGGTGGCTCGACGGCTTCGAGCCGAGACGGAGGGTCTTGAAGGCGCCGGGATCACGAACAGGTCCTCAGCGGGCCGGGGTCAGGGTGATTTTCCGGAACTCCACGGTGCCGTGATCGCCCTGGATGTACAGCGGTCCCGGCGCCGCCTCGTTGCTGTCCAACGCCCCACCGGTGATGCCGGGGATGACCTGACGATCGATCACGCGCTCGCCATTGAGCACGACCGTCACCACGCGGCCCGTCAGGGTGATGTCATAGGACTGCCACTCGCCGGCCGGCTTGGCCGCGTTGACTGCCGGGGTAAGGAATCCGTAGATGCCGCCGATCAGGTGGGACTCGGCATCGAGTCCATGGTTGTCTTCGATCTGGGCCTCATAGCGGCCGCGCAGGTAGATGCCGCTGTTGCTCTTCGGCGGATAGCGAAACTCCACGTGCAGCTTGAAGTCGCTGAAGGTTCCGGTCGTGACGAGGTTCACTCCGGGCTTCGCGTTGACGAGCAGTCCATCCTTCACGACCCAGCCGTGGGGGCCCTTCGACCAGAGGGCCGTCCACCCGGTGAGGTCCTTGCCATTGAACAGCTCGACAGGCTTGCCCCACTTCGGTTCGCCGGTGGGCATCAGCTTCGGGGCCCGGCGCCCGGTCCACGCCAGGCGGCGACCCTGGTCATCGGTCACAGTGCCCTGGACGGTGTCGCCTTGGACGGTGCCTTCGACGACGACGTCCGTCGTGCGCTCCTCCCATTGAGGCGGCACCACGAACCGGAACCGGTCGCCATCCGTCTTCACCTCGCTGACCGGACGTGCGCTGCCGAACTGGCCGACGTACGACCCGACGAGGGTCTTGTGACCGGATTTCTGGACTTCGAACCAGGAGGGGTACTCCCGGTCGGGCCCCTTCACGGTCAGATCCCAGCGTCCGATCAACGGGGAGGCCGGAGCAGACTCAGCTGCACGAAGACCGAGGAGACCGAACACCAGTCCGAGGACGAGTCCAACGGATCGGAGGAACGCGGAAGCGCGACTGAGGGACAGGGGATGCATGGGGGAGGTGTACCCTCCCCCCAGAACACGGGCAATGCCGGAGACCGGCGACCTCAGTGTTCGCGCAGGTACGCGGCGATGTCGGCCAAGTCCTGCGCGGATAGGCCCAGCTGGTCTGCGCTCAGCATGAGAGACCGGTTCAGGCCCTGGCGGGACTTCACCTTGGACCGCGGGATTATCTGGGTCAGGCCGCCAGCGGACTGGACGATCATCGGATCACCCTCCGATAGCAGCAGACCCTGGATGACCGTGCCGTCGTGGGTGGTGAGCTCCGAGCCATTGAACCCGCTGGCGATCTCCGCGCTGGGCTGGAGAACGGCCTTCACGAGCACCTCGGGAGTCTGACGGCGCGCCCAACCTGTGAGGTTGGGGGCATACTCGGTTCCGACCTCCTCGACCCGGTGGCAGCTGGTGCAGACGGCCTTGAAGCGTTCCCCACCCCGCTTGGTATCGCCACGGAGGGAGAGCACGTCGCTGGCGGTGAACTTCGGAGACTCCGCCGCGGGCACGGTCGCCTCGATCCACGACACCGCATCGGGGTCGTAGACGCCACGAGACTTCAGGGCGGCAGCGAGGCCGGCATCCTTCCATTGGGAATCCTTGCGGTTCAGCAGCCACCACATGGCCTCGGCCTTGACCGCGCCCGAAGACTTGGCCGCGACCTCGAGGACCGCATCGGCCGCGGCTGGAGACCGGTTGAAGCCGAGGGCCGTCAGGGCGCGCCTGCGTTCCATGTCCGGGAGCGACTCGGCAAGGCCTCGGGCCTTGAAATCACCGATGCTGGATTCCGGATGCAGTCGCCAGGCGAGCGCCGCAAGCGACGGCGTCCACCGGACCGATCCACCGGCGTTCGCCTTGGCGACCAAGGCGTCATAGATCTGGGGCTCCTTGCCCGTGGCTCCAGTACCCCAGGCTTCGAGATAGGTCCGGTCCACGCCATCAAACCCATCCGCCAGGGTCAGGAGGATCGGACCGGCGATGTTGTACGGCTCATCGCGCAGAGAAACGGCGACCTCCCGTCGAACGGCGGGCGAAGGGTCGGAGGCCAGACGCTGCGCGGTCTCGAGGAAGAACAGGCGCGATCCGGGTGACGGCTTGCGCAACGAGTGGCTGTCATCGGAGACGACTCCCTGCTCGGCGGCCCGACGCAGCGCACGAAACGCGACGACGCGCATCTGCGGATCGGTGTCCTTGAGCAGTCCAGCCACCTTGGGCAGTCCCCGCTTGGAATCGAGGGAGAGGACCCAGGCCGCGCGGGCCCGCACGTAGGGATTCGGGTCCTTCAGAAGGCGCTCAACCGGTTTGATCGCTGCGGAGCCCTGGGCCTTGAGGGCGTTGAAGGCGGCAGCGCGGACGTGCAGTGCCGGGCTCTTGAGGGCCTCGGTAGCACCCGCCGGAGTGGTGAGATTGACCTTCGCCGGACGGCCCCGATATCCCTTCGGGGCGATCCGATAGATGGCCCCGGATGTGGTGTCGTCCCAGTCGGCATGGCCGCCGACCCGAGGGTCGAACCAGTCCGCCACGTAGATCGCCCCATCCGCACCCACGCCGACGTCGCTCGGACGGAAGAGGGTCTTGAGCTGACGCTGGGGATTGCTGCCGCCCTGGAAGTCGGTCCCGGAGAACTCGCCCTCGCGGTTGCTGGTCAGGAAATCGAACCGCTTCAGGGCGAACCCAGCCCCCTCCGGCTTGGGCAGGTAGCCGAAGACGACATTGCGACCCGGCTCACAGCTCAGGAGCAGGCCCCGGTATTTGGGACCCAGGGCGCTGTCCTCAACGAACGCGATGCCCGTCGGGGATCCGCCGCCATAGACATCGCCGGGCGGCATCGTACCGGGATCCTCCTGACGCCACTCGGCGATCGGGACGCTCTGGCCCGGGCGTCGATCTGCACCCCAGGAGCGTTGGCCATCCGCCGAGCAGAACCCCGCGTTGCCCGACTCGAGCAGGAACGTGGTCCGGCACGCCGGCGGATCATCGTTGTCGTTCTGGAACACATCCCCGAAGGACGTGACCGTCTGTTCGTAGCTGTTCCGGAAGTTGTGTCCGATGACGCGGACCTGCGAACCGTCCGGATTCATGCGCGCCGCGAAGCCTCCGATCCAGACGTGCCCGTCGTCGCTCTTCATCCCCGCGATCTTCATCGGCTCCCAGCCCAGATCGCGTCCTCCGTCGTACGCGCTGCCGATGCGGAAGGTGCGGCCGGACTTGTCGGTGAACATCGAGCCACAGTTGCCCGCGTTCCAATACCACTGGCCGTCCGCCCCCTGGGTGACGCTGTGGACACTGTGGTCGTGGCGGCGTCCGTTGAACCCGGTCAGGAGCACCTCACGGCGATCGACCGCCGGGTCGAACTTCCGGTCCCGGTTCACATCGGTGTAGACGATGATGTCGGGCGCCATCGAGACGATCACCCGGTTGTCGATGACCGCGAGTCCCATCGGCGCGAGGAGGCCCGGCTCCTGGACGAACACGGACTGGCTGTCGGCCCGTCCGTCCCCATCGGTGTCCTCCAGGACGATGATGCGGTCGCCCTGGGGTTGGCGTTGGTGATGGCCACGGTAGTTGACGCCCTCGGCGACCCAGACCCGGCCTTCGCTGTCGAAGTCGAGGTTGGTGGGGTTCTTGAGCTGCGGGGACTGCGCCCAGAGGGTGACCTCGAGGTCGGGATCCGAGACGGCCAAGGCCCCCGTGGGAACCACGGTGGGCGGGGTCGCAGGCTGCTGGGCCTGCAGGTTCGGGATCAGGAGGCCAGGCGCCAACGCCAACAGGATGACAGAGGGAATTCTCATGGGCTTGGGGAAGATTCTGCGCAAGGCGTGTCCGGGTGACAAGGCGGCCCTGCCCCGCATTACAACACCCGCGGGCCGTCGACACCGGCCATCCCAAGGACCTCATGTCCGGGACCTGGCCCCAGTCCGGCGGCGTGACCGGGATCTACCACCAGAGGAAATCGGGACGGGGGCGCAGCGGATTCGTCGTGTCGTTGTCGGGCACGTAGAGGCTCATCAGCCTCGGATCGCCCATCTCCGGAGGGAACCGGTAGAACGCCGCGTGGGTGTCGCCATAGAGCATGACATGCCCGCGCACGCCCCGGGAATTGTGCCAGGCGCTGCGGGGATCCTCGGGCTTGCGATTGCCATGCCAGGGCACGTCACCCTGGAGGATCTTGTTGACCGGACTGAGCGCCACCATGTCGACCTTGATCGGTCGGGCCTCGGGTGAGGTGGGTGACGCCAGGGAATCACCGGTCACGTGGCGGGTCCGGAAGGTGTTGACCCCGAACTGGGACCGGTAGCTGTTGCCGAACGCTTCGAACGCCGTCCGGTTCGGATAGAAGAAGTCCCCACGATCGGCGGGACACCGCCAGGAATTGGTGGCTGCGATGTAGAGGTTGAGCGGACGATTCGTCGCGGGCGTGGCCCCTCCGTGGTGGTCGTTGACCCGGCCCAGGGCACCCCCATAGGAATTCCACCCGGTGCAGACCGGGTAGCTGTCCCGGTTTTCGTCGGTGTACAGGTGGAACGCGATGCCGATCTGGCGCTGGTTGTTGAGGCACTGGGTCGTCAGTGCCTTGGATTTCGCCCGGGAGAGCGCCGGCAGGAGCATGCCGGCCAGGATGGCGATGATCGCCACGACCACCAGAAGCTCGATCAGCGTGAAGCCGCATCGGGCAGACGCCGAGGTCGGGTTGTGCCATCGGACGTTCACACCGCGGAGTCGATACACGGTGGGTGGTCCCAAGGCCAGAGGATTCCCAGACGCAGGCTGCGACGGAGGGCCGGCACGGCGCCTCTCAGAGTCACGCGGCCCAGCCGGCTGTCTGCACAGGCCACCGCTGGGACTTGCCCTCAACCAGGAGCGCGCGGATCCGCTCCAGTTCCGCAGAGGCATCGAGCCCTTGGTTCCGACGCCACTCCCCGGAGTAGTAAGTCTGGGCGTAGCGCTCCCCGCCATCACATAGGAGAACCACCACCGATCCCCGCTCGCCCCGTTCCGTCATCCGCTGGATCAACGGCGGGGCGCCACGGAGGAGTCCCAAACGGATACCCGCCAGAGCCTGATTCCGAGAAATTACGGATCGACACTCCGTTTTTTCAATGATTATTTTCTTATATGATCGAAAGAACGGCGCGTCTGATCGAAATCCGAGCGGCTCTGGAGCGGGCTCCTGTGGTGGCACTGCTGGGGGCGCGCCAATGTGGCAAGACGACCCTCGCCCGGGAGGTGGCCAGCCGGGAGGGGCATTGGTTCGACCTGGAAAGCAGCACGGACCGACAGGCGCTGGCGGCTGCACCGGAGCGGACGCTGTCGTCACTCCGGGGGTTGGTGGTGCTCGACGAGGCGCAGACGATGCCGGAGCTTCTTCCGGTGCTTCGGGTGTTGGCGGATCGTCCCGAGACCCCGGCGCGGTTCCTTCTCCTGGGCAGCGCCTCACCGGATCTGATCCGAGGCACCTCGGAATCCCTGGCCGGCCGGGTGGCCTTCGTGCACCTCGGCGGGTTCGACATCGAGGAGGCGGGCGCCGATGTGCTGCAACGATTGTGGCAGCGCGGGGGATTTCCGCGGTCGTTCCTGGCACCGGACGACGCCACGAGCTACGCGTGGCGGCAGGATTTCATCGAAACATTCCTGAGCCGGGATGCCGCACGCTTCGGGATCACCCTACCACCTGCCGGACTGCGGCGATTCTGGACGATGCTGGCCCATCTCCATGGCGGAGTCCTGAACGTCGCGGAACTGGGACGGGCCGTGTCCGTGGATCAGAAAACCGCAGGCCGGTACGTGGATATCCTGACCGGCACGTTCCTGGTGAGGCGACTGCCGCCCTGGTTCGAAAACACGGGCAAGCGGCTCGTCAAAGCACCCAAGGTCTACATCCGAGACGGAGGCCTGCTTCACGCCCTCCTCGGATTGCGGAACGGTTCCGAAGTGCTGTCGCATCCGCGCTTTGGCGCCTCCTGGGAAGGGTTTGCCCTCGAACAGGTCCTCCGCTTTGCCGATGCGGAGCGGGACGCCTACTTCTGGGGCACTCACGGCGGCGCCGAGCTGGACCTGCTGATACACCGCGGTGGGCGACGCCATGGCTTCGAGTTCAAGTACTCCGATGCACCCAAAACGACCCGCTCGATGAGGGTGGCCCTGACCGATCTCCGGCTCGATCGGCTCTTTGTGGTCTATCCAGGACTTCGTCGGTTTGATTTGGACGATCGGATCACAGCCCTGCCGCTCTCCGAAGTCCCCCGGATCCAGCTCTAGGCCCTGGCCCCATCATGCCGCCCAGCCAGCGGTCTGTATCGGCCACTGCTGGGACTTGCCCTCGATCAGGAAGGATCGGATCCGACCGAGCGCGTCGGAGACCTCCAGCCCCTCGCTCCGACGCCATTCGCTGGAGTAGTAGGTCCGGGTGTAGCGCTCCCCGCCGTCGCACAGGAGAACCACCACCGATCCCCGCTCACCGCGTTCCGCCATCCGCTGGATCAACGGCAGGGCGCCCTGGAAGAGGGTGCCGGTGGATCCGCCCACACGACGTCCCAACGCCGACTCGAGGAAATCCAGCGCCGCGAGACTGCAGACGTCGGGAACCCGCACCATCCCGTCGACCACGGACCGGAGGAAGGATCGCTCCACCCTCGGCCGTCCGATGCCCTCGATCCGGGTGCTCTCCCCGGACCGGAGCGAGGGGTCACCCGTGACAAAGTAGTCGAATGTCACAGACCGCTCGGGATCTGCGACCACGATCTGGGTTTTCTGCCCGCGATACCGGACATATCGACCCAGGGTTGCCGAAGTTCCACCCGTCCCCGCACCACAGACAATGAACGCCGGCTCGGGATGCGGTTCCCGACGCATCTGCTGGACGATCGTCTCGGCGATGTTGTT
>SYEM01000072.1 GCA_005801385.1 Verrucomicrobiales bacterium | reverse complement strand
TCCTCATCTTCATCGATCACGACACCCTGCTTCACCCCCGGTTCGTCGCCGACCACGTCCGGCTCGCAAGGAGAGGCTCGTTCGTCCAGGGCAAGCGCTGCTTTCTTCCCGAGACGGAAACCCAGCGGCTGATCCGCGACGGACTCGACGGGGCCTGGTGGCCGTCACCCTGGCTGGGCGGGCTCGGGAACCGGAAGAACGCCATCCACGCACCCTCCTTGGGCGACGCCTTCGTCCGGCCCCGACGCTTCGAGTCGGCGATCCGGGGCTGCAACATCGCCGTCCTGAGGGAGGACTTCATGGAGGTCGATGGATTCGACGAGATCTACGATGGGGTCTGGGGACGCGAGGACTCCGATTTTGCGAACCGGCTGTTCCACACCGGGAGGACCTGTCGGAACGCCTGGTTCAGCGCCCTGCAGGCGCATCTGCACCACCGCCAGTCCAAGCGGACCGGACGGGACGCCCTCGACGACGAGCTCGACCGGATGAGGGCAGAACGGCGGAAGCGTGCCGTGGCGGGATATTCCACGATGGATTCCGAGGGGGAGGTGGTGGCCGCATCGCGTGGGTACCGTCAGGGTTGAGTCGCCCCTGCGGATGTGCCCCGGCGTCGGGCATCGAACTTGAGACCAAGGGCGGACAAGACTTCGGTTGTCCTTCGCAACCCCGCTTGGTCTCATCGAACCCTATGGCTGTCCGCGAGCCGAACCCCGCATCCGTGCGCCCACTCCGCTATCCGCCCCGGTTCTGGCGATGCCTCAGCCGCTATGGCTTCCTCGTGGCCGGGTTTTCCAACTGGGCCGGTTTTCTCGCCCGCAAATGGGGACGGGCCGACGCGTCGCCCCTACGGATGACGACCCGGAACGGGCTGACGATCGTGGTCCCGATCCCTCTCCTGTTCCCCTTCAAGGACATCTTCCTCCACAGAGCCTACGCCCCTCCCGAACTTCTGGCGGTCCTGCCGGAACGACCGGTCGTGGTCGACCTCGGGGCGAACGCGGGATTCTTCTCGCTCTTCGCCCTGCACATCCGACCCGGAGCCCGCTGCATCTCGTTCGAACCCCTGCCAGACAACTTCGGGATCCTCGAGGAGAACCGTCGGCTCCAGGGACCCCGCGACTGGAGGACGTTCAACCAGGCGGTCTCGGCCACGGCGGGGACCGCCACGCTCGTATGTCCGGAGGGGACCGGTCCGTCGACGGTGTCGACCCTCAGGACCGATGGGGTCCAGGCACACACACGGACGGTCGAGGTCCGCACACGGACCCTCGATGAGATCCTCGAAACCGAGGTGGGAGGGTCCTGCGACTGGCTCAAGATCGATGTGGAGGGATTCGAGTACGAGATCCTGTACACGCTCCCACCCCGGCGATTCCGTCGGATCCGGACCCTCGCGATCGAGGCGGACCGTGTGGACGCCTCCCGAAACAATCGCGAGGCCCTCGCACGCTTTCTGGCCTCCATGGACTTCGACGTCCTGCTGGCGGACGACGCCGTGCTGTATGCCTTGAACCGATCGTATCAACCCGGCTTCTGATGTTCGTTTGGCCCGGTCGCGGAGGCGCAATGACTCCTGCCCAGCAAGCCTGATCCGACGGCGCGGTCGACCCCGCGATGGTTCATGGTCTTCCGTCCGGAACCGGAGTGCCAGCACGGTGGATCCAGCGCCAGATTCCGACGTGAACAAGGCCGAGGGTGATCAGGAGCAGCCCGAGCGACGCAACCCCGGCCACGATTCTCGAACCCGGAAAACTGCCGGCGGCCACAAGCAGGGCCAGGGCCATGTTCCGGTTGAGGGCCCCAAGGCCCAGGACGAGGCCGCGTCGTGGAGTTCCACGGTCCCCGAGCCAACCCAGGATCCATGAGGTCTCGGCGACCAATCCCATGGCGAGGAGGCCCGGCAGCCCGACCGCCAGGACCGCATCGGCCTCGACGACCACCACATAGGCCAGCGAGACAGCCCCCACCGCCTGCGCGACGACATCCACCGGCGGCACGATCCGGGCTGCGATCCCGGGAAACCGGGCGCGCACCACAAGACCCAAGACGAGCGGCAGGGGCGCAGTGGCCAGCAGCGTCACCACCATCGGAACCAGATCGAACCGGAGCGGTCCGACGGAGGGCAGGAAGGGTGCGGCGATCCAGCAGACCATCGGGGTGAGGACCGAGGACAGGACCGGGAACACGGCCGTGAGTCCCGCCGCCAGGGCGAGGTCCCCGCGGGCCATCCGGGTGAACACGGGAACCACCGGCGCAAATGGCGCGGCCCCCAGGAGCAGCATCGACATGGACACCTCGGCCGGCACACGGAAGAACCGGGCCGCACCGACCGTCAGGATGGGCACCACCCCGAACTGGAGGACCGCCAGCCTCAGGAACCGCCGCCCCAGCGGCACGGCCCCGTGGATCTCGCTCAACGTCAGACGCAGCCCCGTGGTGAAGAGCAGGGAGAACAGGGCCGCAGCGGTCAGGATCTGGATCAGGGACACGGGAGAAAGCCTAGCGCCAACACGTTGAGTCTGGAGGAGAGGTCCGGGATTGGAGAAGCACTCATCCACCGGTTGCTCCGCTGCGGAGCTGGACCTGTAACCCGATCCCAGGTCCCCCACTCTTGTTTTCCGGACACCCGACCCGTCGCTTCCTGCGTCCATCCCTTGTGGGATGGCGGACAGGCCGGGTGTCCCGAAACGCTTACAACACCCCTGCTCCCCCTATGAAGAACGGAACCTGGACCCGGATGACCCTGACCCTCGGACTGTGGCTGCTCGCCTCGGCCGCCCCGATGGCCGACGAGGCCAAGGACAGCAAGATCGATCCCGTGGGCAAATGGACCTGGACCATGCCCGGTCGGAACGGCGGCCCTGAGCGCAAGAGCACGCTGGACCTGAAGGTCGATGGGGCCAAGGTGACCGGGAAGATCTCGAGCCCGGGTCGGGACGGTCAGACGACGGAGACGGAGATCGCCGACGGGAAGCTGAAGGATGGGGAGCTTTCGTTCTCGGTCACCCGGGAGTGGAACGGCAACAAGATGACCGCCAAGTACAATGGCAAGGTCGCCGCCGACAAGATCACCGGAAAGATCTCGATCGACCGCAACGGAGAGGCCATGACCCGGGACTGGGAAGCCAAGCGGGAACCCGCCGCGGCCAAGTAGTCGCCAAACGTGGAGACGGCGGAGGGACTCACCCTGCCCCGCGGCTCGACGCCCCGGGTCCGGGTCTGCTACTGAACCCGGCTGTGCGTTCCGCCGCCCTGTCCAACGTCCAGCGTCTCGTGGTGAAACTCGGGACGGGTGTCCTCACGGATGCCCGGAAGCGGCCGGATCCCCTCCAGTTCACCCAGCTGGTCGCCCAGATCGCGCAGCTTCGGGCGGCCGGCAAGGAAGTCGTGCTCGTGACCTCCGGGGCCGTCGGAGCCGGCATGGGCGCGCTCGGGTTCCAGAAACGCCCCAGCCAGCTCGCCGAACTCCAGGCCTGCGCCGCCATCGGACAGTCCCGGCTCATGGCCATGTACGAGTCGCTGTTCCGGCACTACGAACTCGGCATCGCCCAGGTCCTGCTCACGCACGACGACCTCGCCGACCACACCCGACATCTCAACGCCCGGAACACGCTCCGCACGCTGCTCAAGGGCGGCGTCGTGCCGATCATCAACGAGAACGACGCCGTCTCCGTCACCGAGCTGAAGTTCGGCGACAACGACCGTCTCTCTGCCCTCGTCGCGGCCCTGCTCCCGGCCGACCTGCTGGTCATCCTCACGACGGCCGACGGGCTCATCCAGGACTACGGAACCCCCCAGGCACGGCTGCTCCAGACGGTCGAGCACATCGATGATGGCATCGAGGGCATGGCGGGTGGCACCACCAGCGCCACCGCCGTCGGGGGCATGGCGACCAAGATCCAGGCCGCCAAGATCGTGGGCCGGTCCGGCATCCCGCTCGTGATCGCGTCCGGACGCCGCTTCGACGGCCTTGCCCGGATCCTGTCGGGAGAACCCGAGGGCACGCTGTTCCTCCCGAACCCGAAGAGCCTCAGCAGCCGCAAGCGCTGGATCGCGTTCTTCGACGCCCCACGCGGACGGCTCCACGTGGACGAGGGCGCCCGGGTCGCCCTGCAACAACAGGGACGCAGTCTGCTCGCGGCCGGCATCACCCGGATCGAGGGCGCGTTCCAGGCGGAACAGGTCGTCTCGATCCTCGACGCCTCGGGTCGGGAGTTCGCCCGGGGACTCGTGTCCCTCTCCCATCACGACCTTGCCCCGAAGATGAAGGCGCCGCGGACCGAGGTGGTCCATCGCGACAACCTCGTCGTCCTGTAGGCCCCCTGCCCCGATGCCCCGTCCTCCGTCCCGCCGGCTCTCCCCGATCCGCCAGGTCCTCGAGATCATGGCCGCCCTCCGTTCCCCCA
Source organism: Verrucomicrobiales bacterium (assembly GCA_005801385.1). Lineage (GTDB taxonomy): Bacteria > Verrucomicrobiota > Verrucomicrobiia > Limisphaerales > UBA9464 > UBA9464. Next base: position 3,789 of record SYEM01000072.1, on the reverse strand, counting down.
AGGGATGTCCCTGGGATCGGGAGCAGGATCACCAGACCCTCCGGTGGCACGCGGTGGAGGAGGTCTATGAACTGCTCGACTCCATCGAGGCGGAGGACGATGTCGAGATGGCCGAAGAGCTGGGGGACCTGCTGCTGCAGGTGGTCTTCCACGCCCAGCTGGCACGGGAACGGAAGGCGTTCGACTTCGACGCCGTCTGCCAACGCCTGGCCGACAAACTCGTCCGACGCCACCCGCATGTGTTCGGGGAGGTGCGGGTGAAGGATGTCGACCAGGTCTGGGCCAACTGGGAATCGATCAAGCGTTCCGAGAAGTCGGGCACCCGCCACGAGCGTCGTTCGGCCCTGGATGGGGTTCCCAGGCACCTGCCTGCGTTGATGCGCGCCCAGAAGCTCTTCAAGAAGGCGGCCAAGGCAGGCCTGTCGAAACCCCGCACCGTTGCCGCGAAGATGGGTCGAGCGGAGGTGGCAGAAACGCTCTGCGTCCTCGCAGAGCTGTGTCAGCAACGCGGCTGGTCGGCGGAGGAACTGCTCCAGAAGGCCATGGGACAGCGGGAGCGGACCTGGCGGCGCGACGAGGCCCGGCTGACCCGCACCAAAAAAGCCTGACTCCCGTCGTCAATCGGACGGCAATCAATCGCAACCGTCCGTTAGCGGGCCGGGACACCGCTCTGGCAGGGTGACTCCATGGAACGGACGCTTCCAGTCGCCCCGAACACGCTTCGTCGTCCCTGCGGCTTCACGCTGATCGAGCTGCTCGTGGTGATCGCCATCATCGCGATCCTTGCCGGCATGCTTCTGCCGGCCCTCGCGAAGGCCAAGGCCAAGGCGCAGTCGATCAGCAGCCTCAACAACCTCCGCCAGCTCGGACTAGGGCTCGCCCTTTACCGGGGGGACTTCGACAGCGCCTTCCCCGTGCATGCCTTGCCGGCGGTCCAAGGTCAGCCCCGGATGCGCTGGGCCGACTTCATCTTCCCCTACATGACGGTTGAGAAGGCCTACCTCAGCCCCTCGATCACGCCCGAAGAGAAGAAGCGCATGAACAAACCCTTCGCCCACACGACACCTGGAGGCGTGGAGACGCCGGGGGTCACGCGCTACTACGGTGGGTACGGATTCAACTTCCAGTATTTGGGGAATGGCCGCCGTCCGGACGGCATGGACCCCTTCCACGCCAAGGACACCAGCATCGCAGCCCCCGCCCAGACGATCGCCCTGGCGGACACCAAGGGCGCGCGCAAGGGGTCGCCAGACCTGCCCTATGGCGCCGATGGATCCGGCGTCTATGTGATCGATCCCCCGCTCGGCTCGATCGACCTCGGATCCCAGGGCAGCCGAAAGACCGGGTCAGGTCCCGGATCCGGCAACGCCTACTACGAGGGCGGCACCGATGGATCCGACGCCCATCGGGCGACGCCCTCCGAACGCAATAGCGGCCGGGCGAACTGGGTCGGTGTCGATGGCCATGCCGAGTCGGCCACGCTCCGTCAGCTCGACGGACGCGGCACCGCCCCGAACAGCCCCGTGAACAACGCCTGGTGGAACGGACGGTTCGATCCCAACGTGCGGTAGTTGAGTTTTACTGAGAAAAACGACGATCCGACCCACCGTGGAACGTCGTGGACAGTCTTATTATTTGTCTTACCTTCCGGGGCGTGGCCTGCATTTGGAAGCACCCTAAGTCGAAGTTCTGGTACGCACGGTTCCGGGATGAGCGTGGGATCGTCGTCAATCGCTCCACGAAGTCGGCTGGCCGGACGGACGCGGCGGAGATCGCTCGCACCCTCGAACATGCAGCGCGGGAGGCCCGAGCCGGGCTCCTGACACAGGAACGCGCAAGGGTGCTTGTCTCCCAGATCCTCGAACGAACCACGGACCACACCGAGTCGATTCGGTCCACCTCGGTCCGGCTGTTCGTGGAGCAGTATCTTGAGAGCACCGAAGCCGAGGTCACCGCGGCGACTCAGGAACGATACAGGGGCATCCTAGGGTTCTTCCTGAAGCATCTTGGCGGGCGAGCGGACCGGACGATCAATGCCCTGCTCCCCAAGGACGTGGAGGCGTACGTCGCCGGCCGGCTCAAGGAGGTCTCGGTGTCGACCGTCGCCTTTGACCTTCGGGTGCTGTCGGCGCTCTTCAATCGGGCTAGGCGGTTGGGGCAGGTCGACCGCAACCCCTGCCTCGGAGTGAGGCTGCCAAAGGCTTCTAAGCACCAACGCGATCCGTTCAAAGTAGGTGAGCTCCGTGCTTTGCTGACCGAGGTGACTGGCGACTGGAAGACAGCAGTGCTGGCCGGGATCTATCTCGGCGCTCGGCTGACGGACGTGACAAACCTTAGATGGGCAGATCTGGACCTCGTTGCCGGCACAGCAACGTTCATCGTTTCAAAGACGAAGAAGAGGATCTCAGTGCCGCTCGCGCTGGAGCTCCGGGAGCACCTTGAGGCCATCGCCGGCGATCAGATGGATGGCTACGTCATGCCTTCGCTAGCTGGCCGAACCACCAACGGCGCTGCAGGATTATCGTCCGAGTTCGGAGCGCTGCTGCGGCGGGCGGGTGTAGACCAGCGTTACGAAGCCGGGAAGGCACGTCGACAGTCCAAGCTATCATACCATAGCTTACGACACACCGCCATCAGCCGGATGGCCAGCGCTGGCATCAGTCCGGAGCTCAGAATGCGGCTGGTCGGCCACTCGTCGGCGAGGGTCCACGAAGGCTACACACACCTGTCTACTGACCAGCTTGCCGGCGCGGTCAACAGCGTGCCTCGAGTTGGCTAAAGTGCGGGTGAAGTCGACCCCAGATCCAAACGCTAAAGTAATGTGTTCGGGTGTGCGGTCTCTTAGCCTTGGTACTCACTACCGCTGCTGATCGCAGGTCGATCGTTCGTCTCAATGAAACGAAGGTGTAGTGCCTCTATCGTTTCCGACCTTCTGGGTCCGTTGCCGCGCGGCGGGAAACCTATGAGGGCGATGGGCCGGCTTTGATTTCGGAGCAGAGGTCAGAAACGGTCGTTTCGAGGGCTGTGGCGATCCGATGGAGGATCAGGAAGGTCGGGTTCCGGTGACTTTCTGGAGATGGATGAATTAGCCGCTGGACACGGGGCTGTCTTTCGGTAGGTAAGCGGGATGCGAATGCTCATGTCGGTGGTGGTGATGTGCGTCGGTGTGGTCTCCCTGTGGGCGGGTGGCAAGAAACCCAACCTGCCCTTGGCAAAATCCGGGTCGAACAAGTTAGCAATTGCGTCTGACCAGACGGTTTCGAGTGCGAACCAGAAAAAAGGAAAAACCATCGATAAGGAGGTTCCTAAAGAGGGGAAGGATTTCGAGTTTGGGCTGGCGAATTACAGTCGTTTTGGAGATCCGACCATCCCAGTCAAAATGAAATGGATTCCTCCGGGGACCTTCCAGATGGGGAGCACCGCGGCGACGGACCCGGATCGCAACGATGACGAAATCCAGCACACGGTGACGTTGACCCGGGGATATTGGATGATGGAGACGGAGGTGACGCAGGCGATGTACTACGCGGTGATGGGTTGGGGACGCGGTACCGCTAATTACCCGGATCCCAAGAATCCGATGGAGACGGTGAGGTGGAGGGATGCGTATGACTTCTGCCGTGAGATCGGGAAGAACTCCATGCTGACGGCCTTTAACGATCTGAGTGGCTTTGAGTTTCGCCTGCCGACGGAGGCAGAGTGGGAGTATGCCTGTCGAGCCGGGACGACGACTGCGGAGTACGTGAACTATGGGGATCGGAACAGGGAGCTGGATGCGATCGCGTGGTG
>SYEM01000071.1 GCA_005801385.1 Verrucomicrobiales bacterium | reverse complement strand
CCGGACACGAGCTGTCGGGATTTTTCCTCGAGTTCCAAGTGACCGCGTTCGAGCTCGATCAGGTTCCGACAGGCTGCCGCGTGGGTCGCGACCAAGCGGCCAGCGTCGTGTTGGCGTCCCTCGATGGCTTCGCGCGCCAGAACGTAGGCGGCGCGTTCGACGTCCTTCTGGCGGGCATACGCGCCTCGGACACCAGCTTCGTCGAGGTGGACTCCTGATGGCGGGTCGATGGCCTCTGGAGGGCGAGTGAGCTCCGGAGAGGGCTGCGATCCAATTGGGGCTTCCTGAGCCCTTTGCCGAGCCGTCATGCCCCGCCAGCGATCGGCGGCTTCCACGGAGGTCAACGGCATCCCCGCCTTGACGAGTTCTGAGACGTAGCCTCGGCTGAGGCCAGCATGACGGGCGTAGTCGATCTGTCTGATGTTGGGCATTTCTTGGAATGTTTGATCGCGCTAGGTCGACGGTCCTCATTCGGCCCCTGCGGGAAAATCTGCAACGGGAGGGGTCCCATGTGGGGGGACCCAATCAGACGAGGCATTGAGGAGACTCACTTCCCAGCCAACGGTAGACCGTAGCAACCCGCTTGGTCGGTTTTCCCTTAACCGACCTGAGGCCTCCGGTTTCGACCCGCTCGATAAGCCGAACACTAGCGAGTCCGTTGAGCCATCGGAGAGCCGTCATAGGGTCCACCCCGAGGCGGCGGGCTACATCTCGGCAAGACAGGTAGAAAATTCCGTCTGAATCGTAACGCGCTAACTGCCAGCAGAGCTTGATCAGAAGGCTAATCCTCGGGTGAGCCGTGAAGTGGGCGGCTTCCAGTGGTAGTGGTGGCATAGGTGCTTGTTTTGCACGGTCCAGTGCCGCTTCGAGGCTGTGTTGGTCAATCGGTGTTTTTGCCTTGGGATACTGGCCAAAGAACTCCAATAGGTATTCCTCAAAAGGCCTTGAAAGGACCTCCCTGCCGGACTCTGTGGCGGCTTGGTGCCAAAACCGGAACAGAGCTTCCTGTTCGTGGTGTTTGAGGGTGCCACCCAACTTGTGCTCAAGGGTACGCCCCAACCGGCAAAGACCGAAGAGAGCAACGTTTGTAGCGTGGATTTCCGTGGGCACCAGCTTGTGCTGCTGGATCAACAGGCAGACCTCGTCGGCGATGCGGGAAACCCTGTCTTCTTGGGGAGAGTTTAAGGGAGGAGTAGTAGGAACATCCTGTATAACTGGATTTCTGGGTGTCTGAGTCTCTGGGTATCTGCGTGTCTGTGTCTCTGTGTAACATTCGGGATTTCCGATAGGTGGCCTGACTGCACCAAGGTTGTGTCGGAGATCTGGATCAAAGCTGACAAAACAGGCTCGGCATAAGTCACTACCGCTTTTGTCCGCCTCCTCTTGAATCTGATTCTCCGCCCATGTCTTAAGGTCTCCATATTCCTGCCTGTGCCCTCCTTCATCGGTGGCGCGTAGACCCGGTATGAGAACCTTCAATCCCTGTCCACTTGGGCTCACAAAGGCCGTAAGTACCGAGCCCGTCTGCATAAGCCTATCCTTGAGTCCCGGAATCCCAGCCGGGTTGAGGCCGTCAAAATCGATCACGTAGACCCCCGAGTGCTGTCTGAGATCGGCGGCTTTTCGGGAAGGCTGGAAGATTCCGCTTGGCGTAAACCACGGCAGCTTCTCCTTCATGGCGCCCGCTGCTTTCTCGCCGTCCCGGCTGAGCAAAGTCCTAACTTCCTCGACCTCTTTTTGCCATCGTCCGTGAGCTATTCCCTTCAGGATTTCTATTAGGTTCTGCTCCACTATTCGGCGTGCCTTAATTCCGTGCGGTCCGAACGAGACCTTAATGTCCACATGTGCCGCCTCCATTCGGCATGGAAAGCGGTCGATCAGCTCTCGGCAGTAGGGATCCAAAAGGCGCAATCTTGATTAGCCGGTCCCGGAGGTCTCCACGGGGCATGCTTCGGATCTTGTGCTGACCAGATCGTGAGACCGAATTGCGCTTCATTCAGAACCTCCAAAAGACTCGGGGTTTTCCGATCTGCGGGAGTGAAGCTCTCGACCTCCTCTTGGCTTCGATGAATTTCGGGTGATGCTATATGCTCTATCCCCTCCAAAATGGATTACCTCCCCGACAATGGAGAGATAGGAGCGCCCAGTTTTTCGGGCAGTGCGCCAAGCGATTCCACCCACTGCAGGTAAAACCAGTTTCACTTGGCACCCCCCGTTTCGCAGTGTTCCACAAATTGAAGTATCGAGCCTAAATGAAATAGGCGGGTTCCCCGAACCTGGCCTGGCTTCCTGATGCTGACGGAGCGGATGGCTCCAGCTGTTGCTAGTTCATATAGCTTGGCCCGGGAAAACCCAGAGTAATGCTCTGGTCCAGATTTGGGGCAGCGAATCCAGACCGGTAGCTTCCCTTCCCGCTCGGCGAGTCTATCCGCCAAAGTTGGGGAAAGGGAGTTGCGGCAAGGTTCGGAGGCCGGGGTGGTCGATGTTTTTGATGTCTCAGCAGAGTCAGTTAACACCCTAGCACCATAAACGGATTCTGATTCTCATCACCGTTGAGTTATGCGCCTTGTTCACACCCGCTGGTAATGTCAAAACGTCATTCTTCGGTCTGAAAAAAGTGCGCATCGAATAATCAAACCCATTAATATGCGGTGAAACAATCAAGGCCTTTACCTTGGCTGTTTGGATTAATTGCCAGTCGATTGGCAAAACGCTCCAGAAGACCAGGGCCCTTGCCGGCATTCCTGAAAGGCGGAATTTTTTAGGCCCCCTCCAACTCTAAAGGGCTGGCCCAAAAAGGGGGCGCGGGGCCTTTGTGGGGCTTTCCGGGGAAAAAGGATTCTTTGACTAAGCTCAGCCGTACCGAACGCCCCGCAAAGCACCTGCCAGTTGGTCGAATTCCGTGTGGGTATAGCCGGAGTGACTCTTCAGGTCGGAATGGCCGCTCAGCTTCATGCGGAGCTCCGAGGACACGTCCGCAGACGCCAAGGCCGACACAAAGGTATGCCTCAATGAGTGGAACCCCCGCTCGTTCTGCTGCCGGCGAGTGCCCTGAGTCGTCTTACCCTGAGACACCCCCGCATCCCGCATGATCGCGGCGAACTGCATCGACAGCCCGCTTGCACCACCCGTCTCGAGATCCGCCAACGTCGGCGTGACATAGTCCTCCTGCCGATCTCCTGCCGCCGAGGCGCGAGCCTCAAGATGAGTCTGAAGCTCCGGGTGGAGCGGAATCTCGATCGTTCGACCGGTCTTGAGCTGGTGGATCACCAAGCGGCTCCCCGCAAGATCGAGGTCTTCCCAACGGAGTCGGCAGCAGTCCCTCAGGCGCGCTCCCGTGTAGCTGGCCACCATCACGGCCGTATGCCAATCGGCCGACACCCGAGCGGCGGCTTCCTGCAGGAGGCGGACTTCTCCCCCGGAGAACCCACGACGTCGATGCGTGGTCGCTGCGGTTCGTGTCTTGCTGATCGCGAGTGAGATATCGAACGGGTTGCTCGGAATGTAGCCATCGATCACTGCCTGCTTGAACGCGGCTCGGAGGACCTTTGCGTAGATGCTGATCGTCTTGGCCGCGTAGTCGGACTCGTGAAGCGTGGCGAGATAGCTGCGGGCATCGGACGGCTGGAGAGCACCCAGAGGACGGGACGCCTTCGGTCCAAGGTGCTTGATGAACTCCCCGACGGCCTTGCGATAACCCCACGCGGATCCCTCGGCGAGAGTGGTCAATTTCGCCTCAAGCCACTCTTTCAGGAATTCCCCAATACCGGGCGGCTTAACCCCATGCGTGCCGAGATTGGCCCGCCGCAGGATTCCCGAGATGACCTCTCGCGTCTGGGTTTCGGTGTAGGTGCCGGCGTCGAGCTGCTTGGCCATCTGCTCCCACTCATCAGCAATCCGGTGGGCGACCGCTTTGTCGGTGGTTCCGGTGGACCGATAGACCAGTTTTCCACCCTGCCGGAAGGCGCCGTGCCAGTAGGGAGAGCGGGGTCTGCGATGGATGCTGGCCATGCTGGAATCTCGGTTTAGTGCTAACGCTAGTGCTAACGTCCAAGGATGTTTATCGAGGTCACTACTATTGAAAACACCAATGTTTTTGATGTTTTCAAGATCCAGACTGAATCGGAAGTTCGATTCTTCCCGCTGGCACCACCCTTCTCCTCCAGGCCTCTGCGTCGGAAACGCAGGAACGGTGCTAACGCCGGGTGCCAACACTCCCATTGGGTCCAAGGACCCCAGCGTGAACCGAACTGCCGGTCTTGTCGGACGCCCCTCCAGGAAACGGAGGCATGCGCCCCATCCCGCCAGAGCGAGTCCCTCCTGTCCGAGTCCTTCCTTGATCTCACGACTTGCGTGCCCCGAACCTCAAATATCCGCATGACTCTTCTCGACTCCCTCAAGCAGTACACCGTCGTCGTCGCCGACACCGGCGACATCGAGGCCATCGCCAAGGCCAAGCCTCAGGATGCCACGACCAATCCGTCATTGATCCTGGCCGCGGCCCAGATGCCCCAATACCGCGGGTTGATCGACGAGACCGTGGTCCAGGCCAGGAGCGAGGGTCGGACCCCGGCGGAACGGATGACGATCCTCATGGACCGGCTGTTCGTCCGGTTCGGGATCGAGATCCTGAAACACATTCCCGGACGGGTCTCCACGGAGGTCGACGCAAAACTGAGCTTCGACACCGAGGCCACGCTCCTGAAAGCCCGGCAGCTGATCGGGTACTACGAGTCGGCCGGCATCTCGCGCGATCGCATCCTGATCAAGATCGGCAGCACCTGGGAAGGCATCCGGGCGGCCGAGCGGCTTGAGAAGGAGGGCATCCACTGCAACCTCACCCTGCTCTTCAGCTTCGCCCAGGCCGTCGCCTGCGCCGAGGCGGGCGTGACCCTCATCTCCCCGTTCGTGGGACGCATCTACGACTACTATCGGAAAGAGAAGGGTTCGGAGATCCCGCCCGACCAGGACCCCGGGGTCGCCTCGGTCACTCGGATCTACAACTACTACAAGAAGTTCGGCTACCGCACCCAGGTCATGGGTGCCAGCTTCCGTCGGGTCGAGCAGATCACCCGGCTGGCCGGCAGCGATCTCCTGACGATCAGTCCCGACCTCATCGCCGCCCTGGCGGCGTCCACCGGGGAGCTCACTCCTGCCCTGACGGTTGCCGGAGCCCAGGCCTCGGCCGGAGAGCGGTTGCACCTCGACGAGAAGGCCTTTCGTTGGCTGCACAACGAGGACGCCATGGCGACCGACAAGCTGGCCGAGGGGATCCGTCGCTTCAATGCCGACGCCCGCAAGCTCGAGGACTTCCTCGGCAGGAACGTGAGTCTGTAGAGGTCAGCCCTCCAGTGTACCCCGGCACGACCACCGGCTTCCCCTCAGCTGGATTCGACACCTCGCAGTGTGGGTGCTCCGCACCCAGTGATGCAGGGCACTGCATCACCCACCGGCCCGGGGCTGCGCCCCGATCCCTTCCCCCGGTGGGTGTTGCAGTGTCTGCTAAGCCTGGCCGCTTCCCAGCGGCCAGCCGCCCCGGGCGTCACCCGCCTGCAAAGACTCCGGAGCCTCCTGACACCACAGACCTCACGCCCACCGGCTTCCCCACCAGGTTTGCTCCACCCTCGCGGATTCAGATAGGGACCTGAGGGACCAGGTCCCTACCAAGGGTGGGTGCTCCCGCACCCAGTGATGCAGGGCACTGCATCACCCGCCCGCCCGCCGGCCCACCGGACATCAGGCCCGGTCACCGGCCCGCGCGCTTCTTGCCCGACAGCGCCGGACGACCTCCGGGGCGTTTTCCTGGACGCTGTCCAGGACGACCCAACGGACGCCCTCCGGGTCCTCTCGCACCGGGCTTGGCCGCCTTTGCCCTCTGGAACTTGTCCCTGCGGATCGGCTCGATGGTCTTGATCCGGGACCGCGGATTCAGCACCAGCGGGCAGCCTTCGAAGCCGAAGACGCGACGCAGCTCGCCAGCCAGATACTTCTCGTAGGCAGGACTGAACAGATCCTTCCGGTTGACGAACAGCAGGAACGTCGGCGGCGCCTGCTGGACCTGGGTCCCATAGAAGAACTTCAGGCGATGCCCCTGCTTGCTGACCGGCTGCCGATGCTCGATCGCATCGGCCAGGGTCCGGTTCAAGACCGCGGTGGCCACCTTCTGACGCCACTGGGCCGACACATAGCGGATCGCCTCGAGAAGCCGATCCAGCTGGAACCCATCCTTCGCGGAGGTGAACAGCACCGGGGCGTGGTCGAGGAAGAAGAGCCGTGAATGCACCCACTCCCCGAATTCGGCAAGCGTCAGCATCTTCTTCGGCTTGCCGAACTCAGGACCGTGCTTCCGCTTCGCATACTCCTCCTCCTGGGCGGCGCGGACCGGTTCGGCGACGAGGTCCCATTTATTCACGACCACGATGCAGGCACGGTTCGCCTCCATGATGAGGTCGGCAATCTTCTTGTCCTGCTCGACGATGCCCGACTCGGCCTCGACCACCAGGAGGGTGATGTCGGACCGCGCGATCGCGTCCCGGGTCCGCTCCGCACTGAAGTGCTCCACGGAGTCGTCGATGCGGCGGGCCTTGCGCAGTCCAGCGGTGTCGACCAGCACGAACTGTTCCCGTCGACCCTCGGTCTCGACCTCGAACGGGACATCGACCGCGTCCCGGGTGGTGCCGGGGATCGGGCTCACGATGACCCGGTTCGAGCCGGTGAGGGTGTTGATGATGGAGGATTTGCCGACGTTGGGACGTCCCACGACGGCGAGCCGGATCGGACCGGCCTCCCGGGGCGCGGGTGGGGAGTCCTTCCGGATCTCGTCGGCGAATTCCCCGGCCTCGTCGGAGTCCGCGGGGGTGGCGATCGGGGTCTTCGGAAGCCGGGAGAGCGCCGCGTCCATCAGCGACTCGATGCCGCGTCCATGGATGGCGCTGACCGGGAGGCTTTCACCGAAGCCGAGCCGGTCGAAGTCGGTCAGCCCCTCCTCCGCCCGGGCGTTGTCGACCTTGTTGGCCACCACGATCACGGGCCGGTTCGCGGTCCGGAGCCGACGGGCCACCTCCTCGTCGAGCGGCATGAGGCCGTCCTGGACGTTCACCACCAGGAGGATCACGCCAGCCGATTCCATGGCGATTCGGGCCTGTTCGAAGGCGGCCTCGGCGAGGACATCCTCCGCGCGTTCGCCGCGGAGCAGTCCGATGCCGCCGGTGTCGATCAGCGTGAAGGGACGTCCCCGCCACTCGGCCTCGGCGGCGACGCGATCCCGCGTGACACCCGGCTGGTCGTGCACGATGGCGATACGACGGCCGGCGATGCGGTTGAAAAGGGCTGATTTGCCAACGTTGGGTCGACCCACGATGGCGATGACATCCTGCATGGGCCCACCCTGACCGAACGGCGGGCGCCCGGCAAAAGCCAATCGTGTCGGATCAGCGGACGAAGCCCTGTCCCTTCAGCCAGAACACGAGATCCGTGGCCCACGGATGCGGGTCTGTGAACTCGGGCGGCTGGGTGGCCAGGCCGATCCCGTGGCGTCCCTTCTGGTAGACATGCAGATCGAACGGCACGCCATTGCGCTCCAGGGCTGCGGCAAATTCCAGGGCGTTGCGCACCGGCACCGCCTGGTCCTCCCACGTGTGCCAGATGAAGGTGGTCGGGGTTCCCGGCGACACCTGCTTCTCGTTCGACAGCATCCGGATGTCCTCCGCCAGGGGGTGCTCGCCGAGGAGGTTTTTCCGTGAACCGGCATGGCCGAAGGACTCCATCGTGATCACGGGATAGCAGAGGATCCCGAGGTCCGGACGGGAGCTGAAGCGATCCACGGGATCTGCGGCCTTCGGATCGCCGGCGTCGAAATGGGTGAGCAGGGTCGACGCGAGGTGCCCGCCGGCGCTGCTGCCCATGACCCCGACGCGTTTGGGGTCGACCCCCTGCTCCGCGGCGTTGGCCCGCACCCAGCGGACCGATCGTGCGGCATCCTGGAGCATGATCGGGTGCCGGTAGCCCTGGGAGCCGAGGCGATAGGTCACCACGAAGCAGGCGATGCCCGAGCGGTTCAGGAACCGGGCGTAGTGATCGCCCTCATGGTGGGCGAGTCCTCCATAGCCTCCCCCGGGAAAGATCACGATCGCCGCATTGGTGGCGGTCTCCCTGGCGGGCAGGTAGGGGGTGATCGTGGGCACATCTGTCGCCTTGTCCCCAAGGGCCCCGGGAGCCCCGGACGGCCAGAGCGGGATCGCGGTGCCAGGATCGGCGAGGAGCGGCAGGGAGAACATCAGGGTGACGAGCGAACTCAGGACTCGGAGGTGTTTCATGGGACCTCCGAAGCCTGCGTCGGCCCCGGACTCCGGGGCAAGCACGCGGGTCGCGCACTGGAGGGGGCATCGCCCGCGATCCGGATTCGAATCCTCCATTGCCCTTCGCCCGTTGCCCTCCGCCTGTGGCCCCACCCACACTCGGCCCATGCGCCAGACCGTTCTTGTCACCGGGTCGTCCGGAAAACTAGGCCGCGCCGTCGTCTCCGAACTGGTCCACCGAGGACATAACGTCCGCGGGTTCGACCGTGTTGCCTCTCCCGCGCTGCCCACGACGCAGGTTGGGGACCTGGGCGACCGCGCGGCGCTCGACCGTGCCATGGTGGGGGTCGACTGCCTCGTGCACCTCGCCGCGACGCCCGACGACGCCGACTTCCTGACCGAGCTTCTGCCGAACAACCTCGTTGGTCTGTACCAGGTTCTGGAAGCAGCCTGTGCCGCCGGAGTCCGTCGCCTCATCCTCGCCAGCAGCGGACAGGTCAACTGGTGGCAGCAGATGGCCGGCGATCTCCCCGTCCTGGAGCACCAGCCGGTCAGTCCGAAGAGCTGGTACGCCGCGACCAAGATGTTCCTCGAGGCCATGGGACGTAGCTTCAGCGAGGTGCACGGGATGAGCGTGCTGGCCGTCCGGATCGGCTGGTGTCCCCGTCCCGACCAGGAGGCGGAGTTCCGCGACACCCCGTCGGCCCACGACGTCTACCTCAGTCCCGGGGATGCGGGCCGCTTCTTCGCCCACTGCGTCGAGGCCCCGGAGACCGTCCGTTTCCTGATCGTCAACGCCACGAGCCGTCCGGTGCGCGAGACCCGTCTCGATCTGACCGTGGCCCGACAGGTCCTGGGATTCGAGCCCCGCGACCGGTGGCCGGAGGGCATGTGACGGTCGGGGGCGGGGTTGGCGGCAGGGAGGCCGGATCGATTCCTGTCTGCGGACCCCGTGTTCCGGCTCGCCCTCGCCCCGTGGGAAACGGTACCACTGTGTCGACACGACCGGCCTGCGGGGCCCGATCGGGCGCCTCAGTCCGAGCCGGGAGACGTCGCCGGTCCACTGTACGGTGAACCTCCCCAACCAGCTCACGCTCGGACGCTTCGTCCTGACCCTCCTGTTCCTCGGGGTGGTGTTCCTGCCCTTTCCGGGACACGAAACCGTGGCACTGGTGCTCTTCAGCGCAGCGGGGATCACCGACTATCTCGACGGCCGCATTGCCCGGGAGCGGAACCTGATCACCCGAGTCGGGACCCTGATGGATCCTCTGGCGGACAAGATCCTGACCTGCTCGGCGTTCATCGCGTTTGTGGGACAGGGCCTGGTCCCGGCCTGGATCGCCGTGATCATCGTGGCCCGGGAGCTCGCCATCACCGGATTGCGGCTGCTCGCGGCGTCCAACCAGGTCGTCCTCGCGGCCGAGCGTTACGGCAAGCACAAGACCATCTCGCAGATCGTGACGATCATCCTGCTCCTGACCTGGCTCGCCGCCCCCGGATGGGGACGGTTTGGAGACACCCTGCTGGGCCTCTCCATCGCCGGTCGATCCGTCCTGCAGATGGCGGTGGTGGGTTCCCAATACCTCACCGTGCTTTTCACCCTCTACAGCGGCGCGGTCTACCTCTGGCGGAACCGGGCCCTCTACCTGCGGGACCTGTGAGCCGGACCGATCCAGTCCGCGGTCCTGAGTCTCAACGGTCCACGATCGATGCCGGCATCCTCCTGCTTGCCGAGGGATTCGGCTCGGGAAGGATTCCGTTGGGGCCCGGCACCTGGGGCAGCCTCGTCGGAGTGCTGTGGCTGATCCTCCTTCTCCGGATGCCCGATCCGGTCTGGGCTGGAATCTCGGCCCTCGGTGCGATCGGCATCGCCATCCCCATCTGCTCCCGCGCGGAGCGGATCCTGGGCCGGGAGGACCCGGGGTCGGTGGTCCTCGACGAGATCGTCGCGGTGCCCCTGACCTTCCTTGGTCCGCTCCTTGTCCTGGGCACCTGGCCCGCGGCATCGGGGGTTGCCGAACTCGCCCATCGGTTCTGGCCGGAGTGGGTCGTGGGATTCCTGGCCTTCCGGGTGTTCGACATCGCCAAGCCCGGACCGATCCGGCGGATCCAGACTCTGCATTCCGGCTGGGGTGTGGTGGCCGACGACCTTCTGGCTGCGCTCGCCGCCGCCGTCGTCACAGCGATTCCCACCCTGCTGCACGCCCCGCGCTGAGCCTCGGTTCCGCCCGCTACAGCGGGTGGAACCGGACCCGGGGTGGCTTCCCGGCGACGACATCGACCGTGGCCACGGAACGGGGCTGGTTGAACCGTGGCCGACCGGCATATCCGGGATTCAGATACACCACATCGCGTCGCGTCTCGTGGAACGGCCGATGGGTGTGGCCGAAGACCACGACGCCAGGCCGGCTGTTGCGGAACCGTTCGCCGATGCTGAGGTCGGGATCATCCAGGTCGACAATGTGGTGCACGAGCCATGGGATCCCCTCCAGCTGGACCACCTCGGTCAGCGGGAACTCAAGTCCCCAGTCGTTGTTGCCGAGCACCGCTGTCACCGGCGCAATGCCCTCCAGTTCCGCCACGATGCAGGGTGAGCCGATGTCGCCGGCATGCAGGATCCGGTCCACCCCCTGGAAGAGGGCCAGCACCTGGGAATCGAGATGCCCATGGGTGTCGGAAATGAGTCCCAGTCGCATGACCTGTCGGCTCGTTGGCAGCACGGGGTCGATACCTGAGGCCCGGGTCAGGCCGCGGCCTCGTCGGTCTCGGCGTCGTCGGCCGGTTCCTCCCCCGTCTCGACCGGCGATTCCGCGGAGGCGGTCAGGCGCCAGGTCCCGGCGAACATGGCGGTGAACAGGCCGCCGCTGAGCAGGGTGTTCCGGAAGAACTCCCAGGTCTGGGGGTATCCCCCGGTGCCCTTGGTGAGAGCAATGATCCAGCCTGCGAGGTTCCGGGTGTACTCGGGGTTCTGGAACGGATTGAACAGCCAGGCGGCGGTGTTGGAGACGAGGTAGAACAGGATGGCCCCGAGGAGGCCTCCCCCCAGCAGGGTGAGGAACCGGGACCGGGGACCGACGAACCGACCGAGCAGGAAGACGATCGCGAAGGCGCCGTAGTTGAGGATCATCGACCCGAGGTTTGCGGGCGTGAAGACGGCCCATCCGCCGACGAGGGTGAAGTAGAGATTCAGGGCGAGGTCGGTGGTGAGCATCACGGCCAGAGGGAGAATCCAGCCGATCCGACCCGGAAGGAGGGCTCCGGCGCAGAAGACAAAGGCATAGGCCGCGCTGAAGTTGGGCGGAAGCAGCCCCGGCCAACGGCTCAGGGCCAGGACCACGGCAAACACCCACGGCAGCACGGAATGCGGACTCGATCTCACCGGCGCGGGAGCGTACCCCGGAGTCGACAAACGCCAAGAGCCAAGTGCCCGCCGATGCGCCCGTCCGACGCCGACGGGACGAAACACCCGCAACGTGCGGTACGCGTCGGCCCGTCCGGGCCCGCCCTCCGGGCACTCTCCCGATGCCGCCGTTCCTCCGCGCCTCGAAATCACCATAGGGGTTCAGTGCCCTCCCTCTGGGTGAGATCACAGGAAGGATGAGTCCACAGCGGGATGGAGCTTGATCCGATCCCATCCCGCCGATATCCCGGAATCATCACAGCCTCCGCCCCCATGCGTTTCCGGATCCGGGCCTTCACCCTGATCGAGCTGCTGGTGGTGAT
>SYEM01000070.1 GCA_005801385.1 Verrucomicrobiales bacterium | reverse complement strand
TTGGCCCATTCGAGGTCCATGGGCGAGGGACTGCCCTTGAGTGCCGAATAGTGCTCCTCGATCCGGCAGGCCCACCGGGCCAACTGAAGGATCTCCGCCTCCGAGAGACAGAACCGACGCCGATCCTCCGGGGACACCGCGACGTTCTTCACCCGTTGTTCCGAGGCGCTGTCATAGACGAGCTTGTACTCCTTGGTGCCGATTCGCTTCCGAAGCACTGGACGGAACCCGTTTTTCAACGTCGGCTTGAACACCAAGCATTCGTCCGGGGTGATCGAGCCCTGGACGATGTTCTCCCCGAGACCGTATGCGGCATTGATGAGCACGACGTCCCGGAAGCCGGTTTCGGTGTCGAGCGTGAAGGCGACCCCACTCGTGGCGAGGTCGGAGCGGACCATGTGCTGGATGCCGACCGACAGGGCGACGCCGCAGGGGTCAAATCCGTGGTCGACCCGGTAGCTGATGGCGCGGTCGAGGAAGAGCGAGGCGAAGCAGCGTCGGCAGGCGTCGATCAATGCGGTCCCTCCAGGTACGTTCAGGAAGGTCTCCTGCTGTCCGGCGAAGCTCGCCTCGGGGAGATCCTCGGTCGTGGCGCTGCTCCGGACCGCCACGCGGAGCTCCGAACTGATCGAGCGTTGGAGCTGGTCATGCGCCTCGAGCACCGCCTCCTCGATATGGGCAGGGAACGGGGTTTCCAGGATGGCGGTCCGGATGTCGCGTCCCGCCCGCTGGAGGGCCGGAACGTCCTGGGTGTTGAGTCCACGCAGCCGGGATCGGATCCGCTGCTCGAGTTCGCCAAGGCTGAGAAACCGGCGATAGGCCCCGGCTGTGAGGGCGAAGCCGTTGGGGATCCGGATGCCGTGCTGGGTGAGGTGCCCGTACATCTCGCCCAGGGAGGCATTCTTGCCTCCCACCTCGGGGAGATCGGCCAGGGTGAGGTCCGCGAACCAGCGGATGAACGGTGAGGAGGCGGCGGACGGGGAAGGGGTACTCATGACGCGGGGACAGGCCCCACCGACACATCGAGACGCGCCGCGATTTCCTTCCAAGGAGCCGTGCCCGGATGCGGTCTTTTTTCAATGCCTTCCGGAGGATCCCGGAAGGCGCCACGCAAGAAGAGAGTCGCTACCGCTTCGTGGCCGCGGTGCTGGAGCGTTTCCGTGGACGCCTGGTGGTGGTGGGCGTCGGGGCCTCCTCGGGTACCTCGTACCGACGGAATTCATGCGCCAAGTGTGGCGGGATCTGGGCCAGGAATCGGGCGGTCTCGCCCGAGTAGTCGGTTTCGAGGACCTGTCCCATGGCATGCAGCCGGGCGATCACGGCAGCGTCCGCATGCGGGATCGACAGCCGCAGGAGCGCCCGAACGGGACGGAGCATGATGCCAAGCTCGGACATCAGCTCCTGCAGTCCGCTGCCGGTCCGAGCCGAGGTGCAGACGGCGTTGGCGAACTGGTTCCGCAGCCGGGCCGTGACCGCAGCACCCACCTCACGATCCGTCTTGTTGAAGACCATGAGCGTCGGCTTCCCATCGGCATCGAGCTCGTGCAGCACCCGGTTGACCGCCTCGATCTGCTCCTCGGCCTGGGGATGGCTCGCGTCCACCACATGGACCAGCAGGTCGGCCTCGACCACCTCCTCGAGGGTCGCCTTGAAAGATTCCACGAGGCCGTGCGGGAGCTTGCGGATGAAGCCCACGGTGTCGGAGAGGAGGACGTTCTGGTTGGTGGGCAGGCGGAGACGTCGGGTCGTGGGATCGAGCGTGGCGAACAGCTTGTCCTCAGCGAGGACCCCGGCTCCGGTCAGGGCGTTGAGCAGGGTGGATTTGCCGGCGTGGGTGTAGCCGACGATCGACGCGAGGGGCCACTGGTGGCGCTGGCGTCCTGAGCGCTGGGTGGTGCGCTGGCGTCGGACGACATCGAGCTCCTCCCGGATCTTGTCGATCCGCTCCTGGGTCTTGCGCCGATCGGCCTCGAGCTGGGATTCGCCCTCGCCGCCGATGGATCCGGTGCTGCCACGCTGGCGGGAAAGATGGGTCCAGAAGCGGGTCAGGCGCGGCAGGAGGTACTCGAGCTGGGCCAGCTCGACCTGCAGCTTGCCCTCCCGGGTCCGGGCACGGCCCGCGAAGATGTCGAGGATCAGTCCGGTCCGGTCGAGCACCTTGGTCTTGAAGATCTCCTCCAGGTTGCGCGCCTGCGCCGCGGTGAGTTCGTCGTCGAACAGGACGGTGTCGACCTCGAGCGACCGGCACTGGCTGGCGAACTCCTCCGCCTTGCCGGCCCCGATGAAGGTCGAGGGGTTCGGATGCTCCATCTTCTGGGTGCCGTCGCCGACGACCTTCAGCCCCGCGGTGGTCGCCAGCTCGGCCAGCTCGTCGAGCGAGTCCCTGACGTTCCCGCTGTCGCCGGACTTCAGTTCGAGCGCGACGAGGAAGGCGCGGTCGGTGCGGCGGACGGAGGTTTCGAGCAGGGCTTTCAAACAGGTGGGAGAAATCCTTTCCGACTCCAGGTTCCCTCAGCCATCCCAAACTTCCGTGAATCCTCGGTGATCGGATCCCTCGTTCCTCGTCATCCGCCTGTCCACGGCAGTTCCATGCTCCCGGTTCGTCGATTCCCGCTCGAAGCCTGTGAATCGGATCCCTAGAGTTGCAGCACTGCCCATGAATCCCCATTCCCGCCCCAGCAGCACCTTCCTCAGTCGATCCCTGCTGTCAAGTCTCGTCGCCGTTTCCACCCTCTGGACCGCCTGGGGTGCTCCCGAGGACGACTGGTCCAACTGGCGTGGGCCGACCCGACAGGGCAGCACGACCGCCAGGCGCACCCCCACCCTGTGGTCGGCCTCCGATGTCCGGTGGACACTGCCTCTCCCCGGGAAGGGGACCTCCACTCCGATCGTCTCGGGGGACCGCATCTATCTGACCTCGCCGGCGGACGGGGAAGATGCGGTGTTGGCCGTCACGCCTTCTGGTGAGGTCGCGTGGCAGACGAAGCTCGGTCCCTACACCAGTCCCAAGCACTCCACCCTCGCCTCGGGCTGCAATGCCTCGCCTGCCACCGATGGCCGAGGCGTGTTCGTGTACTTCAAGAGCGGCACCTTCGCGGCCCTCGAGCTGGACGGACGCGTCCGCTGGAAGCAGAACCTGACCGAGCGTTTCGGGGCGGAACGCCTCTTCTGGGACCAGGGCAGCTCGCCGGTTGTCACCGACCGCTTCGTCATCCTGTCCCGGATGCACCAGGGGGATTCCTGGATCGCTGCGTTCGACAAACAGTCCGGGGAGATGCGATGGCGGCGGAGCCGGACCTTCGAGGCGCCGTCGGAGAACGACAACGGGTATGCCACGCCCGTCCCGTACGACGAGGCCGGCCAGCCGGCGCTGCTGGTCTGGGGGGCGGATCGGCTCACGTCGCATCGGGAAAGCGACGGTGCGGTCCTGTGGACGGCGGAGGGATTCAATCCGGAGGGCACCGGGTACTGGCCGGCCATCGCCACACCGGTCGTGGCCGGTAGGATGGTGGTGGTTCCCGTCGGTCGGGATGACCGTCCCAACCAGGCCCATCTTCGAGGGATCCGCACTGGAGGCGCCGGTACGATCGGTGCCGATGCCCATGCGTGGAAGCGCGACGATGTCGGGGTGTTCGTCACCACGCCTGCGGTCCAGGACGGGAAGGTCTACCTGCTGCGGCATCGCGGCGAGGTGGTGTGTCTCGACCCTGAGACAGGCCGGACGCTCTGGACTGGATCCCTGCCTCGGTCGGCCAGTCCCTTCTACGCATCCCCTGCCATCGCCGGAGGAATCCTCCATGCGGCCCGGGAAGATGGCGTGGTGTTCTCGGCACGGGTGGGAGATCGACTCGAGCTGTTGTCGGAAAACCCGATGGGGGAACGGATCGTGGCCACCCCGGTTCCGGCGGGGGGACGCCTCTATCTGCGCGGCGACCGTCATCTGTTCTGCATCGGCGGGAAGTGACCGTGACCGGGATTCGATCCTGGGGATTCGGGTTCGGACGACACGGCGCTTGGCGGCCGTTGGGCATCCGCGTATCGATCTGCCCATGCATCGCCAGTCCCAGCTCCGGGTCCGCTCCCTCCTCTGTGCCGTGCTGCTCGCGGGATTGGCAGGCTGTGCCACCCCAAACGATGCCCAGTCCCCGGTGGGAATGACGTATTCCAAGGGATCCCTGATCGCTGTCGAGGAGGTCGGGTTTCGCCCCGCCTGGCGTGCCTGTCTGGCGGCCCTGAACCACTCGGGCGTCACGGTCCTGGACCAGTCCACCACACCCACCGGTGGGCATATGGATGGACTGACCAACGACCTCAAGACCGTGAAGGTCCGCCTTCGCCGGCTAGGTACGGGCAAGACCGAGATCCGGATCCGTGTCAGTTCCATCGGCGACTCCGAGCTCTCGCGTCTCATCTACGACGACATCAAGACCGCGCTCGATCCGTCGAACTGATCCCTGGAAGCCATCACCCATCCGATGCCGCCGTCGTCCACGGGATCCCTCTGCACCCAATGTGGTCTGTGCTGTGACGGGACCCTATTTGGCCGGGTTGAACTCCTCCTGGCGGATGATGCTGAGGGGTTGAAGGCGCAGGGGCTCCGGATCGTAGGCGGATCCAAGCCGCGGTTCGCTCAGCCGTGTCCTGCGCTGTCCCAGGAGTGCACCTGTCGGATCTACGCCCAGCGTCCCCAGCAGTGTCGGGCCTTCGACTGTGCGTTGTTGCTGCGGGTCCAGTCGGGGGAGATCGGTGTCGAGGCTGCCGAACGGTTGATCCGGCGCACGCGGAAGCAGTCGGCCCGGGTCCGCCAGCTGCTGGAGGCCCTGGGGGACCAGAGCACTGCCCTCCCGCTGTCACAACGGTTCAGCCGGCTCCGGCGTCGTCTCGAGACGGAGGCCGAGGGCGACAGGAAGGGATCCGAGGAACGATGGGAGCGTTTCGCCGAGCTCACCCTCGCGGTGCACGAGCTGCAGCGTCAGCTGCGCCAGGAGTTCTATCCATAGGCGTGGGTGGCGACCTCCTCCTCAAGACCTTCAAAAATCCCAGCAAGGCCCGGTGAACGGATGCCACAGCCGGGATTCTCTGATGCTTCGGCGAGTTCCCTCTGTCTCCGCGGGTGGTTCGACGCGCAGCCGAACCAAGCCGAACCAAGCCGAACCAAGCCGAACCAAATGGGGCCGCCGGTGACTGCAGACCTGCCGGGTTGCGTCACTCCTACGCCACCTTGGCCTTGAGGCGGATGCCGGCCAAAGGCGCCCGCTTGAGCTTGGCCACGATGCCGGCGGCATGTTCGCTCGCCACCTCCACAAAGGTGTGCCTCTCCCGGATGTCGACCCGACCGATAATCTCGGCCGGAAGTCCGGTCTCGCCCTGAATCAGGGCCACGATGTCCGGGATCTCGATGCCGTTCTCCTCGCCCGCGCTGATCCACAGGCGGGTCCGGGGGCCGACGAAGTCGGGATCGTCAGGTCCTTTGGCCTTCCGCGGCTTGGTGGAGCGCTCCTCGGAAGCCTCCTCGATCGGTGCGCCCTCGGTCTCCGGGGCTGCCGCTGTTTTCGGTGCAATCGGCGACTCCGAGGCCACCGGCGACTGGGGAGCCGCATCGACCCTCAGGGTCGGTGCCGTTGGGACCTCTGGGGTTTCCGAAGGTTGCGAAGTACGGAGGTCCTTCTCCTCCCGGGGTTCCGGCGGTACTGCCGGGACATCCCGGGCGACGCCATCCTCCCGGGATTGCACGGATGGCACGGAGGAAGGAATCACGGTCGCGGGGCGGCTGGCGGCCAGCGTCGGCTTTGCGGGCCGTTCCGACCGTTCTGGCCGGGCCGGTTTCGCCGCGGCGGCGGGCTTTGTCTTGGGAGCCGTCGGGGTCGGACCGCCAGCCGCAGGACGCACCTTGGTTGGGGGTTCGCCTGGACCGGTCGGCTTGCGGCGATCCGGGCCTCCGGAGCCCTCAGCATCCGGATTCCGGGTGAGTTGATGGAAAAGCGCGTTGAGGAGTTCGAGCGACTCGATGCCCTCCTCGAGCAACGACTCGATCAGGTGGTCGTAGTGCCGGTAGTTGCCCGCAGCGAGCACGTCCCGGACCTTCTGGACCTGCTGGTTCAGCCGGGCCTCCTCGATCTCCCCGTGGCTGGGCACCTGGCCGCGGCGGATCCGCTGGCGCGTGTAGCGTTCGATGTTCTGGATGGCGAAGAACTCGCGCCCGGACACGAACGA
>SYEM01000069.1 GCA_005801385.1 Verrucomicrobiales bacterium | reverse complement strand
TGCCGCAGCCGCTGCCGCCCATGATCACGAAAACCGAATGCCGTTTCACCTCGGCCTGGATGTCCCGCATGACCACGTAGTCGCCATACGCCATGGTCAGGTTCCGGATCTCGATCTGGGTGTCGGGATTCACGCGGGAGATCAGATCTTGAGCGCGTTGCAGAGGACGGCGAAGACACCGTCGAAGACGATGATGGAGGTGATGCCGGCGACGACCGCCCGGGTGGTCGCCTCACCCACCGCTGCGGCGTTCGATCCGCATTGGATGCCCCGGAGACATCCGGTGTAGGCCACCAGGAACCCGAAGACACCGCCCTTGAACACTCCCAGCAGGAAGCTCTTCAGCCGGATCGCCTGGATCGTGCGGTCGATGTAGACGGTCGACGAGACGTCCATGACCGAGGATGACACCAGAAGTCCGCCCAGGATGCTGATGAGGTCGGCGAACACCACGAGCAACGGCATCATCAGGACCAGGGCGATGATCCGGGGCAACACCAGGAACTCGACCGGCGAGATGCCAAAGGTCCGGAGTGCGGCGATCTCCTCGTTCACCTTCATCGTCCCGAGCTGTGCCGCAAAGGCCGCACCCGTCCGACCACACAGGATCACCGCCGTCATGATTGCGCCCATCTCCCGGACCGTTCCGATCGCCACGGTGTCGGCCACGAAGATCGTCGCCCCGAACTGGGACAGCGTGGTGGCCCCGACGAAGGCGAGGATGAGGCCGACCAGGAAGTTGATCAGCGCGACGATTCCCAGCGCGCCCGGGCCGGTCTGCTGTATGACCAGCAGAAGGTCCGGCAGCCGGAACTGCGCCTTGCCCCGGAAGAG
Source organism: Verrucomicrobiales bacterium (assembly GCA_005801385.1). Lineage (GTDB taxonomy): Bacteria > Verrucomicrobiota > Verrucomicrobiia > Limisphaerales > UBA9464 > UBA9464. The sequence goes on along the minus strand of SYEM01000069.1, from coordinate 11,182 downwards.
TCGACCGAGAGCGATCAGCACCTCCCCGAGGAAGGTGAAGAGGTTGAGGCTCTCCTCCCAGGCCCGAACCGTTCCAGCGCCCAACCGGGCCAGAAAGGGCTTCGGTCCACCGACACCCCGGACATCCGACGCCTCCGGTACTGCGGTGGCCAGACGCAGCAGCCGTCGGACGCCCTCGGGCAACGCCGAGTCGTCGACCGGGACACGGCGTTGGCGGCAGAGGTCCTGGATCCGGGCCACCGCGGCCACGAACCGCGAGTCCCAGCGGGAGAGGCCCGAGGCATCGAGGAGGACCCCGGGCGGTGGCGGTTGACGGGCCAGCGCCTCGGTCAGGGGACGGAAGTCCGGGAACCGGGCCGAGGCGTTCCACGATCCCGACATCCGAAGCCGCACCCTCCCGGAACGATCGCGTTCCAGTTCGAGCTGTGCGGGTGACGGGGAATCCATGCCGGGCAACGGCACCCGCCGACCGGAGGGGCAGGTTCCGGACGACATGAGCCGACCCGGCGACGCTAGAGGGTTTGATCCGGCTGATCCAAGCGGCGAATTCCCCTGTCGACCCCGGGAATCCAACCACTCGGTCAGGCCTCCGGGGTCGTGCCCAGGACAAGATCGAACCGGGCGAGCCACTCGCCCGCCTTGGACCCGGGCATTGGCTTGAAGTCCACGGTCACCGCATTCCGCTCCTTCGACGTCTTCAGGTCCTTCCAGATCCCGTCCTTCTCGTTGCCGGGATGCCCCTTGATGTAGAGCTGCGTCGTGAGGAGTTCCTGTCCACCCCGGCGGATCTTGAAGTGGATGTGGGGCGTCCGGGGCACGTAGGGCACCGGCTTGATGGTCCGGAACAGGTATTCCCCGGAGCTTCCGGTCGAGAACCGGCCGAATCCCTGGAACTGCCTGTCCTGGCGCGACCGGTTGGCGGAGTCGGCCGTATGGAGATAGACCCCGTTCGCATCGCATTGCCAGATCTCGACCACCGCATTCCGGAGGGGGCTTCCACGGCTGTCGAGCACCCTGCCCGAGAGGTATCCGACCTCCCCCACGGCAGGGGTCAGTGCGTTGTTGATGACGATCAGGTCGTTGTCGGTGTCGAGCGGCAGATGGTTGGGATAGTACGGCCCCTCGGTGGCGGCGGGAGTGAGGGTCAGGGCCTCGGCAAAGGCACCGACGGTGGAGAACATGGAGGTGGCGAGTCCGGCGGTTCGGAGGAACGCGCGACGGGACTTCAGGGGAAGGAGGAGTTCCATGGGAGTGTTGAGAGAAGACCGGTTCGACGGGTATTGTGACGAGCGGAATCTCGCTCTGGGGACCGGAGCAACGCGACGACGCTCCCGGTTCGGCCCCGGGGATCGACCACTCCACGGGTGGGTGCTCCCGCACCCCGTACCGCAGGGCACTGCCTCACCCACCCATCGACGCCTCCGGCTTCGGATCAGGAGCCACCCCTATGCCCCTCTGTTCTTCCTGTTCTCCGATCTCTCTCAATCCCCTCCTCTTTCCCCGTGTGACACTCCCGGCTCCGGGACGGTCCTGTCACGGACGCCAGCGCCGAAGGGCCGCGTGCAGCAGGATCAGTCCGGCGGCGCCCCCCAACAGCAGGAGGACCATCGACCGCAGGGGCTGGAGCATCGCCGTCATGGCCTCCGCGGCAGTCGTGGAGACCGAGCCGGGTTCGGCGGCGGCCGTCAGGCTTCCCAGTCGCTCCGAGAGCTGAGACACGGTCTTGTCGAAGGTCTCCACCGTGTTCTACAGCGCCCCGAGACGGACCTCCAGCTCACGGATTGTCCGCATCAGCCCGACGATCTCGGGCTGGTGCACGAGGGCCTCGGTCAACCGCTCCGGCATCGCGTTGAGGGTCGACTGGAACCGGTCGGACTCCGAGGTGAGGACGGGCTCCAGCCGTTCGAAGCTCTTCAGGGATTGCACGGCCGCCTGGACCTCCTGCTGGGCCAGGGCTGCCGCGAGGGCCGCCTCGGTGTGCCATTCCACGAGCCGGCGCATCCGGCTGAGCTGGAAGATCATCCGCTCCCCCAGGAGGATGGCGTTGTAGAGGCGTCCGTCGAGCGAGCCGAAGAGACCCCCGGGATCATCCCCAACATTCCCAAGGGTCTTCGCCACCTCGTCGGTCGTGGTGTCGAACCGCAGGAATGTCACATCCATCCGTCCCGGGTGGGCCGCACGCCAGGATTCAACACCCTTCATGATGCGGTCGACCTCCTCCTGGGAGAAGTATCGGAGGCATTCGGTCAGCATCCCTTTCCGGATCTCGCCCAGGGCTGCTTCCAGCGGAGCTGCCTCGGCCCCCAACAGCGTCGCAGCCCGCCCCTCGACCACCCAGACGCGGTGGACCATCTCGGTGAGGATGGCCATGCCCACGATCTGGGACCGGGGAGTGATTCCATTCATCATGGACATGCACGAGGACGCATAATTCGCGCGCAGCTCCAGGATCTCGAAGCGGGCCTCGGCGGAGGCCTTTTTCTGGGAGACGTCCCAGCAGGCCCCAGCCAACCGTGCGAGGATCCATTCGGCGACATTTCGGTTCTGGATCCATTCCACGATGATCTGTTGGGCGGACTGGGACGACGCATCCTCGCCCACGGTCGGAGCCGAGCCGGCCGGGGGCGTATGGGGAAGGGTCGAGACACACCCAGCGCACAGGACCGTGAGCCCCACCACCAGGGCGGCGAGGAGGCCCCGGATCCCGGTGGCAATGTGGGGTGATGCAGGATGGGGTATCATGGGGACTTCGAGGGGGCGACCGGTTGCTGACCGCCCGCAGGCGTGATGTTCCGGAGCAGCAGCAGGGGCCGACCCGTCTTCTGCCATCCGTCGAGCAACGCGGTGGGGACCGGCGTGGGCCCCTTGATGTAGGACCCCAAGAGGATGTCCTCCGCGCCGTCGCGGTCGAAGTCGCCGGCATCCATGGACACCCAGCGACCGGTGGCGCTCTCTCGGAAGGTGGAGGCGGTGAACCGGTCTGCTCCCTCGTTCCGGAAGAAGACGAAGCTGCCGCGTGGCGCCTTCTGGTACTCGGGAAAGAACGAGATCGTGGCGATGTCGAGATCCCCATCCCGGTCGAAATCCCTTACGACGCTGTGGTAGGCACCGTAGAGGGGCAGGAAGAAGGCCTCCTTCCATCCCCCCCCGGGCTGGGAGGCATGGAGACGCACACCGTGCACCCGCTTGGCCGGCGACGAGAACTCCCCGTTGTCGCCATTCGTCACAAGGAAGTCCGGACGCCCATCCCGGTTGAAGTCGGCCACGGTGAAGTGGCTGTGGCCCCAGTAGGGCGGGCGCTGGAACACGGTCGACCGCGTGAACCCGCCGCGACCGTCCCCCTTGAACAGGAAGAGCGCCTCCGTCTCCTGGGCCACCAGCGCCGCGATGTCCAGACGGCCATCCCCGTCGAAATCCGCGATCTCGGTCCGCAGCGTCCCGGGAATGGGCAGGAGCTCGTGTTCACGATGGGTCCCGTCGGCCATCGATTCCCACCACGACAGCCGTCCGAGGTTGTTGCCAAAGCAGCTGACCACAAGATCGGGCCGGCCATCGCCATTCAGATCCGCCTCGTTGGCATCCGTCGTCCGGGGCAGACCCGAGAGCGCCGGGGGCGAGGCGGACCATCCATTCGTCGGACGGAGCCAGAACACGCTGCCACCCCGCTCATCGGTCGGCATGAAGCTTCCGAGTCCCGACGCCAGCATCGCTCCGCCTACCGGACGGAGGGATCCGACCGACACCCCCAGAGCCGCACCGCCGGCGACCCGTCCGTCCGGTCCGACCCATTGGAGCGACTTCCCGAAGTCGTCGGCCATGAGCGCCCCACCCTCTGGGAGGATGCGGAGGGCGGTCACCGCCGGCTGGGGAGAGCGGATCGGGAGGATGGCGGACTCGAACCCGGGCACCCCGAGGCCGATGGGAAGCGGAGCGGTCTGCGGCAGCGGCTTCTCCGGAGCGTTGGCCAGGTAGTAGGAACAGATGTCGAGCCACTGGGCCTCGGTGACCACAGGCTCCAGCGGGATCCGGTGGTGCTGTCGGAGCGTCTGGACGTCGGCGCTCCGGTCGAGCTCCGCCGTCGTGAACCCCAGACGATATTTCATCCGGGGCAGGATCTGCTCGAACCACGTAGCGCGGTCGACCGCGTCGGGATCCGGGAACAGATGGCACGTGGTGCAGTAGGTGCGGGCGAGCTGCGATCCACGGGCCACCGCAAGGCGGTCCTCCGGGTTGGGGAGCACGGCGCCCGGCGGGTCGGCCGCTCCGCCAGGGAGGACCGAACCGAGAACCGCGAGGATCAGCAGGACTGGAGTGGAGGAACGCACGGGCTCGAGGGGAGAACCTACCCACGGGCCCTCCGGCAGGGCAAAGGACAAACGGCGACAGGGACCATGGCCTCAACCGGACAGCGTGCGGATCCAATCTGTTCCGGAGCCGTCCAGGTCCCGTCGAACCGATCCCAGGATCGTCCCGGCCACCTCTCCGCCTCCCGGAGTCCGCCGGATCACTCCTTCCGGGGCGGTCGGGTATCGGGAGTCCAGAAACCCTAGGTCCCGAGCTGCGCCTCCAACAACCGGGTCACCTCGGCGAAGCGCTGCCGGTTCTCCGGCTTGAGATCCATCAGGAACTGATGGGCCTCCAGACAGCATCGGGTGGTCTCGGATTTCGGGGAGGTCGGTGCCGCGATCTCCTCGACGCCTCCATCCGGCATCCGGAGGGTGGTTCCCTCGATGACCCGCACCAGCGGGAGAACCCCGAGGTTGTCGAGCAGGTCCCGGACCCGGGCGTTGGGATTGATGAGCGTGAAGCGGGCATTGCCGGGTCCACAAGGCGAAGCCCCTGGGTCGCTGGCCAGCGCGGCAAGGACGCCCGAAAAGGTGCTGTCCATGATCCGACATTCACCGAGGTCGACACAGAACTGGTGGATGCCCTGGGACTCGAGGCGCTGGATCAGCACCTTGAACTGCCGAGCCCCCTCCACCGCGGCACGGCCCACCACCCGGACACAGGCCCGCGGCGACTCCACCCAAACCAGGATCTGGGACGTGGCTGCAGACATCTGTGGAAGACCTTCCGCAGGAGTCCGCGTCGGGTCAAGAAGGCCGGTCCCGGAACACAAGGAATCCTCCGTCGTTCCCGGTGGCCTGCGTTCTGGCGCAGTCTGGGATTGTCGAAGCACGGACGATGCAGTCTGTTGTGGGCTGCACGCCGCATCGCCTATGCCCAAAGCCCCAGCCCGAAGGAAGACGCCCGCGAAACCACGCCCCTCGAAGGAGAGACGTCGGCTCTGGCTGACCGTCTCGGCCGAGATGACCACGAAGCCGGTCCTGTGGATGATGAGCCGTCGGTTCGACGTCGTCTTCAACATCCGCAACTCGTCGATCACGAACGAGGTGGGGCTCATCGCGCTCGAGCTCGAGGGCGATCCAAAGACGGTGGAGGGCGCCATCAAATGGTTCCGCCGCCAGGGAGTGCAGGTCGACCCCGTGGAACTGTCCACGATGGAGGGCTGAGTCCGCGCGGGTCAGGATCATCCCACAGACACCGGATCCCGTCGTACCGGTCCCGGGTTCAGGCCGGGATGCAGGAGTCCAGGAACTCGAGCACTCGGACGTCCGCCCAACCGTCACCGGAGGCATCCGGCCGGCTCGCGAACGCCACATGGGATCCGTGGCGCGGGGCCTCGAGGAAGAGGTGCGGGTGTTCCCGAGCCAGATCGAACGGGAAGCACTCCGGAGCCAGCATGGGGTCGTCCTGCGCGTTCAGCAGGAGCGTCGGGATCCGCAGGGCGGGCAGGAAGCGGAGTGACGAACAGCGGGCCCAATAGTCCTCGGCATCACGGAACCCGTGGATCGGGGCTGTGAAGGCGTCGTCGAACTCGGCGAAGGTCCGCATCCGACGCCAGTCGGCCGCCGGGAATGCTCCCCCGAAGCGGGCCTGCTTGGCCTCCATCTTGGGTCCAAGATCCTGGAGGAACCGGCGCATCGGCCACCCGAATCCGACATCGGCGATCCGCAGGGCCGCGGACCGGAGGTCACACGGGACGGAGATTCCGATCCCGGCGTGGACCCCGCGTCGCGCCGGCCAGTCCTCACAGAGGAACTTCAGGGTCACATTGCCCCCCAGACTGAATCCGGCGACGGCGACCGGAACCCCGGGAAGCGTCCGCGCGACATGGTCGACCACGGCGGCGAGATCCTCCGAGGCGCCGCTGTGGTAGCAGCGCATCAGCCGGTTGGGTTCACCCGAACAGCCCCGCATGTTCCACGACACCACCTCCCAACCCCTTCGGGCTGCGGCGCGCGCCAGTGAGGTGGCATAGGACCGCCGCGAGTGACCCTCGAGGCCATGACTGACGACCAGACAACGACGCCCCCCGGTGCGCCACCAGTCGAGGTCGAGGAAATCGCCGTCGGGGAGCTCCATCCGTTCACGGACCCAAGGGCCTGAAGCGACCTTCCGGAGGGATTCCGACCAGAGCAGCTGGATCCACGGGTTCCGTCCCCAAAAAGGAGGCCGGTACCCCGAGGAAAAGACCACCGGCATGGGCCTCCTCAGTCGACCCGGACCGCTCCACCGGACAGACCGGCCGCAGCGACCGGCGGCCGCGCCGGAATCAGGTCGGGGGGCGTGATCCGTTCCCATCCGGGTTGCGATAGGAAGCGTCGCAGCTCCGGACTCGTCAGGGCCTCGAGCTCGGCGGCATGGGAGTCCTCATTGGGGTTCATGCAGACCTCATAGGTCCCGGGCGGCAGCTCCTCGAGCATACGGAGGAGATAGCGGAGGTTCAGGGGTCGATCCGTCAGGCAGCCGAGGGAATGGTCCGTCATGACCATCCCCGCGGCGGTCAGGATGGGTCGGGAACGACGGTCGAATCGCTTCATGAGCCAGCCTCGGAACAGATGCGGGAGGCTTCGGACGGGAAAGACCCGGAGGTTCGTCAGGAGCGGATCGTAGTGGGTCCGCACGACCGGGATCTGCCACTCGGCCTGGTAGCGGGCGAGGAGGGACGCGACCACGGGATGGCTCTGGAATCCGCCGCGTCCCGCCAGGAAGGCCATGGGAAGTCCGGTGGACCGGAACAACCGGATCTGTGCGCTGATCTCGGACTGAAGGGGTGCACGGAGGCGTGGATTGAGCAGGTAGCGGAGGTGGGTGCCAAAAAGGCCCTTCGGGAACTCGAACCGCCGGTCAACCAGTCCGTGGATCTCGCTGGGCTTGAGTGCCGACATCCCATTCCAGAGGACCAGCTGCAGACCGACAGCCAGGCCCGGATTCTCGCGGGCGAGCGCCACGGCGTTGTCCCGGGCCCCGGCGCGACCCGCAATCGACACCGCACCCAGGACCCCCTCCCGGAACGCCCGGATCACAGCCTCGTTGTCCCGGGTCGACCGCCCGAAGTTGTCGGCGGTGAACAGGACGCGCGTCCGGGGCTGGAACGCCTCAAACTCCATAGGCGGCAAAGGGCAGACCGGTCTTCACCCGGGTCCAGGCCAGCGCGATGCAGCCCAGCTTCTGGATGCGGTTCAACCGGAGAGGTCGCGGCGACAGCACATCGAAGCCCGAGGCCTCGAGACGCAGCAGGAGCTTCCAGTAGACGGCACCCATGATCTCCGCCGCGACCATGGACTGACGCTCGCCTGCCGGCAACAGCCCACGGGCCCTCGAGAAGTAGGCCCTCGCCCGACCCGCGAACGCCGCGGCAGCCCGACGGAACCCCGGGGAATCGCGGTGCCCCAGCACATCCTCGACCGTCACCCCATGCGACTCGAGCTCGGTCCGGGGGAGATACACCCGTCCCCGCACGGCGTCGTTGCCGACATCCCTCAGGATGTTGGTGTACTGGAGGGCCTTCCCGAGGGCGTCGGCATACTCCCGACACCGCGGGTCACGATATCCGAAGATCTCGATGCTGAGCAGTCCGACCACCGAGGCGACCCGGTAGCAGTAGCGGTCGAGTTCCGGGTAGTCCGCATAGACCGCCGGCTCGAGATCCTGCTCCACCCCGAGGAGGAGCTCGTTGAACAGGTCGAACGGGAGCCGGTGACGGGCGATGAAGGGCTGGAGTTCCCGGTTTACCGCAAACGCGGGGTCTTCCCCCCTGCAGGCCCGACGGATGTCCTCCCGCCAGCGTTGGAGGGCGGACCGCCGCTCCGGGACGGGCTTCGTGTCCTCGTCCGCCACATCATCCACCTCCCGGCAGAAGGCATACAGGGCGCTCATCGCCGCTCGGCGATCCGGGGGCAGGACCACAAAGGCCAGCGCGAGGTTCGAGGCGCTGCGCTGCGTGATCTGGTCACTGACCTCGGTGCTCACAGCGACGGCTCGTCGGCGTTGGCCGATCCCTTGGGCGGAAGGCCGCCGGTCTCGGCACGGGTCGGATTTCGGGATCGGTGCTCGCGACGACGGCGACGGCGACGGCGACGCCCGGACTCCTCCCCGCCGGATGCGCTTCCATCGTCCATGATGACCCCCCGTTTCTGGGACTTCGGACGGCGCCGGATGAAGACGGCCCAGACGAGGAGTCCGAGGATGATGGAGGAGACGACCAGGATGATCGGAAAGAACCCCTGCAGCGAATGCTGCGCCCCGGGAGCCAGACTCTTGGGGAGGGGGGACCCATCCGGGAGATTGGCGGCCAGAAGCTGGATGACGAACATCATCTGGCCAAGGAGGTTGACGGGGAATCTGCGTCGTCGTCAACGACCCCTTCCGACCGGAGATGCAGCCGGCTCATCCGGTATCTCAGGGCATGCCGGGAGAGGTCGAGCTGCTGCGCGGCCCGCGAGAGGTTGCCCCCCGTGCGCTGGAGTGCGGCGAGGATGAGTTCCCGTTCGAACTGGACCAGGGCATCCCCGAGCGGGACCGGCGTCCCGGGTGCGGGGGGCGGAGACGAACGGGTGCCTGGCGAACGCTCCGGGCCGGCGTTGCGGAGCCGGGACTCGATCTCGAAGTCCGGGAGACTGCCGGGCCGGATCTGGTCGGCGGTCTCGAGGATGACGGCCCGCTCCATGACGTTGCGCAGTTCCCGGACGTTTCCGGGCCACGAATGGGCCAGCAGGGCCGATTCCGCCGGAGGCGTGATGCCCTGGAGGGACCTGCCGAGGCGTGCGGCGAAGTGACGCAGGACCGACCGGGCCAGCAGCAGGATGTCCTCCCCCCGCTCGCGGAGCGGCGGGGGACGAAACTGCATCACGTTGAGGCGGTGGAACAGGTCCTCCCGGAACTCGCCCTTCTGGATCGCCTCGACGATGTTGCGGTTCGTGGCCGCGATCAGCCGCACATCCACCCGGAGCTCCTGGGTTCCGCCGACGCGGGTGAACGAGCCGTCCTCGAGGAACCTCAGCAGCTTCGCCTGCAACGGCCGGCTCATGTCGCCGATCTCGTCGAGGAAGATCGTCCCCCCATCGGCCTCCTCCACCAGGCCCCGCTTGGCCCGATGGGCACCGGTGAACGCCCCCCGCTCGTAGCCGAAGAGCTCGCTCTCGAGCAGCGTCTCCGGGATGGCGGCGCAGTTCAGGCGCACATAGGTCTTTCCGACACGCCTGCTCAGCGTGTGGATCGCACCGGCGATGAGTTCCTTGCCCGTGCCGCTCTCGCCCAGGATCAGGACGGTGGCATCGGTCGGGGCGACCGTCTGGACGAGGCGACGCAGCTCGACGACCTTCGAGCAGTCGCCGATCAGGTGCTCCAGCCGGTAGGGATCCCCTGCCCTCGCCTTGAGGGCGGCGTTCTCCACCAGCAGCTGGTGCCGCTCCGCGCACCGGGCCACCGCATGGAGCAGCTCCCGGGGCTCGAACGGCTTCGCCAGATAGTCCACCGCGCCGTTCCGGATCGCCTCGACCGCCAGCTTGGGCGTGGCGTAGGCCGTGATCATGAGCACAGGCACCTGCGGATGACGCTTCGCCACCTCCTTCAGGAACTCATACCCGCTCATCCCACCCAGCCGGGCGTCGCTGATCACGAGGAACGGCTCCTCGGCCGCGATGGCCTTCAGGGCAGACTCCGCCGACTCCGCCAACCGGACCTCATAGCCCTCGTCCCGCAGCACCGTCTCGAGGGTCAACCTCATGTTCTTCTCGTCGTCCACGACGAGCAATGGCGGGAATTTCATGTCCGGAGACGCATGAGTGAACGGGCCGGCAGTGTAACGGTGAACCGGGTGCCCGTTCCAAGCTCCGATTCCACGCCCACCGTCCCGCCATAGAGCTCCGTGTTGTTCTTCACGATGGCCAGACCCAGTCCCGTGCCCCGGTTCTTGGTGGTGAAGTAGGGCTCGAAGACCTGCTTGAGACGTTCCGGAGGAATCCCCGGCCCCGTATCGCGGACGGTCACGAGGACCGAGAAGTCAGGACCGGTCCGAGTCGTGAGGAACAGCTCACCCCCTCCCTCCATGGCCTCCCGGGCATTGGTGAGGAGGTTGGCGAATACCTCCGCAAAATGACCGCGTTGACCCAGCAGTTGCGGCAGCCCGGGCGTGTAGTCGCGGTGGACCCGGATGCCGAACTTGGCACCCTCGGGGAGGACCTCCGATACGGCCCGGTCCAGCTCGTCGTTCAGATCGACCCGCTCGACCCGGCCCTCCGAGAGACGCGCGTAGCCCATCAGCTCCGTGATGATCCGGTCCGACCGCCCCACCTCCTCCTGGATGATCGAGATCTGCTGGGTGATCTTCTTCCCCTCTTTCACCGTCCGCTGGAGCGTGAACGCCGCGTTGTTGATCACCCCGAGCGGGTTCTTCAGCTGGTGCGCGATCTCCGCCGCCAGGCGTCCCGCCGCCTCCAGCTGCTGCTGCTTGATCTGGAACTCCCGGGCATCCAGCTCCCGCTGGCGCTGTCGATCCGCCAGGATCTGGATACCCGCACAGCAGACCGTCAGCAGCAGCAGCAGCAGCATGCGCAGGATCAACGACTCCGTGATCGGTGCGCCCCCCTCGTCGAAGAATCCACCCGACACCGTCCCGCGCCCGGTCGTCCGGATCAGCTCCAGTTCCGTCCCGGCCACCCAGTGGTCCAGGACCCCCGCCAGCAGGTATCCAAGACTCACCACCAGGTTGATCGTGATCTGCACATCCGCGCTCGGGATGACCGCGGCGTTGCGGACCACCAACCCGAGGAACGCCCAGTACAGGATGCTGTCATACCCACCCGTGACCAGGGTCAGCAGCGACAGCATGGCACCG
>SYEM01000068.1 GCA_005801385.1 Verrucomicrobiales bacterium | reverse complement strand
GCATGGGCTTTCGCCTCGGGATGCGGCTCTGAAGGCGATGGAGGAGGTGTCCGGGCCAGTCATCGCGATCGCGATTATTCTTGGCGCGGTCTTCGTCCCAACCGCGTTCATCCCAGGGATTACTGGGCGCATGTACCAGCAGTTCGCCGTCACGATTGCTGTCTCGGTCGCCATCTCCGCCTTCAACGCCCTGACGCTGTCGCCGGCACTCTCGGCCCTGCTGCTCCGTCCCAAGGTCCGAGGCGCGGGCCTCCTGCAGCGATTCTACGACGGTTTCAACCGCGTGTTCGGCCGTGTGACCGACGGCTACGTCGGCATCTGCCGGGTGCTCATCCACAAGAGTGCGATCGCGGTCCTGCTTCTGGCGGGCATCGGCGTCTTGGGCGGTTTCTTCGGCCGGGCCATTCCAACCAGCTTCCTGCCCGACGAGGACCAAGGCTACCTGTTCGCCGGACTCCAGCTTCCAAACGCTTCATCACTTCAGCGCACGGACGCGGTCGTCCGGCAGGCCGAGGAGATCCTGAAGAACACCCCCGGGATCAAATACTACTCGTCGGTGGTCGGGTTCAGCCTCCTAAGCGGCGTCAACAACACCTACAGCGCCTTCTTCTTCATCACACTGGAGGAATGGGCGAAGCGGAAGAAGCCCGAGGAGCAGTACAGGGCGATCAGCGCCCACATCAATCGGGAGTTCGCGAAGATCCCAGAGGCGATCGGTTTCGCCTTCTCCCCCCCCGCGATCCCTGGCGTTGGTTCCTCCGGAGGGGTGACCTTCATCCTTGAGGACCACACCGGCGGTGATCTCCTCGCGCCGAACCTGCCCAAATTCATGGCCGCGGCGGCCAAGCGACCGGAATTGGCCAGCGTGTTCACCACCGCCCTTCTGTCGGTCCCGCAGATCTTTGTGGACGTGAACCGGGACCAGGCGCTCCAGCAGGGAGTCGAGCTGGCCGACATCTACACGACGATGCAGTGCTTCATGGGCGGTGCCTTCGTGAACTACTACAACCAGTTCGGCCGTCAGTGGCAGGTCTACGTCCAGGCCGAGGGAGACTACCGGACGCGCATCGAGAACCTTGGGATGTTCTATGTGCTGAACCGGAGCGGGAACAAGGTCCCCCTTGAGGCGTTGACCTCGGTCCGCCGAATCGAGGGACCCGAGTTCACGATGCGCTTCAACCTCCATGAGGCGGCCCAGATCAACGCCTCGCCGGTCCCCGGCGTGAGCACCGCCCAGGCGATGCAGGCGCTCGAGGAGGTGTTCCGTGAAACGATGCCCCAGGGCATGGGCTACAACTATATGGGCATGAGCTACCAGGAGAAGAAGGCCCAGCAGGGCGTCTCCCCGATGGCGATCTTCGGATTCTCCCTCCTCTGCGTCTTCCTGATTCTCGCGGCCCAGTACGAGAGCTGGTCGCTGCCGTTCTCGGTCCTGATGTGCACCCCGATCGCCGTCGCAGGAGCCTTCGCCGGCATCCTGGTGGGCCGCTACGAGAACAATGTCTACGCCCAGATCGGGTTGGTGATGCTCATCGGCCTCTCGGCGAAGAATGCCATCCTGATCGTGGAGTTCGCAAAGATGGGCTACGAGGAGGGGAAATCCCTCATCGAAGCATCGCTCGAGAGTGCTCGGCTCCGCCTGCGCCCCATCCTGATGACCAGTTTCGCCTTCATCCTGGGCTGTGTGCCCCTCGCAAAGGCGAGTGGCGCCGGTGCGCTGTCCCGTCAGGTCATGGGCTTCACCGTGATCGGCGGGATGCTCGCCGCCAGCTTCGTCGCCATCTTTCTCATCCCGGTCGCCTTCTACCTTGTCGAGAAACTGAGCTCGGGCGGCCATGGCAAACCCGCTCCGACCGCAGACCCTGCCAAAGCCCATGGTTGAGATCCCACCCATGAACCGCATGCGCGCCAACCTTTCGGGCTCTCCGACACGTCTGGGATCGTGGGCAGCCACCGTGCTGGTCCTCCTCGCGTTAGCGGGATGTGCCATGGGGCCCGACTACCGACGCCCGGAGACCTCTCTGCCGGAGTCGTTTCGGGGAGCCTCCGCCCCGGGAACCAACTCCATCGCAGACCTCCCCTGGTGGACCCTGTTCCGGGACCCCGTCCTGGTTGATCTCGTCGGGGTCGCGATGACCAACAACTACGATCTCAAGAGGATCGTGGCCCAGGTGGAGCAGGCGCGTCAGCAGATCGCGGTGGCCCGATCTCCGCTGTTCCCGCAGCTGGACTACCAGGCACTCCTCGGCCGCGGACAGAACGCCGCCGCAGGCGTCCCATCCCCGTCGTCCGGACAGACGCTCACGACGCCCATGGCGCTCGGGAGCCTGTCCTGGGAGCTGGATGTCTGGGGCCAGATCCGGCGCATGACCGAGGCAGCCCGGGCCCAATACCTGGCGACGCAGGAGGGGCAGCGGAACATGAGGCTGATGATCACGTGCGATGTGGCTACGGCCTATCTGGAGCTGCTGACCCTCGACTCCCAGCTGGCCATCCTCCGAAACGCGACCAACGCCTACGCTGGCACCCTGAAGATCTTCCAGGACCGCCTTGCCGGCGGCGTGGCATCCCGCCTCGAGACGGATCGCGCCTCCGCCGCGCTTGCCAAGGCTGCCGCATCGGTTCCCGAGTTGGAGCGGCGCATCGTCGTTGCCGAAAACGCCATCAACCTCTTCCTCGGGCGCCCCCCAGGAACCGTGCCGCGTGGCACGTTGATCGTCGGCGAACAGACCGACTTTGGATCCGAGATCCCGGCCGGACTGACCAGCGATCTGCTCAGTCGTCGTCCCGACATCGCCGTTGCCGAACAGGGTCTGGTCGCGGCCAACGCGATGGTGGGCGCCAACAAGGCCCAGTTCTTCCCAACGATCAGCCTGACCGCCGCCCTCGGGCAAGGCAGCACCGCCCTGGATGCCTTCACCGCCGGATCATCCCGGATCTGGTCCGCAGCCGCAGGTCTCACGGGCCCGATCTTCCAAGGTGGCCGCATCCGGGCGCAGTACCGCGCAGCCAAGGCGGCCTTCGAGGCGGCTGTCGCGCAGTATGATCAGTCCATCCTAACGGCGCTCCGGGAAGTTTCAAACGCCCTGACGGCCCGCCAGAAGTACATTGAGGTCCGACGCCAGGAGGAGAAGGCCGTCGACGCTCTCGAGTCCGCAGTCACCATTTCGACCGAGCGCTACCTCAACGGCAAGGCCAGCTACTTCGAGGTCCTCGAGGCCCAGCAGCAGCTCTACCCGACCCAGTCGGACCTCGCGGAGGCGCGGTTCGCCGAGGCCAATGCCGTGGTGAACCTGTACCGCGCCCTCGGAGGCGGATGGAACCTCACCAACAATCCGACATGGACGCGGCCCTAGGAACCGGCAACTTTCGCCATCAGATGGTGTTGCAAGGAACCAAGATGGGATCTGCAGTCCAACGATGGGGGTCGGCTCTCCTCGGAGTATCCTTGGTCGGTTGCGTCGTCCAGACGACGATCGCCGCGGAAAACCCGTACCTGTCCCTGACGAACCGGAACGCGTTCGGCATCAAGCCGCCGCCGCCGCCGCCCGAGCCGGCTCCCCCGCCGCCGCCCCCACCCTCCCCGCCACCCAATGTGTTCCTGACCGGGGTCTCCCGCTCCGGAGGCATCAAAAAGGCCTACTTCGCCATCAATCGACCCGGTGGAAAGCAACCAGATTACGAAACCCTCCAGGAGGGCGAGGAGTTCGAGGATATCAAGGTCGTCGAGATCGACGCACCGGCGGGCCGCGTAAAGACGCAAATCGCAGGCAAGGACGTGACGCTGAGCTTCGCGGAGAATGGCCTGAAGGCCTCAGGCGGCGGATCCATCGCTCCGGGTGCCGTCCCGCCAAAGAATCCCAACGTCCCAGTGCCAGCAGCTCCCGTCCCGGCACCCAGCCTCGTCGGCAATAGCGGAGGAGGACCGGTCGTGATTGGACGCGGCGGTTCCGCAGCCAACAATCCCGCCGGGGGGCAACCCATCGTACAGCCCTACATCAATGGGGGCGGAAATGCGGTGCCCTTGAACGTCATCCAGGACAATGCAGGGGGCTTCAATCCGGCACAACCGATCCCGCCTAAGCCGGTGTTTCCACCGGTCGATTCCGGCGGCCGCATCCCCCCGCCGCCCCTGCCCCCGCCAACCCGCAATACCCCTTGAGCGCAACGCGCTCCAGGACGCTGCCCCGATTCAGACCACTTCGGGTTCCCCGATGACTGTGGTGTTGTCCCGGGACTGGACTCCCTTCGACGCCAGACTGTCCTCCGGCGAGGAATAGCCCGGAATGATCCGATCCAACTGCGGTTGGGTTGCGCCGAGATGGTCCCGGATGAGCTTGCCGAGCACGGAGCGGTAGTCCGTGTTGCGCTGCAGATAGCGTCCCGAGGCGCGGAACATCGACCCCGTCGGACCTGTCATCCACGGGACCACCCGGTCCCCGTCACCGCCACAGTTCCAGACTCCCGTCCGCCTCACCCCACCCAAGGCGTCGGGCTCGAAGCCTCGAACACCACCACCCGCCACCATCATGACGCTCGCCTCGGCATGGTCGGTGCCACCGTCAGAATTCTCGATGCTGGTGCGACCGAACTCCGAGAGCGTGACCACGACGAGATCGTCCCAGTGGCACTTATTGGAGTATTTCGTGAAGTGCTTCTGAAGCGCATACATCGTCCAGCCCACCCGGCGGAGCAGTCCCGCATGGCTGCCTGTGTGGGCACCCAGGCCTGCCGCCGTATTCTTGTCGTCGACCTGGTTGCTATGGGTGTCCCATCCATCGATCGAGACCCCTGAGACGATGGCGTCGGTGTCGTTCAGGAGGATCGATGCCGTCTTCAGGCGGGTAAAGTAGTCGTAGGACGAGGTGGGGACGACGTACTTGTCGGCCCGGTTTCCCGAGGTGCGTTTCCAGCCGCCATTCTTGTCGTTGTTGGTCGGGAACAGAAAGTAGCCACCGCCGTTCGCGTTGGCCCAGTCTGTGTCCCCATCGGTCGCCACGTCGTCTCGGAACGTGTTGTCCGCCTCGGCGAACTTGAGGTCGGCAAACAGGTCGAGGGTTCCACTGAGGTTGCGATACTGGAGCTCGAGCAGCTCACGATCCCGCTTCCCGGCGAAGCGGGCCCGGTCGGCCGACTCAAGGGCCGCCGACATCTTCGCCTTCGCCGCTGCGGTGTTCGGGATCGACAGCAACCCATAGCGGGTCGGGTCGCCGATGTTCATCATCGCAGCTTTCGAGCCACGGAGAATCATGGGCAGGGAGGTTCCCACCGTGACACCCGTCAGGGGCGAGGTGTTGGCCAGACCCGACTCGAGCATCGCACGGTACAACAGACCATCCTTGGTCCCGGAGCCCGACGGTGCGCCCGTCTCCCAGTAGGCCTGAGAGTCGAAGTGGGACCGTGACTGTCGCGGATAGCCCACTCGATGGATCAGGGCGAGATCCCCAGCATTGTAGACCGGGGACAGAAACTTCAGGGAGGGGTGGAGGCCCGCGAAGCCATTGCCCAGGGAGAGGCTGTAGGGGTGGGCATAGATCCCTGATGCATTCCCGGACTCGGGAAAGATTGCCGTCCCGATACGGGACGCCGGCTGAAGTGGATCGTCGGGGATGGCGAGGTTCGGACGGCTGCTGTAGTAGGCCGGATCCCCTACCGGGATCACGGTGTTTAGCCCGTCGTTGGCCCCGCGCAGGAACAGGAAGAGGAGCTTGCGGACCCGACCATTCAGACCGGGTCGACCTATGGAGCCCTCTGCCAATGCCCTCTGGAGGACCAGCGGGACATCGGTAAGGGAGGCCATCGCGGCACCCAACCCCAGGCGGGTGGCATGGGACAGGAAGGATCTCCGGGTCAGGATGTTCATGGTCGAATTGGGGTCATTGCTCCTGGAAACGCTGGGTGGACATCAACAGCGCCGCGGCACCACGGATCCGCTGGTCATGGGCGGTGGATCCGACGGTCAACGAACTGAGTGGCGAGATGGTGCCGCTGTCGGTCGTGTCGAGGAAGTCGATCGCCACCTTCCGATAGGCCTCGAGGTTGGCCTTCCCCTCGGCGGGGAAAAGCAACCGGAGAAGGGTATCGGCCACACGCCCAGAATCCCGGATGCCGTCAGTTCCAAGCCGCGACTGGAGAACGCCAAGGACGTTCACCCGTGTGTTCGAACCCGCGTCGTCCTTGCCACTCATGCCAGCCGGCATCAGTGCAGATTCGATGAACCGCAGGCGCTCCGCCAAGGTTCCTGCGCTGATCCAGCCCCCCGCATCCTCAGGGTATCCGTCCGGCTCGGCACGATCGAACAACCGCATCCGACCCGCCCGGTTCATGAAGTTGTAGAGGCCATACCCGTCGGTCTCCGCCGAGAAGGATCCATCCGACAAGCCCACGCGAAGCGCCCGGACAGTGCTGACGGCGAACTCCAACGGTGTCTTGATCTTCTGGAGGGAACCCCCGTGGCCCCGGAACAGGTCCGATCTGACGATGGTCTCGAGCACCGGTCGCAGCTGTCCCTTGGGAGTCGATGTCTCCCAGACTGTCATGCACTGGTGGACCAGTTCCTCCTCCGGCGAGGTTTCGGCATCGGTGAAATCATAGCCATGCGCAAAGCCGTCGTGGACCAGCAGCCGACACAGCTTCACGCTGATGTACTCCTGGGTGAACGGCTGGTCGGCCATGTGCCGCAGGGTGTCGTAGCCATCCTGCATGCCAGCATTTCCCGAACGCGCCGGCAGGCTGAGAGAGTAGTCCCGACCCGCCCACGGAGCACCAAACCGATCCGGAACCTTCTTGCCCCCCAGACGGTTGCCGTTGGCATCCCACTCGTGGAACAGGTGCTTTGCCGCGTTGTTGTGCCTGTCCGTCCGGTACTTGAAGCCCCACACCCCGACGACGTTGGTATTCGAATTGAGGGCGCTGCCGGTGACGGCCGGATTGACGTAGTTGGTGCTCCGAGCTGCCAACGGATTGAACTCGTTTGCGGCATCTAGGAGCTCGAGACGCCACCCGGACCACACCTTTGAAATCTCGACGATGTCCTGCTGGTCATAGCCATTGTCGACGCCGAAGCAGAAGAGTTCACAGAGCTCCCGGGCGTAGTTCTCGTTCGCCACGTACTTGCCATCGCCGCGCGAGGTGACGGTATCGAGGTAGATGATCATCGCCGGACTCTCAGCGCTGATCTTCAGGAGATCATGGAATGTGACTGCCGGTCTGAGCAGGACCTCTCTCCATCGTTGGTTCTCGACAAACTCCGTCCGGACCGCGAGCCGCTCCGGAAGGGGGGAGTCGTACCCTCGGCCGTCGAAGTAATCCCGTGTCTTGGTGTACTCCGTCACGAAGTGGTTTTCCAGGAACTGCCGAAGGACCTCATGGAGCTGGCGGGGAGACTGCACCGCCCGCAGGACATGCCATGCCCGCAGGTCGGCCAACGTGGCCTGTGCCGTCTTCAGCTTCCCAAACAGCGGGGCCGGGTTGTTCTGGCTCCCACTCAGGTCATGGGTGCTGGCGATCCCACTCCCGGAGAGGCGGATCGTGAGGCGAGCGGACTTGTCCGAGGTCCAATACCAATAGCTCAAGGTATAGGTCTGGGAGGCGCTGAGGGAAGGCGTGATGGTCTGGAAGATGGATGACGACTGCGATTCGCCTGCCTCGGTGGACACCAGATGCAACGAGGCGTCCCCAGAATGGACGATCGAGGCGCTTCGGGCGGAGCTGACAAGGTTCGAGGACAACGTCCAGTCCGGGGCCAACGACGCCTCGAAGTCTCCGTTCCGGAGCAGGTTCGGCTTGGACCCGTCATCACCCACTCCAGCCACCAGCCGAAGATCATCCAGGTAGGCGTCCCCGGAGCCATCCATATAGATATAGAGCTTCGAGGAACTCCCCGTGCCCGTGATCACCACCTTCTGCCAACGCGGGGCGGTATCCACGACATCCAGGGTCTCCGGAACCGCCTCGGCCCGGATCTGTTCCTGGAGGTAGGCCTCGGGACCGATCCGACGGACCCGATCCAACTCATCCGGGGTCGGCCCGTAGGCGATTCGTTGCAGCAACGTGGTGCCCCAGAGGACGTCTGCGTCGAGACCACGCGCCTCAAGCCGGTACATCGCGGCGGGATCAGATCCGAGGGAAACCGTCCATTGGAAGTCAGAGGGCCCCACGGGAACAGGCTGGAAAGGTAACCCGAGGCCGGGACTCGCCTGGAGCTCGTAGGCTTCGATGGCAGGCTGCGGTTCGAAACGAAGTCCCAGCCGCTCAACACCTTCCACGGTCCGGAGCGAGGCCGACAACGATGGGGCCGATCCGGAGTCGGCGAAGACTGACGGCACGGCAGCGAGCGCCATCGCCAAACCCAACAGCTTCCGAGGTTGATACCGAAGAGCAGTCATAGAATCCGAGAACGCTCCATTGGTAGCAGATTCAGGGCCGTCCTTCAAAGCCGCGTCGCCCCAAATCCCGGGAAATCCAGACATTCAGAGCAGCCCCCGTTCCTCGAGCTCGTCCTCATCCAGACCCAGGTAGTGGCCAAACTCGTGAACGTAGGTGATCCGGACCTCCTCTTGAAACAGCTCGGGATCCTCCCCTGCGAAATCCCAGAGGTTCTCGAGGAACAGGAGGATCTGGAGCGGAACCGCCGAGGTGGGGGATTCCCCAACCGGATCGCCCACGAACATACCGAGAAGATCCGGATCCCACCCATCCCCCAGGAGGGCTTCGCTCGGATAGGATTCGTAGGTGACCGGCACCTCCAAGGCACGCCGTCGCAGGTCGCCCGGGAAGGCCTCCACGACCCGGGACACCTCGTTCCCGGCCAGCCGGAGCAAATTTTCCCAATGATCCTGGTCGGACGACATCGCCGAAACGGGACCCGAAATCCCTGGTTCGGGTCGACAGGAATCCTCCCAAACAACGGGTCGACATCCCGTCAGACCTGCGCGGTTTCGGACAACGCATCGGTTCAGGATCCAAAAAACGTTTTGACGCCCCGGAAAACGCATCGGTAGCTTCCGCCCCTCAAGAGCGTTCCAGAGTAGCTCAATGGTAGAGCTATCGGCTGT
>SYEM01000067.1 GCA_005801385.1 Verrucomicrobiales bacterium | reverse complement strand
TGGGTGCGCGGGGCGCACCCAGTGCCGCAGAGCACTGCAGCACCCACCGGCGCAGGCCTACGGCCTGCCCGAGGATAGGAAGGAATCGGGCGTGGGTCTGGTTTTGGATGGGCAGGCTGGGCGTTGGCTTTGGATACAGCCCGGCCGCAGGCGGGCCTTGGTGGGTGCCGCAGTGCCCTGCGGCACTGGGCGCGGAGCGCCCACCGACCCGGGGTGTCACTGCGTTGAGGGGGCCAGACGGACCGGGGGTTTCGATCCCGATTCCCCGGAAACGCGGCCGAATCCTTGCGGGTTGTATCCGTGGGGGGATTGGGGCGTGGGTGCGGCTTGGGCCTAGGGTGGGTGGGTGCGCGGGGCGCACCCAGTGCCGCAGAGCACTGCAGCACCCACCGGCGCAGGCCTGCGGCCTGCAGGCTGGGGTACGGGTTGGGTCCGAGGTGGGTTTTGGACGGGCGGAACGGGCGCTCTGTGAGCAACCCACCGTTGCCAAACCCAAGGTGTCCACTCAGCCTTTTCCCAGTCCGCAGCGCTGCATCCGACCGGCATGAGTGAGTATCGCGTCCAATTCGAGGTCTTCGAGGGTCCCATGGACCTCCTGCTTCACCTGGTGAAGAAACAGGAGGTGGATATCTACGAGGTCAATTTGACCCGTCTGGCGACCGAGTTCGTGGCCTACCTGGACCGGATGCGGGAGCTGGACCTCGAGGTGGCGGGGGAGTTCCTCGTGATGGCGGCGACGCTCTTGTACATCAAGAGCCGAGAGCTCCTGCCGGTGGACCAGCAGGTGAAGCCGGCGGATGACGACACCGAGGAGGATGATCCGCGCTGGGAGCTCATCCGGAGGCTCGTGGAGTACAAGAAGTTCAAGGACGCCGCCGCCACGCTGCAGGGTCGCGAGGAGGCCATGGGAAGCATCTATGAACGCCGCCCGCCGCGGATGGAGTTCATTGAGACGCCGGCGCTTCGGCGGGGTGAGGTCTCGGTGTTCGAGCTGATCGGGGCGGTCAGCCAGATCCTCAAGCGGTTCAACACCCAGCCCGGCATGCACGAGGTGCAGGCCGATCCGCACACCGTCAGCGAGAAGATCGAGTCCCTCCGGACCCTGCTGTCGGAGCGGAAACGGACCCGCTTCAGCGAGCTCTTTTCGGCAGCCTCCTCGCGCAACGAGGTCGTCTGCATCTTCCTGGCCCTGCTGGAGCTGACCCGTATGCGTCAGCTGGTGCTGAGCCAGAGCGACGAGTTCGGGGAGATCGATGTCGATCTGGCCCCGCCGGAGGTCCTGACCCCGCCTCCCTCGCCGTCGCCGACCGATGAGCACGGGCATCCGCAGACCACCCCGGTTGCGGAAGGCTCGGAGGGTCCGCAGACCGCCTGAATCCCGCCGCACACGTCCCATGTCGATCGAACTGAAATCCATCCTCGAGTGCCTGCTGTTCTCGGCGCCCAAGCCGTTGTCGGTCTCCGAGATCCGGGATGCCCTGAACCGTGCGGCGACGGAGGAGGAGGCGACCCCGGAGGCGAAGTCGTTCCACAAGGTGCCGGTCGAGACGATCGACGAGGCCCTGGCGACCCTGTCCCAGGAGCACGAGGCGGCGGCGAGGAGCTATCGGCTGGTGTGCGTGGCCGGGGCGTGGCAGTTCGTCACGCAACCGGAGTTCGGTCCCTGGCTCCGTGCCTTTGTGGGCGTCAAGAACCGTCCTGCACGACTCTCCCAACCGGCGCTGGAAACCCTGGCGGTCGTCGCCTATCGCCAGCCGGTGACCCGGGCTGAGATCGAGCAGATCCGCGGTGTCGCCGTGGATGGCGTGATGGCCACCCTCAAGGAGCGCGGCTTGATCGAGGAGGTGGGCCGTGCCGAGGTGATCGGCCGTCCGATGCAGTTCGGCACCACGATGGCGTTTCTCGAGTATTTTGGGCTGGGGCGTTTGGAGGATCTGCCCGCGGCAGATGAGCTGCGTCGGATCCCGGTGGTCCGACCGGAGTCCTTGGCCACGGTGGAGTCGGGTGCCGCTGCCGAGCCGCCGGAGCTGCCGTTGGAGCAGGCGGATCCAGGGTCGGGCGGGGGTCGGGCGGTGACCCCGGAAGCCACGGCAATCCCTGAATCCAACGCGCGCCTCGAAGAACCGCCGGCTGCCTGAACGGCGGGATGCGCCCGAGTGGCTGGTCTTGCCGGTCTTGCCGGTTTTGCCGGTTTTGCCGGTTTTGCGGATCAGACCTTCTCGGCCTTGGTCGTGCCGAGGAGTCCGGCGGGCCGGAACAGGAGGATCAGGATGAGGATGCCGAAGGCGATGGCATCCCGGAATGTGGAGGCTCGGGTGCCTGAGATGAAGGTCTCAACCAGTCCGATCAGCATCCCTCCGAGTGCGGCTCCGGGCAGGTTGCCGATCCCACCCAGCACGGCGGCGACGAAGGCCTTCAGGCCCGGCAATGGACCCATCAGGGGGTCGATGCTCGGATAGTTCATCGCGTAAAGGATCCCGCCGGCGCCGGCCAGGGCGGAGCCGAGGGCGAAGGTGAAGGAAATCACTCGGTCATTGTCGATGCCGACCAGGGACGCCGCCGTCGGATTGAAGGACACGGCCCGCATGGCGGTGCCGATCCGGGTCCGATGCACGATGTGGTGCAGTGCGCCGAGCAGGACGAGGGCGACGATGAGCACGACGATCTGGCTGCTGGAGAGGGTGAGTCCGGCGAAATTGACCTGGGACTGGGGAAACACCGACGGGAAGGCCTTGGGATTGGCGCCGAAGACCTTCTGTCCGCCCGCCTGCAGCAGCAGCGACACTCCGATGGCCGTGATGAGAACGGTGAGCGTCGAGCGGTTCCGGAGCGGTCGATAGGCGAGTTTTTCGATCACCACGCCCAGCGTGGCGCAGGCCAGCATGGCTCCGGTGAGGACCAGGAGACCGCCGATCAGGGATCCGCCTCCTAGCCGCGGGGCAAGGTAGAGTCCGGTGTAGGCCCCGATCATGAACACATCGCTGTGGGCGAAATTGATGAACCGCAGGACCCCGTAGACCATGGTGTACCCGAGGGCGATCAGGGCGTAGATCGCCCCGAGCGAGAGCCCGTTGAGCAGCTGCTGGAGGAGTTCGGTCATGCGGTCGGCGGGGTGCCGTCCTGATGCCTCAGACTGCGGGGCCGCTTCGGGTGGGGTCAAGGGCGTTGGGGATTCCGGGGCGGAGCCGCGCCGCCGCCGCCCCTGCGGTTGCCTGTCCGTGGGTGTTGGCTAGTGTCCGCCCGCCATGCGCGTCACCCGACTCCTCCACACCCGATATCGGCTCAACGACCTCGAGCGCTCCGTCACGTTCTATCGACAGGTCCTCGGGTTGGAGGAGGTGCGCCGTCACAAATCTCCCCGAGGCTCAGAGCTGGTCTTCCTCAAGGCTCCGCAGAGCGAGGAGACGATCGAGCTCTGCCATTTCCCGAATTCCGGACCGGTGGAGGTGCAGCCGGATCTCACGCATGTCGCCTTCGAGGTCGAATCCCTGGCGGCCTTTGGCGAGCATCTTGCAACGCTTGGGCTCAAGTATTCGGATGGGCCCCACTACAAGAGTGATGGATCCGGCGGGTTTGCCTTCGTGGACGCCCCGGAGGGGTATGAGATCGAACTGATCGAGCGTCGTCCGACCGCCCCCGGATCCGCCCCGGCGTATTGACCCCATGCGCTGGTCCGGCCAACGGTTCGGCTTCCAGTTCCCCAGGCCGGCATTGGTCCTGGGTGTGCTGAATATCACGCCGGACTCCTTCTCCGACGGCGGGCTCTATCGGGATCCCGGCCGTGCCGTTGAGCGTGCTCATCAGTTGGTGGCCGAGGGAGCGGATCTGATCGACGTCGGCGGGGAGTCCACACGTCCGGGTGCGGATCCCGTGGAGGATGCCGAGGAGCTGGCCCGCGTGGTCCCGGTGGTGGAGCGGCTGTGTCGGGAGTTGGAGGTGCCGGTGTCCATCGACACCCGGAAGCCTTCGGTTGCCGAGCGCTGTCTGGACCTTGGGGTGGCGGTGGTCAACGACATCGGGGCGAACCGCGAGGATCCGGAGATGTGGCGGATTGTGGCGCGTCACGGGGCGGGCTATGTGGCCATGCACATGCAGGGGGATCCCGGGACCATGCAGAGGCGGCCGGAGTACCGGGACGTGGTTGATGAGGTGGAAGGGTTTCTCGAGGACCGGTTGGTGCGGGTCCAGGAATCCGGCATCACTCCGGACCAAGTCGTCCTCGACCCGGGCATCGGTTTTGGAAAATCATTGGGTCACAATTTGTCCCTCCTCGCGCACATCGATCGGTTCCAGTCCCTGGCTCGACCGCTCCTCCTCGGGGTCTCCCGGAAATCCTTCCTGGGACGCGTGCTGGGCGTGGCTGAGACCGAACGCCTGCCCGGTGCGCTGGCGTGTTCCGTCTGGGCTGCGGCGCGTGGGGTGCAGCTCTTCCGGACCCATGATGTCGCACCCACGGTGCAGGCGTTGAGAACCCTCGAGGCGGTCTCCGCCTCGATCGCCCCCGCCCCATGAACCCCTGGATCTGGGTCCAACAAGGGTGGCGTCCGGTGCTGGAGATCCTGATCCTGGCGACTGGGATCTTTTGGGCCTTCCGCTTCATCCGGGGCACCCGGGGCGGACAGATGGTCACGGGGCTCCTCGCTCTGCTCCTGTCCCTGACGATCATCACCCGGGTCCTCGACCTGAAGGTGCTGAACGTCCTGATGAACCAGATGTTCGGGGTGCTCGCGCTCTCGATGGTGGTCATCTTCCAGCCCGAGCTCCGTCGGATGCTCGCTGAACTCGGCACGCTGTCGGTCTTCACCAACGCCCAGCAGCAGCGCGAAAGCATCGAGGACATCGTCCAGACCGCCGATCGTCTGTCGCCGGTCCGTTTCGGGGCCCTCATCGCGCTCGAGCGCAACCAGCCCCTGTCGGAGGTCGTCGAGGGTGGGGTGCCCATCAATGCGGAGCTCACCCCGGAGATGCTGGAAACCATCTTCTTTCCGAACAACGCGATCCACGACGGCGGCGTGGTGGTGCGCGACAACCGGATTCTGCGGGCGGCCTGCATCTTTCCGCTGACCTCGAGGACCGATCTGTCCAAGTCCCTCGGGACCCGTCATCGCGCGGCGCTGGGGCTCACCGAGGAGACGGACGCCATTGTGGTGGTGATCTCCGAGGAGACCGGGGCCATCTCCTATGCCCGGAGGGGGCAGCTGACCAGCAATGTGACGGTTGAGGAGCTCCGGGCGTTCCTGAGCGCGGAGATGGTCACCCGTCTCCAGCCCAAGGGGTGGATGGGATGGTGGCGGCGATTTCGGGAGGGTGTCGGCCCGAAGGAAGGAGGATCCTGACGATGATGTGGAAGACCCTGTTCCAGGAGAATCTCTGGCAGAAGCTCTTCGCCCTTGGGCTGGCCATCCTCATCTGGCTGACGGTCAGCTCGAGCGAGGCGGTCCGGTTCGGCGCACTGGATATCGAGGCGGTCCAGGAGATCCCGGACGTTCCGATCGTGGTGCTCACCCGTGCGGCGGATGTATGGCGCTATGAGGTGCGACCCGAGCGGGTATCCGTGACCCTGCGAGGGCCCGCAGGGCAGCTCAGCACGGTCACAGCGATGGGGATGGAAGCCTATGTGAATCTCGTCGAGCAGGACCAGGGCTCTGGCGAGGTGGAGATCCATGTGAATGCCCCGTTGGGGACCCGTGTCATCGAGGTCGGCCCTTCCCGGGTGCGGGTCGAACGGATTCCAGAGTCGACCCACAAACCTTGAGGCATCGTGGGCGGCAGCCCCTCCCTTGCGCCGCCCCCCTCCAACGGCCGCTGGACCGTTCCGTCGAGTCGTTTGGACCCCTACTGGGCCGTGATGCGCACCCCGAGCCGCTCGAGGGTTGAGCCCTCGTCACGGAACAGGCTGGAGAGCGCGGCGTAGTAGTCGAGTTCCGACCGGACCTCGTTGGACCGGGCCGAGGTGAGATCCCGCTGGAGACGCAGGACCTCGAAGGTCGTGCTCTTGCCGTTCTCGAGCTTCTTCTGTTCGGCATCCAAGGCGGCCTCGGCATAGGCCCGGGCCTCGCGATTGGCCAGGATCCGACCGTAGGCCGACTCCGCCACGAGGATCGAGTTGTCGATGTCGCGCATGACGTTCTGCTCGATCTGTTTGTGGCGGAGGATCAGGCGCTCCTTGGTGATCTTCGCAGTCTGGAACGCACTCCGGGCGCCGATGTTGCCGAGTGGGAAGGTGAACCGGGCTCCGACTCCGTAGCTTTTGTAGTCGGCATTGCCGAGCTGGTCGAAGGCGCCGCCCACGGGGTCTCCCAGCGGGGGGGACCCGTTGGTGTTGCCAAAGGCGATCTGGTTCGCGGAGGCACCGAACGATCCGGTGAGGTCCAGCTGGGGGAAGAGCTGGTTCCTGCGGAACCGCACCGTGACGTTCTGCTTCTCCATCTCGATCTGGGACTGGAGGACGTCGGGACGCATCGTGAGTCCGCGCGACCAGCTCTCGGGGCGGCTGAAGGGATAGGGCTGCGGGGAGAACTTCTCGGAGGGTTTGACCTGGACGTCCCGGATCTCGGAGTAGTCGGTGGTCAACAGGCGTCGCAGATTGTTCTGGGCGGTTCCGAAGTTCTGCCGGGCCTGGATCAGGTCGGCGCGGGTCGAGGCCACCTGGGCCTCGGCCTGTTGGGATTCGAGGGGTGCCATGGCTCCCACCTCGACGCGCTTGCGGTTCTCGGTCAGCAGCCGCTCGGCGAGTTCGACCGCCTTGGTCTGGACCTCGATGCTCGCCATCGCGGCGGCGAGGTTGTAGTAGACCAGCTGGACGTCCGTTGCCGTCTGGATCATCTGGGCCCGGACGGTCTGTTCCTCCTGCAGGAGGGTTTTCTTGTTGAGGGAGATGGCCCAGCGGGCCTGGTCGATCCAGAGGTTCCGCAGCAAGGGTTGGCTCAGGGCAATGCCGGCGTTGCCGAACGCACTGTCCTGGTACTGCAGGTACCCGGCGTTTCCACCACCGATGCGGGACCGCACCGGGTTCATATTGCCGGTCAACTGATAGCTGGCACCGGTCTCGGTCGGCAGCAGGCCGCTCAGCGAGGTGTTGAATTGTTGCGTGTAGGAGACGTTTGCCGGGGCCTGGAAGGTGGTGACCTGGCGTTGGGAGGGATTGTCGGCCCGGTTGCCGTTGTATCCGAAGCCGAAGTTCGGGTCGTAGGCCGAGTAGCTGCCCTCGAGGGCGAGATCGGCAAGGTCGGGAGCGTAGCGGACGATCTTGAGCTCCAGGTTGTTCTCGAAGGCCTCCTGGATGCACTGCTCCAGCGTGACGTCACGGGTCTTGACCGCGTCCGCGGCCCACGACGGGATCAGGGCCACGCCGGAGGCCAAGAGGAGGGAACGGAGCTTCATGATGCGTTGAGACTGAGTAGTTTGCCGACCAGGGTCAAACGGACTTTGACCTCCACCCCTGACACGCCGGGTGGGGTTCCGGTTTCAAACGAATGCGATTGTTTGGCGTCGCAGCCCCCCAGGCCTCAGCTCCACAGGTGTTCCCCGGCGATGCTCCGGGCTCAGTCGAGTGCCGCACCGAGGCCGTCCTCGTGGAACCCGTACCGGAAATAGCTGCCCGCGAAATGGATCCGGGCACCCGGCCTCCGGTTGAGGGCGGGAAGCTCCTTCTGGGCCCGGATGGCTCCCAGGCTGAACAGCGGATGTTCGTAGTCGATCCGGCGGAGGACGGTGTCGGGTCGCATGTCCTCCTCGCCGTTGATCGACACGAAGTACTGGGTCGTGCGGCTGACACCCTGGAGGGAGTTCATCCAGTAGACCGTCGAGGTATGTCCGGGTTCGTTCCGGGTCACCCGGTAGTTCCAGGAGGCCCAGGCCCGTCGTGCACGCGGCATGAGCGACGTGTCGGTGTGCACGGTGGCCCGGTTCCGCTGGTATCGGAACTCCTGCAACAGGCGTCGTTCCTCGGGCTCGGGCTCGGAGAGGAGGCGGAGGGCCTGGTCGGCATGGCAGGCCAGGATCACCCGGTCGAAGGACTCCAGCCGGCCGCCCTCGGTCACCACTGTGACTTCGCCCGAGGCAGGACGCTCGACCGCGCGGACCGGTGCGTTCAGCCGGACCCGATCGCCGAGGAGCGGCCAGAGACGTCGGACATACTCCCTCGAGCCGCCCTCCACCGTCCACCAGGGGTGCTGGGTGTGGAGGCCGAGGAAGCCGTGGTTGTGGAAGAATCGGAGCAGTGTGGTGGCTGGGAAGGCCAGCATCTCGTCCGGCGGTGTGCTCCACACCGCGCTGCTCATCGGCACGAGGTACAGATCGAGGAAGTCCTGTCCGTAGCCCCGACGGGCCACGTAATCGCCGAGGGGGGTCTCGGCCCAGCGGGGATCCTCGAGGGCTGTCACCGCCTCCTGGTTGAATCGATGGATGGCCCGCAGGAGCTTCCAGAACCGGGGACGGACGAGATTGCGGCGCTGGGCGAACAGGGTGTCCCAGCCCGAGCCACAGAACTCGAGTCCGGTCGGCAGATGCTGGACCCCGAAGGACATCGAGGTGGGCTTCACCGGGACCTTCAGCTCCTCGAACAGCCGGCAGAGCAGGGGATAGGTGACCCGGTTGAACACCATGAACCCGGTATCGAAGGTCGCCGTCTCGGAGGGCGTCCGGACATCGATGGTGTTCGTGTGGCCGCCCGCGTAGTCGGCCTGCTCGAAGAAGGTCAGGTCGAACCGGTCGCGCAGAAGGTAGCCGCAGCCCAGTCCGGCGATGCCGGTTCCGACGATGGCGAGGCGTTCCCGGGACATGGGTCGATCAATGCCTTCCGGGTATCGAGGGCGATGTCCCGCTCAAGGCTGCCGGCCGCCCTTCAGGTGCGTGTTGGTGTCGTACGCCACCGTCGGCACCGGGCGCAGGTCCCAGATCAGGCCGGTCCAGGACATCACCTTCAGCAGATAGTAGGTGATGTCGACCTCCCACCAGTAGAACCCCTGACGGGTGCAGGTCATGTGCTTGTGGTGGT
>SYEM01000007.1 GCA_005801385.1 Verrucomicrobiales bacterium | reverse complement strand
TCATGAACATGCTCCTCCAGATCCTGGAGGAAGGGAAGCTGACCGACTCCCTCGGGCGCGCCGTGGACTTTAGGAACACCATCATCCTGCTGACCTCCAACGTGGGGTCCGACGTCCTCCGCAAGAGCAACGTCATCGGATTCGGCAAGTCGAGCGACGTCACGGACTACGACACCATGCGCAGCAAGACCCTGGACGAGGCGAAGAAGTTCTTCCGTCCGGAGTTCCTGAACCGTCTCGACGACATCATCGTGTTCCGGATCCTTGGAAAACCCGAGCTCGTCGAGATCCTCGAGCTCGAGATCAAGAAGGTCCTCGAGCGAATCTCACGTCGGAACGTGAACGTGGTGCTGGATGGTCCGGCCAAGGACTTGCTGATCGGCAAGGGCTTCGACCCCCAGTACGGTGCCCGTCCCATGCGCCGGGCGGTCGAGCGCGAGCTCGAGGATCCGTTGGCCGAGGAGATCCTGCGGGGAACCCTCATCGAGGGAGAACCCGTCCAAGTCACTTCGGACGGCAAGAAACTGATCTTCTCCCAGGAAAAATCTGGCTCGGCCGGCACCGCCGAGGGCGCCCTCGCCTCCTGATCCTCCGCCTGAAACAACGCGGAAACGGAGAGACCCGGGGCTTGCCTCCGGAAACGTCTTGTTTCAACCATCCTTGGGAACAGAGAGGCCCCCCATGACGGAACCCAACCCTACCGCAGAGGGATCGGATCGGGTCGAACTCGGCTCGCGGATGCTGGCCCGGGCCTCTTCCGACATCCCCTACCGTCTCCGCCTCGCCGCATCCTCAGAGGACCTCAGAGCCGCACAGACGCTGCGTTTCCTCGTCTTCAACCTCGAACTGAACGAGGGCCTCGAGAGTTCCTATTCCACGCTGCGGGACGAGGATCCATTCGACGCGATCTGCGACCACCTTCTCGTGGAGAACAAGGAAACCGGCGAGGTGGTCGGAACCTACCGACTCCAGACCGGCGAGGTAGCTGCAAGGAATCGCGGCTTCTACTCGGAACAGGAGTTCGACTTCACCCCGTTCCGCACCGTCCAGGACCAGATCGTTGAGCTCGGCCGGGCCTGCGTCCATGTCGACCACCGGAGCCTCCCGGTCATCGGACTCCTCTGGCAGGGTATTTCGGACTACGCCCGGAACGCAGGCGCCCGCTATCTGGTGGGCTGCAGTTCATTGACCAGCCAGGACCCCTCGGTAGGGGCGGCGGCGTTCCAGGACCTGTCCCGGGACCATCTCGTGGAGCCGGCATTCCGGACCTCCCCACGGCCTAAATACGTCTGCCCCCTCGACTCGGTCGCACAAAACCCTCCCAAGATTCCGAAGCTGCTGAGGGCCTACCTGTCCTTCGGAGCCAAGATCTGCGGGGCACCGGCGATCGACCGGGAGTTCAAGACCATCGACTTCCTGACCCTGATCGACCTTAACCAGTTGCCGCTCGCCACCCGGCGGATCCTCGGTCGATCCTAGGTCCACGGTCTCCAGACATCCGACCCAGCCTCATCGGTGCGGGACGGGAGATCTCCCACGCCATGTCCCCCGCTCCCTCTACCACCGCCCCGTCCCTCTCCAAGGGACAGGTCTTCGTGCGGCGGCTGGGCAGCACCGTGGTACTCTGGGCGATCGTTCTCACCGCGATCTTCTCGACCAACCCGATCGTCGCCAACGCGGTCTTCCTGCTGTTGATGTTGATCCTGGCGGGGGCTGGGCTCTGGGAGTTCTACGGATTGATCGAGCGGCGGGGGCTCAAGTGCTTCAAGTGGTGGGGACTCCTCGCCGGCATCGCGCTGATGTCGAGCACCCACTACTACGTCACCCACGCCAAGGACTACCAGCTCCTCGCCGCCAAGCCGAACGACTTCGAGACGGGGGTCCTGGTGCTGTTCGTCCTGGGTCTGTGCCTCCGCCAACTCTTCGATGCCCACAATGCACAGGGCTTCGCCGGCATCGCCACCACCCTCATGGGACTGATGTACGTGCCATGGTTGCTCAATTTCATCCAGAAGATCAACTACCTGACCGGCATCGATGGACGCTTCTACGTGCTCTACCTTCTGATCGTCACCAAGTTCAGCGACGTCGGTGCCTACTGCGTCGGCTCCCTGTGCGGTCGACACAAGATGATCCCCCGGATCAGTCCCGGGAAGACCTGGGAGGGGTTCGCCGGGGCGCTGCTGGTGTCGACCGGTGCCTCGGTCGGACTGGCCCTCCTCGCCGGCAGCCGTCTCAAGGGACTAACTCTTGGCCATGCTGTCATCGTCGGGCTGATTCTCAGCGTGGGAGCAGTCATCGGGGACCTGATCGAATCGGCATTCAAACGTGAGGCCGGGGTCAAGGACTCCGGGCGACTGTTCCCGGGGATCGGTGGGATCCTCGACCTGATCGACAGCCCGCTGTTCAATGCCCCCCTGCTGTACCTCTACCTGCGGCACGTCCTCGCGGTCTGATCCCGGGCCGGACTTCACGCAGAGGATCCCAGCCACTAGCCTCCGGGGCATGCGCGTCCTCCACGTCCACGCCCACTACGACGACTTCGAATTCGTCGCAGCCGGAACCTTCGAGCGGTGGCGTCGGACCCTTGGCAGTCAATTCCAGGGACGCATCCTAGTTTGCACCGATGGGCGGTCTGGACACCAATTCCGGACACGGGAAGAGACAGCACGGATTCGCCGCACGGAGCAGGAACGGAGCGCCGCACTGGGTGGCTACGAGTTCCGCCAGCTCCTCGGCCCGGACGGCAAGCCCTTCGGCGAAGCCCGGACCCTCACCACGGACCTTCTCGCGGCACTCTGGCAATCCATCCGGGAATTCGAGCCCGACTATCTGCTCTGCCCGCCGCTTCCTGCAGATCCCCTCGCCGGGGTCCACCCAGACCACATCACCGTCGCCGAGGCCGTCCGGAGGGTGGCCTACATGGTCAATGTCCCGCATGCCTTCCTCGACGAATTCCCGTTAGCCGACGAAACACAGTCCCGCTGGGTGCGGACTCCAGTGATTCTGAACACCTATGACGGGTACATGGCCGGAGCGAACTCGTTCGACCTCGCGGTGGACATCGAACCCTGCTTCGACCTGGTCGCCGAGGAATCGTGGTGTCACCAGAGCCAGATCAACGAATGGCTGCCCTGGGTGGCGCGTCACCACATCGAGCCCACCGCCGATCTCGAAGCCTGGAAGGTGAAGCTGCGTCAGCGGTTCGACCGTCAGTCCCGGGAACTCGGGCTGCCCGCAGGAAGGGCCCACGAAGTCTTCACCGTGACGAACTGGGGCATCGTGCCGAAACTCGCCCAGCTGCTCCGGGATTTCCCATCGCTCGTTCCGGACCCAGCACGCCAGGACCGTCTGGAATCCCGTCTGCAACGCGCGGGTTGAGGCTGAGGGGCGGCAGGTCAGACCCGTGCCGGATTTGAAAACTCAACGCAACACCGGCCTTCGGGCTTGATGCCCTCGCACAGCCTCCGGATCTTCAGTCCTGATGCACCCGGTTCTCCGCCTGTCCCTGGGCTTTGGCCTCGTCTCCCTTCTGGGATGCCAACACTCGCCTCAGTCCACCCGCGTGCCTGGAGACTCGGAACGGGTGGGGCGCCAAGGGACGAACCGGGTGGTGACCCCGGTCAACCAGGTCGTCACACCACTCGGACGCCAGATCGACCTGCCCGGACTCCGACCTCAAGGCCTCGCCCTGTCGCCCGACGGGAAGCTCCTGATCACCTCCGGGAAGACCAGCGAACTGATCGTCATCGACCCCTCAACGGGCGAAATCCGGCAGAGGGTGCAACTTCCGAGCGCCTCCCAGACCGAACCGCAGCCCTCCGTTCCTTCATCCAACATCCTGAAGCCCGACACGGATGCGATCCTGAGCTTCACCGGTCTCGTGTTCTCCCCCGATGGACGCCACATCGTCCTGAGCAACGTGAAGGGCAGCCTGAAGGTGTTCGAGGTGTCACCCGACGGCGCAGTCCGGGGCTCCCACTCTCTCGCGCTGCCTCCGGCGAACGCCCCACGACGCAAGGAGGAGATCCCTGCCGGCCTAACCTTTTCGAAGGCCGGCCAACGCCTCTATGTCTGCGGGAATCTCTCGAACACGCTCCTGGAGCTGGAATTCCCTTCCGGCAAGATTCTCAGGACGTTCCCGGTTGGCGTGGCCCCGTATGATGTCGTTCTGGTGGGCAACGAGGCCTATGTGTCGAACTGGGCGGGCCGAAGGCCCGAGGCCGGGGATCTGACCGGGCCCGCAGGACGCGGCACCGAGGTCCGGGTGGATCCTGTGCGCCGCATCGCCAGCGAGGGATCGGTCTCGGTCCTCGACCTCGCGACCACCGCCACGAATCCACGCGTGACGGAGGTCGTGACCGGGCTCCATGCCAGCGCCCTGGCCCTCTCCCCCAGCGGAAAACATCTCGCCTGCGCCAACGCCGGAAGCGACACGGTCAGTGTGATCGACACACGGACCCATGCGCTTGTGGAGACGATCTGGGTGAAGCCCAAGCCGAGCGACCTCTTCGGTGCGTCCCCCAACGCGCTGGCCTTCGACCGCTCGGGTCGACGCCTGTACGTCGCCAATGGCACCCAGAACGCCATCGCGGTCGTGGAGTTCGATCCCGCCGACAAGGAGTCGCATCTTGCAGGCCTGATCCCTGCAGGGTGGTTTCCAGGAGCCCTGGTCTTCGATCCGGTCCGCCAGCAGTTGAACGTGGCCAACATCAAGGGACATGCCGCCCAACCCAAGGATGCGAGGGAGGGATCCCCCGGGGCCAAGGGGTTCAACTCCCACATGTACTCGGGATCCCTGTCGCTGATCCCCATCCCGAAGAACCGGGATCTCGCCAAACTCTCGGAGACTGTCTGGAGGAACCTCCGTCGGGAACGCATCAGCCAGGCGATGCTGC
This sequence comes from Verrucomicrobiales bacterium, assembly GCA_005801385.1. Taxonomy (GTDB): domain Bacteria; phylum Verrucomicrobiota; class Verrucomicrobiia; order Limisphaerales; family UBA9464; genus UBA9464. Next base: position 21,128 of record SYEM01000007.1, on the reverse strand, counting down.
CTACCAGACCCGACCAGCCCCCGCGCGCCATTCCCGAGCGGATCGGGGAGCCCAGCTCCATCCGGCACGTGGTCTATGTCATCAAGGAGAACCGGACCTACGACCAGGTGTTTGGCGACCTGCCCGGAGCCAACGGGGACCCCAGCCTCTGCATCTTCGGCGAGCGGATCACCCCGAATCAGCACCGGATGGCCCGGGAGTTCGTACTCCTCGACAACACCTACTGCGCCGGGATCCTGAGTGCCGACGGACACCAGTGGAGCACCACGGCGTTCAGTACCGACTACATGGAGAAGTCCTTCGCGGGATTCCCACGGAGCTATCCGGACGGGATGGGTGAGGACGAGAACGACGCGCTCGCCTACTCCCCGGCGGGATTCATCTGGGACAGCGCACTACGCCACGGGATTTCGATCCGCAATTATGGCGAGTTCATGGCTCCTGCCGTGAGATGGCTCGATGCGAAGCGTAAGGGTTCCCCGGACTTCACCGCCTGCTACCGGAGCTGGAAGGGATCCGCCAACGAAGTCCTCTTCGCGAGCTATCCCATGATCGAGACCATCCAAAAATTCTCGCCCACCAACTACGTGGGTTGGGAGATGTCGGTGCCAGACCAGCATCGAGCGGACTTCATCATCCGCGAGCTCGAGGAGTTCACCCGGAGGGGCGAGTTCCCCCAGCTGACAATCATCTGTCTGCCCAACGACCACACCAGCGGAACGAGCCGGGGGACCCCGACACCAGCGGCATGCGTCGCGGACAACGACCTCGCCTTCGGACGCATCGTAGAGGCGCTGAGCCATTCCCCGTTCTGGAAGCACATGGCGATCCTGGGGATCGAGGACGATCCGCAGGCCGGATGGGATCACGTCAGCGGCTATCGGACCACGGCCTACGTCGTCAGTCCCTACGCCAAACGCGGCGCCGTGGTCAGCACCCAATACAACACGACCAGCCTGCTCCGAACGATCGGGCAGATCCTCGGGATGAAGCCCATGAACCAGTTCGACGCCAGCGCCCTTCCCATGTGGGACGCCTTCACCGACACCCCGGACTTCACCCCGTTCTCGGCGTTGCCCACCCAGATCCCGCTCGACCAGATGAACCCGGATCCTAAGGCGTTGACCGACCCGGTTCTCAGGGCGGATGCGATCGCGTCGGGCCGGATGAACTTCAGGGAGGTCGACCGGGCGCCGGAGGACGAGCTCAACCGGATCCTCTGGAGATCGATGAAGGGGACACGGGAACTCTACCCCGAATGGGCCATCAGCGCCGATGCAGAGGAGGAGGAAGAGGAGGAGGAACGCTGAGGTCAGGGCCTGCACCCGGGACCCCTGCGCTGGCCGGGGTCTCAGGCTCCCGCCTCGTTTTCCTGGAGCAGCCAGATCAGGACATTCTTGTAGTCTGGGGACTCACAGCTCTTCAGGGTGACCAGGTTGTGGACCCGTCCATCCTGTTCGATGCGCACCACGTCCACATGGTTTGCCTGGTCGTTCGTGATGCCCAACAGCACGTTGCGTTCCGCCAGCGACTGCAGGTCGTAGCGCCCGTCTGCGCCCTGTGAGGCCACCGCACTGCAGGTCTCCCTGAGGACGAGTCGGGCGTGCATCTGGGACTTCACCGACAGGCTTTCGAGGAACTGGGCCAGGTTAAGCCCCGGGGAGAACACGGGGACGATCAGGAGGGCCACCTCCGAGAGAAGGATGAACGACAGCTCCTTGCCGCCCGCCGTGCCGAGGATGTAGCAGACACCGGATTCCAGCGGGACGGGAACGCCATGCCGGGCGACGAATGCGGAAGCCGTCTGGATGTCCTTCACCTTCTCGGCGAGAGTAGCGATGTCGGCAACCGAGGAGACACGTGCCAGAATCGCCTCATCCGACTGGGCCGAGGGAAGGTCCCAGGACTTGATGAATCGATGGGTCATGTCGACGCATCGGGCCGCGTAGCGGATGGAAATACCCTCGGCCAGGCTGTTGACGAAGCTGACCACCACGGGAGTTCCCGAATCACCGAGAAGATCCGAGGGCTTCTCGACGGCACCCGCCCGCATCTCGATGGAGAGGGAGGCCTCACCCGGGAGGATCCGGAGCGCCTCACCCTGCTTGATCCTGACGATGCCGCTCTGACCAGGGGGCACGCGTTGGATGAGACGACCCACCCGCATGTAGATCACCTCGGCATGGGATTTGGCTCCAAGACCGAGAATGACCTGGAAGGAATCGCCACCCAGGGTCGTTCCCTCCACAGCCAACAACTCTTCAAGGCGGACATGGTTCTGGATCTCCTGCCACTCCAGCTTGCCCTTCTGGACCACCATCCTGTCCAAAGACGGCTGTGAGTCCGAGGAGTCGACCGAGGGACTCTTCGAGGCATCCCGCTTGTCGTGCTTCAGGACCAACAGGGCAATGGCCACGCCAATGCCCACTACCAGGCAGCCGACAATCACATAGATCAGCATGACGCCTCCCTGGTTTGAGGGTTGAGGAACGGAGAATCGGTCGACACCCAGAAAGGGAGGCCGGGACCGGATTCCGTCGGATCAGCGTGGGGTGGATTGGATCTCATGAGGGCGCTGGAACCCACGCCAGGTGGAGAGTCCCGCTCCGGATGGGAGGTTTGTCACAGCCGGACGCGTCAAGGCGAGGGATTGGGATCCAGTATTCTGTTGGAGGCCCAAGGGTGTCGAGCCTACAGGTGGACCCACGGCACGCGTGACCTGGCGCGGCAGAGACAACAAAAAGGGCGGAGGACCGCTCCCCCGCCCTGATGCACGCCGGACTGAGTGTATGGCTCAGTCGAAGGCGTGCCCGGCACAGCACAGCACATTGCGGAGCTTGTGCCGGACGAGTTCCTTGACGGCTTTGCGGGCAGGCGCGAGGTACTTCCGGGGATCAAATTCCTTCGGCTTGGTCGCGAAGACTTCGCGGATCGCAGCCGTCATGGCCAGACGGAGGTCGGTGTCGATGTTGACCTTGGTGCAACCGGTGCGACGGGCCACCTCGATGTCCGCCTCGGGCACGCCAGCGGTCTCCTCACCCAGGGCGCCCCCGAACTGGTTGATCTTCTGGGCGAGTTCCTTCGGCACCGACGAGGCACCGTGCAGGACGAGGGGATAGTCTCCAAGGCCGGCATCCATCAGGGCCTTCTTGATGGCCTTCAGGCGCTCAAGGTCGAGATGCTGCTCCCCCTTGAACTTGGAGGCTCCGTGGCTGTTGCCGATGGCGACGGCAAGCGAGTCGACACCCGATTGCCGGACGAATTCGACGGCCTCGTCGGGATGGGTGTAGGCCCCCCCCTTGGAGTAGCTGCCCCCCTCTTCGCCATCATCGTGCTGGGCTCCGACCAGCATGCCCAGCTCGCCCTCGACGACGCAGTTGTACTTGTGGGCGTAGTCCACGACCTTGCGGCAGATCTCGACATTCTTCTCGAACGGATCGTGGGAGGCGTCGATCATGACGCTGGTGAACCCCTCGTCGATGCACTGCTTGCAAAGCTCGAAGCTGTCACCGTGGTCGAGGTGCACTGCGATGGGGATCGTGCTGAGGCTGACCGCGGCCTCGATCAGTTTCTTGAGGTAGACGGGATGGGCATAGTCCCGGGCACCCTTGGAGATCTGGAGCATCACCGGAGCCTTTTCCTCCTCGCAGGCCTCGATGATCGCCTGCAGGAGCTCCATGTTGTTCACGTTGAAGGCGCCGAGGGCATACTTGCCCCTGAGGGCCTTGGCGAACAGGTCTGTGGTGTGTGTCAGTGGCATAGTTCAACGATGCGTTGGAGTGCGACGGCCATCGGATGGACGACCGGGCGTCGAAGTTAGGGAGCCCCCTGTTCGGAGGAAACAGGTTTTTTGACGCCCAACATCCACCGCAAGGCCACCCCCTGCCGGTCCAACCGACGGATGCAACCATCCCTCCTGCATTCCACCCACCGGAGAAGCCGCCTGCCCCCCGGGGACTCCACGCGGCCAGACGCGCCGGATTCTCCCAGGAAACGGGCGAGAGAATCGAAATCCTGAACCGTGCCCAGAGGCTTCAGAACCCGCTCCAAACAATCACTCGTAGGCGATCGACCCGGGCATCGACCCACCGACTCGATGGCGAATCTCAGACGCCTGAGAGACACTCTCCATCGATGCCACGATCGTGCTCGTAACGAGCCCGATTCAGGCACCCGACTCAGCGCCCCGACGGTGAGCCGTCGGATCCACACCAGGGACGGAGACCGGGCTCGGATTCCCTGGGACAGTGGAGTGAGCCCTCGCATTCGCCGCGGGATGTCGCGACAGAACCACCCCACCGAGAGGCGGCACCTGTGCCGGACGCGATCCGACAACACCGATTCCTCGGCACGAAGACGTCGGAGAACGGTCTTGGCAACCGACTGAAGCCAGACGGGGACGTGGTCCAGCAGAGCCTGGTGGACCTGGCAGTCTCGAATCCGGGAAAGGGCATGAAGAAGAGATCTGAGCCTCCTGCGGGCCCTGGGCGGCGACTCGCTCGGGTCCAGCGCGACGAGCCAGTCCGACCAGACCCCGAGCCGACGGGTCACAACCCGAAGTTCATGGACGGACTCAAGTGAGCTTCGGCGACGACAGCGGTGGAGCAGCTTTTTGAACCGCTGAAGATCCCATTGCACTGCAGCGTGGACAGCTTCCCACCAACGGAGAAACCGGAGGGTCGGCGCAAGGTCCCTGGCCTGCGGGATCTCGTGGGCGCTGCAGTGTGCCGGGGCGGCCACAACAACTTGGGGCCGCAACCGGCGTGAGGGAAGTTTTCGGGGATTCGCCACGGTTTAGTACCGCGCCGGTCCGCCGGAGGGATTTCTCCTTCCTTCGAACCCATCGCGCCGGGCAATCCCACGCCCCTCGGACTATCGGCACTGGGCCTGGTGGCGCAAGGCGTGGTCGACAAGGACGAGCGCCGTCATCGACTCCACCATTGGGACAGCGCGGGGCAGGACACAGGGGTCGTGACGCCCGCGACCCTTCAGCGTGGCATTCTGACCGCCGGCATCGACGGTATCCTGCTCATGCATCACGGTGGCGACCGGCTTGAACGCCACCCGGAAGTAGAGGGTCTCCCCGTTCGAGATGCCTCCTTGGACCCCCCCGCTGCGGTTGGTGACGGTCCGAACGCGACCATCGATGCTCCGGAACGGATCGTTGTGCTCCGTGCCCTTGAGGCCAACGGCGTCAAAACCACTCCCGATGTCGAACCCTTTTGTGGCGGGGAGGGACAGCATCGCCTTCGCGAGATCCGCCTCGAGGCGATCGAACACCGGTGATCCCCAGCCCACAGGGACACCACGGGCGATGCCGGTGACGATTCCACCGACGCTATCCCCCTCGCCCCTCACGGTCTCGATGAGACGAATCATCTCGTCGGCGACCCGGACGTCGGGACACCGGACGATATTGGACTCGATCTCGCCGGAGGTGACCCGCTCGATGTCGATCTCTGCCCGGAGGTGTTTCACCTGGGTCACTGCGGCCAGAACCTCCACGCCCCAACGTTCTCGGAGCAGCTTCCTGGCGATGGCACCCGCGGCCACCCTGCCGATCGTCTCCCGCGCACTGCTACGTCCCCCACCGGGCCATGCCCGGATGCCATATTTGGTCTGGTAGGTGTAATCCGCATGGGACGGCCGGAAGGTCGTTGCCATCTCGGAATAGGCCTCGGGCCGGTAATCCTCGTTCTTCACCCACATCGAGATGGGGGTGCCAAGGGTTTTCCCCTCGAAGGTCCCGCTGAGGATCTGAACCGTGTCGGATTCCTTCCGTGGCGTGGTGATCCTCGATTGGCCGGGACGCCGACGGTCGAGGTCCGGCTGGATGTCCGCCTCGGTCAGTGGCAGCAGCGGAGGACAACCATCGACGACGACCCCGACGCCGCCACCATGGGATTCGCCCCAGGTCGTGATGCGGAACAGCTGTCCAAAGACGTTGCCCATTTCCCTTGGATCCTGAGCGAAACGCCGTCGGGGAAAAAGCCGGAATCAACCCTCCGGCACCCTCATCTACCCTCACGGGTAACAGTTACTTTTGGCGCACGGCGCAGGTGGGTCATCGGTCCGACGGATCAGATCCGACTCTGGGACGGTGGGCGGCCTGGCGAATGGCAAAGACCCATCCCATGGCCCCGAGGACGCCTGCCCCCACGATCCACGCGGGAGACGAGGGCACACCCGTCCACCACAGAGCTCCGGCACTGATCGCTGGACCGCTACCCAGTCCAAGGCCGATCAAGGCCTCATGGAACCCTCCCTGCTCGGCGTGGGATTCGGTCCGATCCATCGAGTAGTACAGGGAGGAGTAGTAGAGGAGGGCGGAGGCCCAGCCAAAACCCACTTGGGCCACCACCAGACCCCAGACGGTCGGTGCGATCATGGTTCCCACAAAACCGAGAAACAGGAATAGGAAGCCACAGAGAAACCAGTCGAAGCGGTAGTGCCATCCATCCCACCACCAAAGCTTCAGGAAGGCGAGGGCCCGGACATAGAACCACGCCGAGAGCACCAGACCCGCCTCGGCGACCGAGAGTCCGAGCCTCGAGGCAATTCCAGGAGCCATCACCATGATGGTGTTGATGGCCATGTAGTTGAATGGGTTTGCGATCCATGCAAGGCGGACAAAATACCCCGGCTGATCCCGGTGGTCCTTGTGGCGTTCATGCCCCCTGGGCTCGGGAAGAGAGGCAATCCATCGCGCACGCTGGTGCTCGAGCGGCCAGGTGGCCACCCATTGGATCCCATGGATGCCAAGGGGCAGCCAGTAGAGGCTGGAGGGACCCAGCTTCTCGAAGATCCACCCGCCGGTCGAAAGCCCCACGGCCGCCATCGTGGCCCAGACGACGTTGTAGAGTCCGACCCGGTCCGGCAGTCGCTTCGGATCCTCATGCTCGCTGACGAGGGCCTCCAGGATCGGCCACGTGAAACACAGGGCCACGGTCCAGATCCCCAGGCAGATGAGCTGTCCCCATTGGGTCGGCAGCCCCCATCCCACCACCAGTGCGATGGACATCCCACCAAAGCCGATCCGCAGGGATGGGAAAAGTCCGTGTCGCTGGCCGATCCGACCCGCCTGCCATGAGGCGATGCCGTAGACGAAGCCATGAACGGCTCCAACGACGAGATTGTTGAGGTTGCTGAAGCCGTAGTCCTCCCGAAGCAGGAACATCAGGAAGTTGACATAGTAGGCCGTGGCGAAGGAGTTGGATCCCTCGAGCACATAAAGGGGGAGTCGGGAACGCGACACGTGCACGAACGGGAAGCCCCCACAAACCCCTCCGTCAACGGTTTTGTCGGTCAACGAACCTGGTCGGGAACCGGGTAGCCTCGCTGATGGACCTCCAGCGAAGAGCACACCCGGGGCGCCCCCCTCCCTGAGAAACCAGAGGTGTCGGCACGGTGCCTGCGGCACCCCCGGCTCGCAGATTCCAAGGTCACCGCGAACCGGACGGTTTCTCTCCGTTGTGAATGGCCCAAAGGCTGCAACACCCGATTTGAGAAAGGGGAGAATCCCCGAAACACACCGTTATGAACATCCCTCTCAGCAAGCCACTTGCAGCGGCGATCGTTGCCGTCGCAGGAAGTATCCTGCCCGCCTTCGCAGGAATCACCCAGGTCACCAGCCCCTCCAACCTGTTGGCTAACAGCACCGTCTCGATCGGATCCCTCGGATCGAGCGGTACCATTGTCGCAAGCGGATCCTCCGCCGCGACGTCCTCAGGAACGAGCGTGACGTTCACCTCCAGCACCTCCCTGTACAGCATGGAGCAGGGCGTGAACTGGTCGGGCAACTTCTCGGCTGGTGACGACCTGCTCTATTCCTGGGGCAACACCTCCATCACCATCAATCCCAGCGAGCTCGTGCAGGGCGCGGGCCTCCAGATCCAGTCCGGGACTCTCGGTACCTACTACGCTCAACTCTCAGCGATCGACTCCTCCGGTAACACGCTGGGGTCAGTCAACGGAAGCGGGACGTCGACGACGGCAGGCGATGGTTCCGCCCTTTACCTGGGCCTCGTCAGCAATGCCTATGACATCGACAAGCTCGTGGTGCAGTTGTTGTCGCCGACTCCCAAGCTTGGGAAGTTCTCGATCGGCAACATCGGGCTTGTCGAGGGCGCCTACAGCATTGCGGCCTCCAGCTCGTCGGGGGGTGGAGTGAACAGTCCGGCCAGCCCGGCACCGGAGTCGACCAGCGCCGGATTCCTCGGAGGCGTCTCACTGGTGATCCTCGGAATGTGGAAGCGAGCGCGCAGCCGCAAGGACTGAACGCAGACACACCACCTGCCGGATCCCAGGCACATCCGTGACCCGGGACCGCTTGGATCGATTCCAAAACCAATCCCCACCGATGGCCCACATGACACGCGCCCTCAAGGAGTGGGCCATCGTTGTCGATGCTCTCGGGAGAGGCGACCAGATCCTGGTGCTCCGGAGCGGGGGCATCTCCGAGAAAAACCGCCACTTCCGGATCGACCAGAGGGATTTCCTCCTGTTCCCGACCCATCATCACCAGCACCGGGATGGAGTGACCGAGCACATCCAGCCCCGATTTGATGCGCTCCATCCGACCCTGGACGGAGGACGGCAGGTGCGGCTTGAGTATGTCGCTTCTGCAGCCGGCTGGTGGAAGGTCTCCTCGTTTGAAGAAGTCCAGCAGCTGAGGGACCAGCACATCTGGCGTGAGGAAGCCGTCGCCCGACGCTTCCACTCAGGGCATGAGGAGGGTCTCTATGTCCTCGCACTCCGGGTCTCCCGACTTCCGGAGCCGACCGAGGTGCCGCTCGAGGACGCCCTCGGAGGCTGCAGGTCCTGGCTCGACCTTTCCGCAACCATCCCGACACGGGGTGCGCGTCCCGTGCTTTCCGACGGAGCCTTCGCGCGGCGCATGGCGGAGCTCATCCGACGCTTCGAGCCATTGGGGATCCGCGTCATCGCCTAGGGACCCAAGGGTCCATCGATCGCAATCCTGTCCAGCAGCAACCCTCGCGCATCAACTCTCCAGTTGTCCGTCGGGGCGCCCCCCTCCATCCTCATCCCCAGATGAGCACCATGACCGGCCCGGTCTATGTCGTCCGGGACAACATCGACACCGACCAGATCATCCCTGCACAGCACCTGAACCTCGTGCCCACCATCGACGAGGAATACGAGAAGCTCGGGAGCTACGCCCTGTGTGGCCTGCCAGATTCCCTCTATCCCGAGCGCTTTGTGCAGGAGAGCCAGCTGGACACCGTCTACCTGATTGTCATCGCCGGCCGTAATTTTGGCTGCGGCAGCTCCCGGGAGCATGCCCCGGTCTCCATGGGTTCGGCCGACTGCCGTTGCGTCGTGGCCGAGAGCTTTGCACGGATCTTCTTCCGGAACTGCGTCGCCACCGGGGAGCTCTACCCTATCGAATGCGGGGAACGCCTCTGCGACCTTTTCAAGACCGGAGATGTGGCCACGGTCGACATCGATGCCAATACCGTCCAGCACCACGGCACGGGAAAGGTCTACTCCCTGAAACCGCTCGGCGAGGTCCGCCCCGTCATTGATGCGGGCGGGATCTTCGAGTACGCGCGTGCGACTGGGATGATGTCCGCCTGATCGGCCTCCGTGGGCTCCCAGCCGTCCATGTGGGGTCGGAGGGCGTTCAACTTGGTTGAATTGCTGGCAGTCTGCGCGGTGATCGCAGTCCTGTCCGCACTGCTGATTCCCGCTCTGGGACGCGCCAAGGAGGCCGGGAAGGCGGCCCAGTGCCAGTCCAATCTCCGCCAGCTCCTCCTCGTCACCCAGCTCTATTGGGATGATCATGGACGGACGTTCTCCGAGCGTACGATCCGTACCAACGGGGGCTGGCGCTACTGGTTCGGGTGGTTGGGCGATGGGACCGAGGGCGCCCGCGCCTTCAGGCCCGAGGAGGGGGTCCTCTGGCCCTACCTCCGGGGACGTGGCATCGACCGCTGCCCGTCACTGAATCGCAACCGGGCCTATTTCAAGGCCAAGACCCTGGAGGCCGCCCACGGATATGCCTACAACCTGGTCCTGGGCCCCCGGGGGACTCCAGGACTCGCCCCCACCAGCTTCAGGAATCCGTCCGGGCTTGCCGTCTTCACCGACGGAGGCCAGATCAACGACTTCCTGGCCCCGGCAACCCCCGAGCATCCCATGCTTGAGGAGTTCTACTTCTTCGATACCAATCGGCTCAGCGCCACGGTGCATTTCCGCCATGGTCACCGCGCCCAGTCGGCCTTCGCCGACGGACATGTCGCCCAGATGCGACCCGCCCCGGACAGCGAGGATCGCCGGCTTCCTCCGGAACTCTGCGGACGCCTCCCAGACGACCTGATACTGCCCTGATGGGGTCAGGAGTTGCGGAGCAGGAAGCGGTCGATCGCCTCCCGGTGGGGAGCGGAATCCATGGCACCCCGACGCTGGACGGAAAGCGCTGCTGCCGCCTGTCCAAAGGAGACCGCCTCGGCCAACCCCCTGCCCTCGGACCACGCCACGGCGAATGCGCCGTTGAAGACATCCCCGGCGGCGACGGTGTCCACGGCACGGACGCGGAAACCAGGGACCATCGAATGGATTCCAGCACCCGAGACGAACACCCCAGCGGACCCCATCGTGATCAGCACACATGAGGGACCCTGGTCCCTGAGCTTCTGCGCGGCCCGCGCTCCCGACCGGGGTGAAGTGATCCGAACCCCGGACAACAGGGAAGCCTCGGCCTCATTGGGGGTCAGGCAGGTGATCCGACCGAGAATCGAGGGGTGCAGCCTTCGGGCCGGTGCGGGATTCAAGAGGACGGGAACCCGGTGACGTTCCGCCAATCGGACCGTTTCCTGGACCGCCGCATCGGGGACCTCAAGTTGGATCAGCACCACATCGGCCTTCCTGAACGCCTGCTCGGCACGACGCACCTCAGCAGTTCCGAGCCGGGCATTGGCTCCCAGAGAGACCGCGATGGCATTCTGTCCGGACGTCTCCACCAGGATCAGTGCGGATCCCGACGGGGCGCGGGGATCCCGGCCGAGATACCGAACCCCCAAGCCTTCCCCGCGACATCGCCGGGAAAGCTGTGTCCCGAAGTCATCCGATCCGATCCGACCCACGAACTCGACTCGTCCTCCTGACCGGGAGGCCGCCACTGCCTGGTTGGCGCCCTTGCCACCGGGAAGACTCTCGAACCTCTCCGCCATCCTGGTCTCGCCTGCCGCGGGAAGACGATCCAGGCGAGCCACCAGATCCATGTTGGCGCTGCCCACGACCACCACCCTCGGACCCGATCGCCGTCCACCGTGCCGCGTCGCGAGGCCCATACGCCATCCCCGTCAGGCAAGGATCTCCGACAGTACCTCGCCATGCACATCGGTCAGCCGGCGCTCGATGCCGTTGTGGTAGAAGGTAAGCCGCTCGTGATCCAATCCCATGAGCTGAAGGATGGTGGCGTGGAAATCGTAGACTGTCGTCACCTTCTCCACGGCGCGATACCCGAACTCATCCGTCGCACCGTAGCTGAATGGAGCACGAACCCCGGCGCCCGCCAGCCAGCCGGTGAACCCGCTGGGGTTGTGGTCCCGTCCGCTGGCCCCCGCCTGGAAGGTCGGCATCCGACCGAACTCCGTGCACCAGACCACCACGGTGTTCTCAAGGAGACCCCGCTGCTTGAGATCGATGATCAGTGCCGCCGTCGGCTGGTCGAAGATCTCGCCATGCACCGTGTACTGGTCCTTCAGGACCTTGTGCCCGTCCCAGTTGCTCGTGCCTTCACCGCCCACCTGATAGGCCCCATTGAACAGCTGCACGAACCGGACGCCCTGTTCAATGAGCCGTCGGGCCAGGATGCAGTTCCGGGCATAGCCCGCCTTGATGTCTTGGGTCCGATCGCCCTTGGCATCGGCTCCGTAGAGGCGAAGGACATGTTCGGGTTCGGTCGACAGATCGCAGACCTCCGGAACGGACAGCTGCATCCGTGCCGCGAGCTCATAGCTGGAGATCCGGGCGGCCAGTTCGGTGTCGCCCGGATACCCCTCGAGTTGGTGACGATTGATCTTCGCGATGAACTCCCGAGTGGCCCTGTCCGTGCCAAGATCGATCCGGGACGGTCGAGCCAGATTGCGCAGGGGCTTGGTCGCATTGAAGTCGGTCCCCTGGAATGCCGCGGGCAGAAAGCCGGGGTTCCAGCAGTTCCCACTGGTCTGGGGCGCTCCCCGGGGATCCGGGATGGCGACATAGGCCGGGAGATTCTCGTTGGCGCTGCCCAGCGCGTAGGTCGTCCACGCGCCGAGGCTCGGAAAGCCATCCAGCGTGAACCCCGTGTTCATGAAGTTCTCCCCGGGACCATGGGTATTGGTTTTCCCGGTGAGGGAATGAACAAAGCAGAGATCATCCGCCAACGCCCCCACCCTGGGAACCAGGTCAGAGATCATCTTTCCGCTCTGGCCACGAGGACGGAACTCCCACGGACTCCGGTTCAGCGCGCCCTGCGCACCCTGGAAGGTCACAAGCTTCTCGCCACCCGGCATCGGCTGCCCGTGACGGCGGATCAGCTCCGGCTTGTAGTCGAAGGTGTCGACCTGGCTGCAGGCCCCCGCACAGAAGATCATCAGGACCTGCTGCGCCTTCGGACGGAAATGAGTTGCCCGGACGGCATTCGGATTGGCTGGGTCAATAGACGGCCGAATTGGTGACTTGGAACTCACGCCCGCGGCGAGGAGCCCATCACGATTGAGAAGCTGGCTGAGGGCCATGCCGCTGAGGGCGGTCGCGCTGTGTCCGAGGAACGCCCGTCGGTTCAGCAAGGGATGGGGTCGCTCGGGAAGTTCCATGAGCTAGAAGACGAACAGAAATTCACTGGTGTTGAACAAGGCCCGACACAGGGCTGGCAGTCCCGACTGGTTCACCAAGGCCACCGAGGCCTCCTGCTCGAGACGATCCGGCACCCGCCCGAAGGCATGACGGAATGCCAGGTCCACCTGCCGGACTGGCTCGGGTCCCGCCTCGATGCGAAGCCGCTCCGCGAGCAGGTCCGCCTGCTGCAGGACGAAAGTGCTGTTGAACAGGTTGAGGGCCTGGAGCGGCGTGTTGGAACGGGTCCTCCGGGAAATCACCTGGTTTCCACTCGGACAGTCGAAGGACCCGAAGACGGAATCCTGCTCCTGGCGGATCCGCGCCAGGTAGACCATGCGACGGAACTCCGGCTGGCCGAAGGACTCCTTGGGGAAGTACCGGTAGACATTGTCCTCCTCAACGATCTGCAGGTGGAACCCTGGTCCCCCCATGCGAAGATCGAGTGCACCCGAGGCGGCAAGGATGCTGTCCCGGATCGCCTCGGCTTCGAGTCGCCTCGGTGGGAACCGCCACAGGAGCCGGGCTCCCGCATCGGCCCGCAATCCGTCGTCACGCGGCGACGACGACTGCTGGAACGCCCGGCTCAGGAGGATCTGCCGCTGGAGCCGCTTGATCGACCAGCCATTGCGGACAAAGTCATCCGCCAACCAGTCGAGAAGCTCCGGGTGGGTGGGTCGTCCCCCATTCGCACCAAAGTCGCTCGGGGTATCCACCAGCCCGGTTCCGAACAGGTAGTGCCACACACGGTTGACGAGCACCCGGGTGACCAGGGGGTTATCAGGACGCGTCAGCCACTCCGCCAGGCGGAGCCGTCGCTCCCGCTCGGGGGCATCCGCCTTCAACCCGAGGCTGCCCAGGACCGCAACGGCATCCGGACCCACGACCTCCCGGGGCTGGAGCGGCTCCCCGCGATAGAGACGGTGGACATTCGTGGGCTGACTGAAGGTCCCCAGCCAGACCGATGGACCGGAGGTTAGCTGCTGGATCCGATCCTGCCCCCCTTGCACGACCTCCAGCAGGCCACGGGCGCGGATCTGATCCTCCGGAGAAAGCTGAGTGATGAAGGCGTTGGGATCCTCGCTGACCAAAGGCTTCCGATCGGCCGATGAGGCCAGTGGCTTCCATACATCGCGGTCCCAGGATCCCTCGATCACGTAGTCCGTGGCGATGCGATCCTTGAACTGCCCGCCCCGATCCCGGCTCCACACGATGCGCTGGATCTTATGCGGGGTGGAAAACTCAATTTTCACCCATCCCCTGCCCGGTGTGTCGGAGATCCAGCTGTGCTGGTTGCCCGGATGCCCATCGTTCAGGTGTTCGAGCTTGTGGATGGCATACCCAGGCAGGGTCCCCGAGGCGCTGACACGCACACCGGGGCCAGCCAATGCGACATTTATCCCCCGCGTATCGAAGATCTCGAGCTCGTCGATGCCGGGCTCGCTGCTCGAGGACGAAGCATGGATCTGGAACCGAACCCCCATCACCTCCTGGGCCGGGAACTCCTCCACGTTGAGCCCGGCACTGACCGGAGGTCGGGTCGACTTCGTGGATACAGCCCTCTCCTGACGGGCGCGCAGAGCGTCGATCTCCTTGCGCGCCGAGGCCACTTCGTTCCGGACGCGGACCAGCTCCATCTCCTGTTTCGGCGCCAGGGAGACCTGCAGGGTGCGATCGCCAAACCCAACACCAGCGAACACCGCCTGAAGAGCGTAGTAGTCCTTCTGCGAGACGGGGTCGAACTTGTGGTCATGACACCGGGCGCATCCAAGGGTCAGCCCCAGGAACGCCGTACCCGTGGTGTTGATGATGTCCGCCAGCTCGTCCTGACGCTGCATCAGCGTCAGGTTGATGTCGGGGCTCTTCACCAGGTCGAAGGCCCCGGCGACGAGGAAGCCCGTGCCCAGATCCACCCCCAGGGCGTCCCCGGCAATCTGTTCCCGGACAAACCGGTCATAAGGGACATCCTCGTTGAAACAGCGGATGACATAGTCCCGGTAGGGATAGGCCGTCTTCCGCTCCCGGTTTGTCTCAAACCCATTCGAATCGGCGTAGCGAACCACATCGAGCCAATGACGGCCCCACCGTTCGCCATACCGCGGATTCGAAAGGATCCGGTCCACCATCAGTTCCACCGCGCGGGGACGTGGATCCCGGACGAAGGCCTCCACCTCGCTGTCGCTGGGTTGCAGTCCCAGCACCACCTGATACATCCGCCGGATCAGAACCCGGCGTTCTGCCCGCGGATTCATCGCCAACCGGGCCTCACCAAGGGAACTGAGGAGGAAGGCATCGACCGGCGTGGAGGGTTCGGGGAGGTCGACCGGGGTCCTTGGCACCGCAGGTTGGATCACGGGTCTGAGAGCCCAGTGTTGGTGCACCTGTCCGCCCGGCCAGACGGCTCCCTGATCGATCCAGGCCCGGACTAGGGCCATTTCTGAAGGCGTTAGACGCTCCCCCTTGGGCGGCATCTGGAGGTCGGGAATCTGCCCGGCAACCGCCCGGAGCAGGACACTGTCGGCACCTTTTCCCGGCACCACGGCAGGTCCATGGTTCTCGCCGCCCTTGAGGAGAAAGGAGCGCGACTCCAGTCGAAGTCCGCCGCGCTGTTTGTCGGCTCCGTGGCACTCCAGACACCGGGCCTGGAAGATCGGTCGGATGTCGCGCTCGAAATCCACCGGACGATCGACCGCGGACGGAAGGTCCGCCGCGTGGGATAGGATGACGCGGGTCACCAACGCTCCAAGGCCGATGGATCGGAGGAGAGGCCCCATCAGCTTTCGGATGGGCCAGTCGTTGGACGGTGTCGGTTTCATCCGATTTGGACGGGAGCCCGCTGGAGTACTCGCTGAGGGATCCGTGTCAGAAGCTGCTGAAAAACAGGTCGTTCGTCCACGGCGACGTTCACTCCGAACTCGGTGAAGGGTCGTCCCTCCAGACCGCAAACCTAGCCGAGCCCCACCGCGGCAAAGCGGTTGCGGACCTCCCGGAAGTGGAAGTCGGGCGAGCAGAGGCGCTCCAGCTCACCGGACTGGAAGTGGCAGGCCACCTCGGCGTCGGAGAGCAGCTGTCGGAGGAAGTCCGCATCGTCGCGACCGGCATGCTTCACCTCCCAGGTCTTCATCGCATTGCGCTGGACCAGCTCGTAGGCCTGCTCACGGGTCAACCCCTTCCGGATCAGGGCCAGCAACACAGTCTGGGAGTTCCACATGCCGAGGCTGAGCCACAGGTTTTTCTTCATGTTCTCCGGATACACGAGGAGCCCGTTCATCAGACGAAGGAGCAGACCCAGCATGTAGTCGAGGAGCGTGCAGGAGTCCGGGAAGATGATGCGCTCGACGCTCGAATGGCTGATGTCGCGCTCATGCCATAGCGCCACGGTCGCGAGGGCCGCGACGGCATTGCCCCGCAGCACCCGGGCGAGACCGGTCAACCGCTCCCATGTGATGGGGTTCCGCTTGTGCGGCATGGCGCTGCTGCCCTTCTGGCCCTTGGTGAAGGGTTCCTCGGCCTCCAGGACCTCGGTCCTCTGGAGGTGCCGGAACTCGACCGCCCACCGCTCGAGACTCGCACCGGTGAGTGCCAGGACGTTCATGAACTCGGCATGGATGTCCCGCTGGATGACCTGGGTCGCCAAGGGTGTCGGCTTCAGCCCAAGCCGCTCACAGACCCGGGACTCCACGGCACTCGACAGGTGGGCGCTGGTGCCCACAGCCCCGCTCAGCTTGCCCACGGCCACCGAGGCCCGGGCCTGACGCAACCGCTGGAGGGCCCGGCCCAATTCGTCATACATGAGCGCCAGCTTCAGGCCGAAGGTCGTCGGCTCTGCATGGATACCGTGGCTCCTCCCAATACAGGGGGTGAACTGGTGCTCCCTGGCCCGGACGGCGATCGCCTCGCGAACCGCCTCGACATCGCGGATCAGCAGGTCGGCACTCTGCGTGAGCTGCACGCCGAAGGCTGTGTCGACGATGTCGCTTGAGGTCAGACCGAAATGGAGCCATCGGGAGGCGGGATCGTTGATCTTCTCCGTCACCGCGGTCGTGAAGCCGATGACGTCATGGTTCAGCGTCTTCTCGAGCTCCTTCTGTCGCTCCACCAAACCCTTGAGGTCGTCGAACCAGAGCTTCGCACCCGCCTCGAGCTTCGAGTGGTCTGAAGCCGGGACGACACCCTCATCCACCAAGGCCTCGCTCGCCAGAAGCTCGATCTGCAGCCAGATCCTCAGCTTGTTCTCGTCGGTCCAGATCGCCCGCATTTCGGGCCGTGAATAGCGCGGAATCATAGGCCGACGATGACGGCGGCCACGGAGGGATTGAAGCCGGAAAGCGGGGGATCGATTTGCGGGATTCCAGAGTCGATTCCGAACCGGGGACCCGGTCAAATCTGGTAGTCGACAGCAACAAACCGTTCCCGCTTCGGCATCACCCGGACCTTGATGTCCTCCATAAGGACAAGGCTCTCGGGGGGGATGCTGTGCATCAGGAACACGTTGGCTCCGACGGTAGAACCGGCCCCGATGACGGTATCGCCACCGACGATGGTGGCGTTGGCATAGATCGTCACCCGATCCTCCAGTGTTGGATGCCGCTTCTGTCCTCTCAGCGCCTGTCCCGCAGCGAGAGACCGCGCCACCAGGCCAACGCCTTGGTAGAGCTTCACATGATTGCCGATCTCGGCGGTCTCTCCGATGACCGTGCCGGTGCAGTGGTCGACGAAGAAATGGGATCCGATCCGCGCGCCAGGATGAATGTCCATGCCGGTCCGGCTGTGGGCCCACTCGCTCATGATGCGAGGTAACAGGGGCGCATTCCGTCCGTGGAGCTCATGCGCAAGACGGTGGACCGTGATCGCCTCGATGAAGGGATAGGCCAGGATGACCTCCTCACGATTCCGGGCCGCAGGGTCACCTTGGAAGGCCGCCTCGACATCGGTCTGCAACGTCTCCCGGACCTGGGGGAGCTGACGCAGGAACTCCGACACCAGGGAGTGGGCCGCCCTGCGGGTGTCCTTGGCCTTCTCACCCGACGC
Organism: Verrucomicrobiales bacterium; assembly: GCA_005801385.1. Taxonomy (GTDB): domain Bacteria; phylum Verrucomicrobiota; class Verrucomicrobiia; order Limisphaerales; family UBA9464; genus UBA9464. Next base: position 3,257 of record SYEM01000007.1, on the reverse strand, counting down.
ACCGAAAGACTGGAAGGCCTTGTCGAGCTCGTCCTCCAGGCGCCCCGCAACCGAGTCGAGCAGCAGAGCGGTCTCGGCAGGCAGCTCCGACGAATGGATGATCCGATCATCGAAGAACCCTGGGAAGACGAGTCGAAGCAGGTCCTTGGTGATGTCCTCGACACGCGCCCGCGACGGGAGATTCACACCGTCCAGGTGGTTGATTCCCCCGTGGCGACGGTAGCTCCCCAGCAGGGCCTGGGTCATTTCGGTGACCGGATAGTTCACGACGTGGGGTTCGAGGTCTGGCCCGGGGGTCGGGCTTGCCAAAGCCTTCTAGGTGGGGTCACCCAGACCGGTGAGCTCCCCCGTGCTGTCAGCCCAGGAACGTGTCGGCACACCCATCCGGTTCAGAAGAGCGAGATGCAGGTTCGCCATCGGGTGATCCTTCTCGAAGGACAGGTGACGCCCCGGAAGGAGCGTTCCACCACCCCGTCCTGCGAGAACCAGGGGCAGGTTGTGGGGGCTGTGGGCATTTCCATCGCTCATACCGGCCCCGAACAGGACCATCGAGTTGTCGAGGACGTTCCCGTCACCCTCGCCATAGGACTTCAGCCTGCCGAGGAAGTAGGCCGTCTGCTCGACATGCCATTGGTTGATCCTCTGGTAGCGCGACTTCTTGTCGGCCTTGTTCTCGTGATGGCTGTTCTCGTGGTGGGATCCGAGCCCGGACTCGAGGAACGAGAAGTTCCGGCCGCTCACGGAGTTGCCGAACATGAACGTCCCGACCCGCGTGGAGTCGGTCCAGAACGCCAGTGCCAGGATGTCCAGCATCAGCCGGACCTGTTCGGCGTGGCTGTCCCGTCGCTCACTGACCCGGGCCAGGTCGTGATAGAGATCAACCGCATTGCCCAGCCGGTCGATCTCGGCACGGACCAACGGGTCCTCAAGATTTTCCTCCCGCTTGCGTCGACGGTCGAATTCGATGCGCCGCTCGACTGCACGGACGCTCTCGAAATACTCATTGAGCTTCTGCCGGTCCGTCTCGCCCACCCGCTTCCTCAGAAGCCTTGCCTCCTCGGCCACGAGATCCAGGACACTCTGATCATCCCCGAAACGGGAGGTGCGGCCCGCTGCGCCAGACCGGAACACCCGATCGAAGGCGAGCTGCGGATTGATCTCCTTCGCCACCGGAGTGGTCGGCGTGCTATAGGAGATGTGGGCTCCGTACAACCGGGTGAATCCGACATTCACATCCACCCCGGTCGAGGGCGGTTCGATGCCCAGCTCCAGGGATGGCAACGGCGTGAGATTTCCCACCTTTCGGGCCATCGCCTGATCGATCGACAGATTGCCGGCGCATAGATTGCTCCCGGTCGTGCGGGTGATGGCGGTGCCCGTCAGCCAGGCCCCGGTCTTGACGTAATGCCCGTCCCCAAACTTGGCAGCCTGGTTCCAGAGGTTGGTCAGGACCAGGATATCGTCCTTGAACCCTCCCAACGGGGAAAGTGTGGGAGACAGCTCGAAGTCCTTCCCCAGCCCCTTCGGTGTCCAGGAGTCCATGAGGGCACCATTCGCCATGTACAGGGCGGCGAAGCGGACGGGCCTTCCGATCCCGGGCCCTGCCAGGGATTTTTCCGGAAGGGTCCCCATGGCTTCCAGCCAAGGCAGGGCCATTGAGACACCCAGCCCCTTGAGAGCGGCACGGCGCGAGAGTTGGACCGGTTTCATGACACTTCAGGCAGTCTCAGCGCGGCAGGACCCATTCGCAAGCAGAGTCCCCATCACCCATCACCGACATCTCAGGAGGACAGGTTCTCGAGGCTGGAAAGGACCTGCCGCTCCTTCGCCTGCCAGTCCAGGAGTCGCTGCCGGTGCTCCTCGAGGACCTTGGCCGGGACCTTCTCGGTGAACGCGGGATTCGACAGCTTGGCCTCCACCTTGGCGATCTCCGCACGGACCTTCTCGAGTTCCTTGCCCAGGCGGACCTTCTCGGCTGCCACATCGACCAACCCCTCCAGAGGCAGAAACAATTCACCAAGGGGATTGGCGGCCATCGGGGTTCCCTTGGGCGGTGCAAACCCCGGTGTCAGCTCGAGCGTCTCGGCGTTGAGCAGCAGGCGGATCACCTCCGCCTCGGCCGCCGGGAGTTCCCCGGAAGGCCGCAGCACGAACTTCACCCGTTTGGCAGGGTCGATCTTGCAGTCCCGACGCAACCCGCGACCCAACGTGATGAGATCGTACTTGGCCTGCGCCACCCGGTCGGCGGTGTCATCCAGACCGAAGTAGTCCCGCTCCTCCGTCGTGAACGGCTTGGGCCAGGAAGCCGACAGCAGGGTCTTGCCTCCCTGATCCTCCGGAAGGTCCTGGTGGAATCCCATCCCATGCCAGAGTTCCTCGCTGATGAAGGGGAGAAACGGATGGAACAGCCGGAGCAACGATCCGAGGACCAGATCCATGACGGCCAGCTTGTTGGCCGCCAAGGCCTCCTGTTGCACGGTCCGGACGACGCCCTCCGGCCGGACCAGGGCCGCCTTGGAGGCTTCCACAAACCAGTCGCAATACTCGCTCCAGAAAAACCGGTAGAGCGTGGCCGTAGCATCGCTGAACTTGTAGTCGGCGAACGCCTGGGTGACCTCCCGTACCGCCTGGTCCAGCCGGATCAGGATCCACCGGTCATCGCTGGTCAGCAGGTCCGGATGGATCTCTCCCTCCACGGCTCCACCCTGCATCTGACGGAATCGACAGGCGTTCCAAAGCTTGTTGCAGAAGTTGCGGCCTAGCTCGACCGACTGTTCGTCGAACAGCACATCCTGTCCCAGCGGCGCCGCCCGCATCACCCCGAACCGGAGGGCGTCGGCGCCATATTTGGCGATGAGGTCCAGCGGGTCGGGAGAGTTGCCGAGGGACTTCGACATCTTGCGCCCCTGTTTGTCCCGGATGATGCCCGTGAAATAGACATTCCTGAACGGCATGTCCCCACAGTACTCGTATCCCGCCATGATCATGCGGGCCACCCAGAAGAAGATGATGTCCGGGCCCGTCACCAGGTCGGTCGTTGGATAGAACGCCCTGAGGGCAGGATTTTGGGCATCCACCGATCGATCCCCCGTCCACCCCATGGTGGCAAAAGGCCAGAGCCACGAGCTGAACCACGTGTCCAACACATCGGGATCCTGTTCCCAGTTCGCGGCATCGGCCGGCGGCTCCACATTCACATGGATCTCGGTGCCGCCCTTCCGATACCAGACCGGGATGCGGTGGCCCCACCAGAGCTG
>SYEM01000066.1 GCA_005801385.1 Verrucomicrobiales bacterium | reverse complement strand
GATGCTGGACGTGACCGTCAGAGGCGCACCATCGCCAAAGCGCAGCGGCGGCAGCGTGCCCCAGTCGATCGCCTGCGGCTGGAGAAACCGGATCGCCAACGGTCGGCCCAGATACGACTCCGAGAAGTCGGGCGAATAGGCAACCACGCGGAGATCGACCGCCGAACTGATCTGGAACGGCGCGGCATACGGACGCGACAGGAAGTCCGGTGTGGACCCATCGAGCGTGTAGTACAGGAGCCAGTCGGGGTTGGCATACTGCAGCTCCACCAAGACCGGGTTCAGGGTGCGGAAGACGTCCCGAACCGGCACCCCATTGGCAAGGACATGGATGTCGGGCTGGAAGGTCACAACCGCCGGGGCGCTGGCGACGCTGGCGGCTGGGTTGCTCACCACGACGTGATAGCTGCCGGCATCCGACGCCTTGAGGGCCGGGAACTCCAAGGTCGACGCCGTCTGCCCATCGAGAGCGACGCCATTCTTAAACCACTGGAATGTGGGTGCCGGCAGACCGGTGGCTGAAATACTCAACGTGATGGGATCCCCTTCGATGCCATCCACCGACTCGGGCTGCTGCGTGATGGCGGGTGGGATCTGGACCGCAATCGTGGCGGCTGCGGTTGCGGCATTGCCGTAGGGATTCGAAGCAGTCAAACGGTACTGCCCCGCATCGGCGGGAGTTACTCCCGTGATCGTCAGAGTTTCCGTTGTGGCTTCCGAAACACGACCTCCGTCGGCGAGATCCACACCGTCCTTCTGCCAGCGGTAGGCGAGGCTCTGGCCGATGATTTGAGCGGTGAGGGAGAGGGTTTGCCCCACTGGAATGCCCTTCCCGGATGGGTCTGATCCCACGACGGGTAGGACGACGGTCTGGACGACGCGGAAACCAATGCTGATGTTCCGGTTGGCTGGCGTGTCGGTGAAGCGGTACGCGACCCGGCAGAATTCCGCCGGATTGATCCAACTGCCGCCGCGGATCAACGGCACCGAGCCCGATGCGGGTCCCCGTGGGTCCGTCACCAAGCCCCCCGGGTACTCGGCACGCCAATCCCAGCACCACTCCCATACATTGCCCGCCATATCGCGGAGGCCGAATCCATTGGCAGGGTATGAACCCACTGGAGTCGTGCGCCCCACGTTTTGGTTCTGGTTGTAGTTTGAGCGATCATTCGAAATCTCATCGGAATCCGCCCACGGGTACAACCGACCTACCACCCCTCCCCGGGCAGCCTTCTCCCACTCGGCCTCGGTCGGCAACCGATACCCGGCATTCCAGTTCACGAAGGGCACCTTGTCCCCTATGCGGCAGACTTGGGTCTTCGCCTCATCGACATAGTAGGCCGGCACCAGGCCTTCTTTCTCCGACCGGGCATTACACCACTTTACCACATCGAACCAGTTCACGTTGTGGATCGGGTGATTATTCCCCCAACTCTCGCCCGCCGTAAGGTCATAGCCCTTCGCCAATGCCCAGGTTCGGACTTCATTCCACAACGCCGCCGTCACTTCGGTGCGGTCCATGGCAAAGGCTGAGACATCAACGGGATGGACTGGTGTGGCACCTGCGACCCGTTCATCCCCCATCGTGAACACCCCCGCCGGGATCAATGCCATCTTTTCAAGATTCGGCGGCGGCGGAACCTGGACCGTGACTGTAGCGGCCGCAGTCACGGCATTGCCGAAGGAATTCGAGGAGGTCAATCGGTACTGCCCCGCATCGGCGAGAGTGACTCCCGTGATTGTCAGGGATTGCGTCGTGGCTCCAGACACCCGGCTACCGTCGGCCAAATCCACACCGTCCTTCTGCCAGCGGTAGGAAAGGTTTTGGCCGCTGATCTGAGCGGTAAGAGAAAGAGTATTTCCCAAATAAAGGGTCTGGCTCGGTGGAGCCATGACCACAGTGGGAACTGGCGGAACCGACTCATAGGCGTATAGCGCGGCGACTTCGGTATCCGAAAGCGCGCGGTTGTAGATGCGAATATCATCCACGGAGCCCTTGAAATACATTTGCGGGTTTGCATCTGCAAAATCCCTCCTCCCAAACCTTAATGGATTGCTTGATATAACCGCGTTGGCATTATAGTCAGCTAACCAACCCTGATTATTAACCTTTGAACTTACATTGACCCCATCCAAGTAAGCTCGCATTTGAACATCTCGAACAAAGGTAACGTGATGCCAGTTTTTGACAGTTATAGGCTTGCTGGTTTCAACAAAATTTCTATAGGTCTCCCACCAATATAAAAAGTATCCAAAAACACCATCCACCCAGATTTGGGTCGAAAGATATTGATTGCCTAAAGACGCGGCGTTTTCCGCATGCAGACCTTTTGTAAATAATGCCCCACCCAATTGGTCAGGCTTTATCCAAAATGCAATACTGCTTCCTTTTTGTGAGCCGAAAATCCTAAACGCTGAACCTGGGAATTCGATATAGTCACTGATACCGTTTAGATTTCTAGCGGACTGATCGTTATCAAATCGAGACTGGGTTGATTTGGTGCCGTAAAATATCCCCATGTTCCCATTCCCACTCTCATCATTCGCATTCCCATTGAACGGGTAATACGCCACCAACCCATTCGTAAGGAACTCGGGGTGTTGGGCGAGGGTTCGGATGGGGTTCCAGACGAGCAGCGCGACCAAGGTGAGCCAGCACCCGAGGGAGCGGCTCCAGGGGACTCCGGACAGGAGGCGACGCGGGCGGGTGGAGGTTTCGGTCGAGCGGGCGGACTTCATGACGTTGGAGACGGATTTTGGGGCGTGTCGTCGGTCGAACCCTGCCGGGGATGGGCTCAGATCGAACCCTTTCCGCGGCGGTAGGACTTGGATGCCGTTTCGTCTTCGGCCCCGACCGGATGCCCTGAATGAGGCAGGATCGCACGCGATGACTTTACGGATTCCGATGCCCTCCTACCTACTGATCCCGTGGGATTGCGGCAATCGCCAAGATGCCTCTAGGCATCATTTTGGTGGGTACGTCTCCATGGCCTTGCCGGACGAGATGCCGGAGGCATCCCAGCAGATAGCCGGTGGTTGAGCGCAGCGACACCACCGGTGACCGATGGAATGCGATCCTGCATCCCGGCAGGGATGCCAGCGACGCCACGATGCCAACCGGACCCCATTGCGATTCCTCGACGGAGGGGGTCTCGGCGGATCTGGCACCCCTCCAGGGTGCGGGGGACTTTGGGGTGACGGGGTCCGGTGGTGTCGCTGCGCTCCACCACCGGCTACAGGCTGACATCCCTCCGGGATGGATGCCGAGGCCCTGTTTGGGACAGGGCACTCCTCAGGATGAGCCGGCGGTGCGTTGGGTACGCCCCGTGATGCAGGGCACTGCATCACCCACCCGTCGATGCCGTCGGCCTCGGACTCTGAGATCCGGATGCGGCATCGATGCACCGATCGGGCCCGCCGCTATACCACCGCCCCTACCGTTTCTCCCGGTTTCCCCTCTTCCGACCTCCGCGCCTTGGCGTCGCCGCGTGAGTCCCCTCCCCTCTTCTTCTACAGAATCACCGCGGCCGCTTGCCGATCGACCTCAGGAACGCGGCACCGCTGGGCGATGCGGCCGCCAGCTTGATCCAGTCCTGCAGCAGCTCAGTATCGTCGAGCGACTCGAGATGACGGTTCCAGGATGGCTTCCAATCCGGGAATCGGACCGATGCCACCGCCTTCAGCGCCTCGACCCATCCCAGGCGAACCCCGTCCTGTTCGCCTTCCCGTCGCCCCTCCTGTCGGCCCTGCTCCAGGCCTTTGCGCAGGGCGTGGCGTTCGAATGTCGTGAGATACGTCATGGGTCTGTCTCCTTCCTGTTGTCTGAGCTGGTCCAAGAAAATCTCCTCTTCGGCTTCCGGCAATGGAATCGACCAATCCAGTACCCGCGTCAACACCAGCCTCTGTTCCTTGCCGTACCGCTTCGACCTCAGCAACTCGGCCATCCGACCGAACAGCCGGAGCTTTCCCTCCCGACGCGCCACCGGGTCCTTCTGATGCCGTCGCGTGAGCCGCTCCGCCAGGATCACCAGGTTCACGGGGTTGGGATCCGACTCCAGTTCCGCATCGGTAAAGTCCGCCAGCTTGCAGATCGGGAACTCGAACCGGGTTCCACTCCCGTCGATCCCGCTGGTCAGTTCGTTCGGACGCCACTTCGGATCCGGATCGGCCAGGATCGCCAGACTCATCACGGGCCGCTGGAACCGTTGGATCAAGGCCGCATGATAGAAGAGCATCCGATGGGCGAACCGAGCCACCTGGTTACGCTGGATCTCCACATGCTGGAGCACCGTGTCGAGACCCACTCCCCTCAGGGGAACCTCGGCCAGGAGGTCGACATGTCGTCGGGGCCGGGGTGAGCGACCCAGCAGGGCCCGCAGCTCCTTGTCCAGGAACCGGACCTTCTTCGAGCGGTCGATCCTCCGGGCGAAGGCGGGATCGAACCGCTCCATGCACTCCGGGAAGAAGCCCATGAAGAGCTCCTTCCAGATCGCATCGTAGTCCGGTCCCGGTGGCGGCATCCATCCACTCTGGCAGGGGCCCAGGCCGGTCCACCATCGCCAGATTCAGGGGGACGAGGCGCGGACACGCGGAGCGGGAAAGAGGCGACTCACACGGCGACGCAGAGGCACGGAGGAAAGACAGGGGGGGATTAGGACAGAGGCGATCCCGGTAGGGCTGTGCTCCGCCACGGCCCCATCTCGATCCGCTGCACGTTGCTGACCCGTGAAGGGAGACGGGGTCCGCTCACGCGACAGAGGATCCCGGCTGGGCCCGTCGATCCGCCAAGCCTCGCGGGGAGATGGGGACCTGTGGGGCGGACCTGTGGGGCGGACCTGTGGGGCCAGGTCCCGATGGGCACTCCCGCGCCCAGTGATGCAGGGCACTGCATCAACCATCCGTCAACGCCTTCGGCGTGCGACGAACAGCACCTCCCAGCCCCTGGTTTCTTCGCCCGTGTTCGTCTACCTCCTCTCCTGCCTTTCCTCCGCGTCGCCGCGTCTCAGCGTGAGTCCCCTCCCTCCCCGCGTGATCCCCGGCTCCTCGGCCACAGCCCACGATTGCCCGAGAGGTCCCGCGACGCCTACGATCCCCCCATGATTTCCCGGATTGGCACGTGTCTCCCGCTCCTGATGTTGCTCGCCACGCCGACCCTTGCTGACACCCGGAACTGGCCGGAGTTCTGTGGCCCGGACGGCTCGGGTCGCTCGGAGTCGAAGCGCCTTCCACTGAGCTGGAACGAAACCAACGGCGTCGCCTGGAGGACGTCCCTCCACGGCAGGGCCTGGTCCTCGCCCGTCGTCTGGAAGGACCAGGTCTGGGTGACGACCGCCACCGAGGACGGACGGGAACTCTCGGCCATCGCAGTCGACCGGAACTCGGGCCGCATCCTTCACGACCGTGTCCTGTTCCGCGTCGAGAAGCCCCAGTTCGCCCACAAGTTCAACACCTATGCCTCCCCCACCCCGGCGATCGAGTCGGGCCGGGTCTATGTGACCTTCGGATCCCCGGGTACCGCCTGTCTCGACACCCGGACCGGCAGGACCCTCTGGGAACGGACCGACTTTGTCTGCAACCACTTCCGCGGCGCGGGATCGTCACCCATCCTCGATGCCGACCGGCTCTACCTGAACTTCGACGGCAGCGACCACCAATACCTGGTGGCGCTCGACAAGAAGACCGGCAAGACCCTCTGGGAGACGCGACGTGGCATCGACTACAAGGACCTCGGGCCCGACGGAAAACCGGACAGCGATGGGGACTGGCGGAAGGCCTACGGGACCTGCCGGCTCACCCGCCTCGATGGGGTTCCACAGCTCCTGAGCCAGGGCGCGAAGGCGATGTATGGCTATGATCCATCGACCGGACGCGAACTCTGGCGCGTCGAGGAACGCACCAGCCATTCCGCAGGGACCCGTCCCGCCGTGGGCTTCGGCCTGGCCTTCATCCCGACGGGCTGGTCCCAGGGACAGATCCTCGCGATCCGTCCGGGCAAGACTGGCGGGGTGATCGACGCCAATGCCGAGATCCCTGCCGACTCCCCCGTGCAGATCGTCTGGCGTTCGAAACGGGGCGTGCCCAAGAAGCCGTCGCTGCTCCTGGTCGACGATCTTCTGTTCGCGATCGACGACAACGGGGTGGCCACCTGCTGGGAGGCCCAGACGGGGAAGATGCTCTGGAACGAACGGGTCGGGGGCAACTACTCCGCCTCGCCGGTGGCCGGGCCGGGTCGGATCTACGTCTGCAGCGAGGAGGGCAAGGTGACGGTCCTGGCCGCGGGCCGGACCTTCCAGAAACTCGCCGAGAACCAGCTCGGCGACGGATTCATGGCCTCGCCCGCGCTCTCGGGAAACAGCCTCATCCTCCGCTCGAAGTCGGCCCTCTACCGCGTCGGGAAGGACTGATCGCGGGCGGGACCAGGGACCCGCGCGGAGACGATGGAGACGCGGGGGAACAGGCGAACCGAGACACGTGGTTTTGGGATCGTCGCGGAGACCCGGATCCCTAACGTTCCGGGGTGACCACCCTGCCCTCTTCTCCCCTTCGGCACTCGCTGCTCGCCCTCGTCCTCGCCACCGCCGGCCCGCTCCTCGGAAAGGAGACCCTGTTCGTCGCGACCCCGCTCACCTCCGGCGACTTCACCCAAGGGATCGAAGGGCCCGCCTGTGATCGTGAGGGCAACATCTACTGCGTCAGCTTCCGCGACGCCCGCAACATCGCCCGGGTGAAGCCGGATGGCACTGCCGAGCTGTTCGTCGCCCTTCCCGAGGGCAGCTGGGGCAACGGGATCCGCTTCGACCCCGCCGGGATGATGTACGTCGCCGACTACACCGGACACAACGTGCTGCGCATCGATCCGAAGACCCGACAGATCCGGGTCCTGGCCCATGACGATCGGATGAACCAGCCCAACGACCTCGCCATCGCCCGGGATGGCACCCTCTACGCCAGCGATCCGAACTGGAAGGCCGGCACCGGTCAGCTCTGGCGGATCACCCCCGACGGCAGGACCCACCGCGAGGCGACCGGAATGGGAACCACCAACGGGATCGAGGTCAGCCCCGACGGCCACACCCTCTACGTCAACGAGAGCGTCCAACGGGTGATCTGGGCCTTCGACATCGCCCCCGACGGCTCCCTCGCCAACAAACGTCGATTCAAGGAGTTCCCCGACTTCGGGTTCGATGGCATGCGCTGCGATGTCGACGGCAACCTCTACGTCACCCGCCACGCCAAGGGTGTCGTCGCCAAGATCAGTCCCAGTGGGGAGGTCGTCCGGGAAGTGGATGTCCTCGGCAAGAACCCCACCAACCTCTGCTTCGGCGGACCCGATGGCCGGACGGTCTACGTCACCGAGGCCGAGACGAAGCGGCTGGTCCAGTTCCGGGTGGATCGTCCCGGACTCGAATGGGAACGGAACCGGGTGCCGAACCCCGCCGGAAAACCCCGGGACGTCACACCGCGGTAACACCACCCCGGCACCGTGGGCTCCCGAGTGAACGCCAACCGATCCATCCGAGTGTCTGCAGTCCTCGGACTGCACGCGCTGCTATGCGGGGCACTGCCGGGTCCGGTCCTGGTCCACACCGAGGCGGCCACCAACAGCCCGGCGCTCCCGGCGGCGATGCGTCTCGAGGAGTCGATCTGGCGGGATGAGATCCTCGGCGACGTCAACGGGGCCCTCCGGGGCTACCGTGCGCTGCTGGAGACGGAACGTCTTCCCGACCGGCTGAAGGCCGAGACGCTGTATCAGCTCGCCTTCGCCCTCGCCCTCAAGGGCAACCCCGACAAGGCGGTCGAGACCCTCATCCAGGTGGTGGATGGGTTCCCCGGACTCGAACCGTTCGCCCTCTATGCCAGCCAGGGCATCCGGATCCTGAGCCCCGACGCGGCCAAACGGGGCCGCCAGTGGCAGCACGACGAGGTTGTCCGGATCGGCGACCTGGCCATCGCGCTCGACGGCGCGGTATCGCGAACCGAGATCCAGGACTCTATCGGGATCCTCACCGACCTCCAGGCCTCGATCGAGGTCCTGGTCTCCCAGCTGGCGGACGGACCCGAGCGGACCCTCTGGGACTCACGGGCCCAGAAGCTCGGCGAGGTCCGCCGACTCCTCGCAGACGCCCGGATGGCCGAGGTTCGGGGACTCTGGAACGGAGCCGACCTGTCGGGATCCCTGTCCCGTCGCGACGGACTCTTCGACGCGGAGGATTTCAGTGCCTGGATCGTCGGACGACGCGATGCCTTCGCTCGGGCACTGCAGCGGGGCGACGTGTCGGGGATGGGGACCGAGGCCGAACCCCTCCGTCGGTTCGCCAGCCGGATGGGTGAACGGGTCGAGGACTCCTCGGCCCGCCAATACGCCCGCTTCCTGGCGAAGGCCGTGACGCTGGTCGAGACTCTGGCGCGACAGGGGCGGTTCGCCGAGGCCCGCGCCCAGCTGCGTCGCACCGACCGGGCGTTGGACCGCGCCTACGGAGCCTACCATCTCCAGGTGCCGGGGTTGACGACCTTTCCCGAAGACCTCCGGCCGGAGCTCGTGCGGATCCTGACCGGCGTCGAAGCCACGCTCGAACGGCTGGACGATCCCAAACCTGAGGCCGCGGCCGCCCCGTCACTGGCCTGGTCCATCGACCAGATCGAGGCCTTGCTGCCGTCCGTGACCGACCTCCCATCCCAACAGCGCCTTGCGCAATGGCGTGCGGATTTCGAGGCCGCCCGATCGGCCCTGGACGCCGGCCAGTCCGAACGGGCCCGGAAGATCCTCCAGACCTATGAGTTCTGAGAAGCACACCCCGACACTTCGGAACGGTGTGCTTCCCTCGGGGGGCACATCCCACTGACGTATGCCATCGCTGGCCTCCAGAATCCGGCTGAGCCCGCGGAACGAGCTGATCCTCACGCTCGGGATCCTGGTCTTGGCGGTGGCCCTGCCCGCGGTGGCCCTGATGTGGTCGACCCGACAGATCCTCGACCGAGAGTCGCGCAACCTCCGGGTCGACTACGATCGGCTCCATCGGCTCCAGCTCCAGGCCGCCAGCCTCGAGATCGCAAACCGGATCCGAGCCCTCGCCAGCCCGACCCCGGAGGAGGCGACCAACACCCCACCGGGCGTCGGCCGACGATTTCTGGAACTTCTCGGATCCGGCAAGGCCGACAGTGTCCTGATCCTCGACGAGCAGGGGCGGCCCCTGTACCCGGCTCCGGCGTGGGCGATCTCCGCGTCGCGCCCAGACGACGATGCCGCCTTGAAACAGCTGATGGCGCTCTGGGAGGAGGTCGCCACCAACGCGCCGGCAGAGGGGTATCTCCAGACGCTGAGGGTCCTCAAGGCCGAGAAGCTCGGAGCAGCCCGGACGCTGAGCGGACGACTCATCGTGCCAAGCCTCGAATGGGCCGCGCTGTCCATGATGGATCCCGGGCACCCGGAATACCGGAGCACCCTCGACTCGCTCGACCGGCATGTCCGGGACTATTCCGATCCGCTGATGCCTGCGGGGCAGCGCCTCTTCCTCCGGGATCGTCTGCGCTCGGTCGGGATCGACGGCCCCGCCTCCGCCGAGGAAGCCGAGCGGCTCGGGCTGGCCGCAGCGATCTCGTTCCGACGACCGGAGATCCCGGGCATCCTCGAGAGGGCCCGGGATATGGAGTCGGTCTGGATGCTCCGGTCGCCGGAGGGGACCGCTGTGTGGCTCTTCCGGGAGGAGCGTCTCCGACAGCTCCTGGAGCCCCTGGCACAGCGGTCCCTCGCACCCCAGGGCTACACCGTCGCCCTGGAACGGATCCCGAAGGGGACCCCCGAACGCAACGGTATCCAGTCACCCATCGGGGAGGCCTGGCCTGGATGGGAGCTGCGTCTCGACGGGACACAGGCCGATCTCGAGATCCAGCAGGCCATCCGACGCCAGGCCCTCCTCCACCTCCTGACCGCCGTGTGCGCCATCGTGCTCGGGTCCGTTCTTGGCGGACTCGCGGTCCGACGGTTCCTCCAACAGGCCCGCTCCACACAGGTCCGACACGACTTCCTCTCGCTGGTGTCCCACGAGCTCCGAACCCCTCTCACCTCCGTCCGCATGCTGGTGGATTCCCTCGCCGGGGATCCGAACCCGGACCCTGAGAGGACCCGTCAGTACCTCGGGATCATCGCCCGGGAGAACCAGAGGCTGAGCCGGCTGGTCGACGACTTCCTGACCTTCTCGAGGATCGAGCGTGGCCGGATGACCTACGACTTCCAGACCGTCGCCCCCGAGGAGATTGCCGAGGCGGCGGTCGGCAGCGTCCGAACCCGCTTCTCGGTTCCCGGATGCGACTTCCGCATCGAGACCTCGCCCGACCTCCCACCGATCGAGGCCGACGTCCCGTCCCTGTCCACCGCCCTCATCAACCTGCTCGAGAACGCCTTCAAGTACTCAGGTCCCGAAAAACGCATCCTCCTCACCACGACGCGGCAGAACGGCGACATCTGCTTCGCGGTCGTGGACAACGGCTGCGGATTCACGCCGGATCATCGGGAACGCATCTTCGAGCGGTTCTATCGGGTCCAGGGCTCGGGACAGGGTTCGGCCGGGGTCGGACTCGGGCTCCACATCGTGAAGTCCATCGTCGAGGCCCACCGCGGCCGCATCGAGGTCGACAGCACGCCCGGACACGGCAGCCGGTTTGCCATCCACATCCCCATCACCCCACCCAACCCCTGAGACCGTGGACACCCCGACACCCCTGAGACAGGAGACGGTCCTCATCATCGAGGACGACCCCGCCATCCTCTTCGGCCTGCGCGACAACTTCGAGCGGGCCGGCTACGCGGTCCGGACCGCCGTGGAGGGGCATCTGGGCCTCGACCTTGCCCGGTCACTCCGCCCGGACCTCATCCTGCTGGACCTCATGCTGCCGGGCCGGTCCGGCTACGAGATCTGCAAGACGCTGCGGGCCGAGGACCACGCCATGCCGATCCTCATGATCACCGCCCTCGGCCAGGAGGACCAGGTGATCCAGGGGCTCAACCTGGGGGCTGACGACGATGTGACCAAGCCGTTCAGCATCCATGAACTGCTGGCCAGGGCGGCCGGATTCCTGCGTCGACGTCGCAAGGCCCTGCCCGACCGGGTCACATTCGGGGACTGGGAGCTCGACCGCGCCTCGAAGCGCCTGTCCAGGTCCGGCCGGCCGGTGGACCTCACACCCAAGGAATACGGTCTGCTCGAGCACTTTGTGCGGAACCAGGGACGCGCCCTCACCCGGGACCAGATCCTGGACGCCGTCTGGGGTGGCGGGATCGTGGTGGCCGACCGGAGTGTCGACCGCGCCGTGACCACGCTCCGCGGAAAGATCGAGGACAAGCCGCACCGCCCCCGCTTCATCCAGACGGTTCCCCAGGTCGGCTACCGGTTCGAGGCCTAGTCCGGTCAGGATCGCCCTCCCCTACCGTCGGCCGGCCACTGCTCCGTCCGGGCTTTCGCCGGCGGACCTCCATGTCGGACCCGGGCAACGGAAGGCCGGGGTCGTGGACGGATCGTCCGAAGGACACCTCAACCGGCGCCACCGATGGCCTTGCGATGCAGACCGAATGCAGGGCGGAGGGCGCGGCCCACCTCGTCCTGGAGCGCCTGGAGCTCCGCATAGCGACGCCCGGCGTCGGGGCTCGGAGTGGCGGTCTCGGAACGATTGAGCCGGACGAAGCGGTCGGTGAGATCCGACAGCGCCACGGTCTCGCCCTTCTGCAGGCGCCAGCACCAGAGCGCCTGGAGTGCCGCACCGAAGGCGGCTCCCTCGGCAACCTGAAGGGTCACTACCTCGGCCTGGAAGCAGTCGGCCATGATCTGTCGCCACAGCCGGGAACGCGCCCCGCCGCCCGTGGCCCGGACCTGGGTGGCCTTCACCCCGAGCTGGGCCAGACGCCGGAGGCCGTAGTTCATCCCCAGCGTCACACCCTCCATCGTCGCCCGGGCAAAATGGGCCGCGGTGAAGGTCTTGGGTCGGACCCCTAGGAAGACCCCGGTTCCATCCGGGACGTTCGGCGTGCGCTCGCCCTCCAGATACGGCAGGAGCAGGAGTCCGTCGGAACCGATCGGGGCCTTCGACGCCGACTTCTCGAAGGCCGCATGGTCGAGTCCGAAGTCGTTGCGGACCATCTCGGTCGCCACCGTCACGTTCATCGTGCACAGCAGCGGGAGCCACTGGTTGGCCGAGTCGCAGAACGCGGCAATCTCGCCCTGCGGGTCCACGACCGGCTTCGAGGCACAGGCATAGATGGTGCCGCTGGTGCCGAGGCTAGCCGTGACCACACCCTCCCGGGTGTTCCCCGTGCCGATCGCACCCATCATGTTGTCGCCGCCGCCGGCGCTCACGACGATGCCGGCAGCAAGCCCCAGCTGACGCGCCGCCGAAGCGGTGAGGGCGCCTGCGGGACGGTCGCTCGACGAGATCGGTGGCAGCTTGCCGAGGAGGTCGGCATCGATGGCCCGGACCGCCGTCTCACACCAGCGCCGCTTGCGGACGTCCATAAGGGCGGTGCCCGAGGCGTCGCCGTACTCCATGAACCCTTCGCCGGTCAGCCAGAAGTTCAGGTAGTCGTGCGGCAGCAGGACCGTCGCCAGACGGGCGAAATTCTTGGGCTCGTGACGCTTCAGCCAGAGGATCTTTCCGGCCGTGAACCCGGGCACCACGGCGTTGCCCAACGCCTTCACGGTGGCCTTCGGACCACCGAGGGCGGAGGTGATCTCGGCACACTCGGCGGCGGTCGTGGTGTCACACCACAGCTTGGCCGGGCGGATCACCTGGCCCGAGGCGTCCAACGGCACGAACCCGTGCTGCTGCCCGCTGACTCCGATCCCAACCACCTCCGAGGCCGAGGCCTTGGCCGCTTTCAATGCCTCACGGACGGATCGGACCAGGGCACGGACCCAGACCTCCGGATGCTGCTCCTTGGCCCCGGCGGGAAGGTTCGGGATCAGGCCGTACCGGGCACTTCCCTCACCCAGGACCCTGCCCGAGGCGGCCTCGACGACGAGTGCCTTGGTGGATTGCGTGCCGGAATCGATGCCGATGAGGAGAGTGCGCTTCGCCATGGTATGAGAAGAGGCTCCGACGATGCCCCGTCCCGGGTTCGATCTCAAAACCCAAATCGGCATCGATCGCCTCGAAACGTCTGATGCCCTTTTCGGTCGGCTTCACCGGGTGCCTTTACCCTTGGATGAACCCACCCCCGATCCCACTCCGACGCTCGCCGGAGTCGAGGCACGCCCCTAGGATTCCAGGACCCACGTCGCCATGCCCCGGGCGACACAGCACCCATGAGACTCGCCATCTGCATCAGTGGTCCCCTGGATTTCTTCCGGGAATCCTTCGAGTCGTTGAGGACCAACATCATCGCCCACAACCCCTGCGACCTGTTTCTCCACGCCCAACGGTCCGAATGCGCCTCCCAGGCCATCACGCTGATACAGCCTAAGCGCTTCACCCTCGAGGAGGCGGTGCAGGACTTCGAGATCCCCGGGTTCTTCCATCAGGCGAAATACCCGGAGACCCGGATCGAGGACCTCTTCTGGCAATGGAGGGACGTCGACCGCTGCATGAGGTTGGTGCCCGAAGGCTATGATGCGGTGCTGCGGACCCGACTCGACCTGATCTACCCGGAGCCGCTCCGCCTTGCGGGTGCCGACTTCAACCAGTACTGGATCCCGAGGGGAGGCGATGCGCGTCGGGGGGTGTTCGACCAGTTCGCCATCTCAAACCGAGGGAACATGCGCTACTACGCGTCGCTCTATGAGAGGCTGATCGGGTATGTCGACGGCGGGGTCATCGCGCATTCCGAGACGCTTCTGAGACATCATCTCCTGTTCCAGCCCCATGTCCGCTCGACACTCGCCCGTTTTGAATTCCCCCTGCGACGGATTCAGATGGAGGGATCCGAACTTCGGCTCAGGCCGGCGAACCCCGTGTCCTAGCCGAAACGGAACCCCATCGCCCTAAAAGAGCCGACGGCGCGTTCGCGCGTGCCCCGATATTCGGTGGATCCCGGGCGGGGGTCAGGGGTGGAGATGGGGGCCGTGCCTGCGCGCGGCATTGCTCCTCCACCCTGGAATCCGCAGGATGTCCCCCCTTGCTTCAACCATGAAGGTCACCCTCAGCTGGCTTAGGAACCATGTGAACGTCACCGGCACCCCCGCCGAGCTGGCAGACCGCCTCACCCAACTCGGCCTCGAGGTCGAAGGCGTCGAGGTCACCGCAGGTGACTTCGCAGGCGTGGTCGTCGCGCAGGTGATCACCCGCGACAAACACTCGAATGCCGACAAGCTCTCGATCTGCCGGGTGAACGACGGCACCGGGGAGCGGCAGATCGTCTGCGGCGCCCAGAACTTCCAGGCCGGCGACAAGGTCCCGCTGATCCTTCCCGGCGCCTCCCTTCCCCCGAAGCCCGGGGACGCCCAGCCGTTCACGATCAAGGTCGGTAAGATCCGCGGCGTGGAATCCCACGGCATGATGTGCTCGAGCACGGAGCTCGGGATCGATCCCCTCGCGATCGGACTCAAGCTCGAGGACGGACTCCTCATCCTGCCGCCGGACACCCGGGTCGGCCAACCCTTCGCCGAGTTCCTCGGCCGAAGCAGCGGCGATGTCCTCTTCGACCTCGAGGTCACCCCCAACCGGCCCGACCTCAACAGCGTCATCGGCATCGCCCGCGAACTCGCGGCCGTCACCGGCAATGCCCTCTGCGTCCCGGATCCCCAGCCCACGGCGACGGGCTCCGAACCGGTCGACCGCCAGGTCGCCGTACGTCTCGACGCCCCCGATCTCTGCCCCCGGTACACGGCCCGGGTCATCCGGGGCCTCCGTGTCGGACCCAGCCCCGAGTGGCTGCGACAGGCCCTCGAGGGCGTCGGACTGCGCAGCATCAACACCGTGGTCGATGTCACCAACTTCGTGATGCTCGAGACGGGTCAGCCGCTGCATGCATTCGATCTCCAGCGGTTCGCCCGGGACGCCGAGGGCCGGACCACCGTTGTCGTCCGACGCGCCCACGAGGGCGAGGTCTTTGTGACGCTGGACGGCCAGGAACGACGACTCCGCCCCGACCACCTGTTGATCGCCGACACCGAGAAGGGCCTTGCCCTGGCAGGTGTCATGGGAGGGCTCCACTCCGGGATCAACGAGGGCACGGTCGACATCCTGATCGAATCGGCCTACTTCGCGCCCACCGGCATCCGTCGCACCAGCAAGGCGCTGGGACTGCGGACCGACGCCAGCTACCGGTTCGAACGGGGAGCCGACATCGCGGCGAGCGACCTCGCCAGCCGGCGCTGCGCCGAACTCATCCTGAAGCTGGCCGGTGGACAGCTTTCACCCGGAGTCGTGGACGCCCATCCGGAGCCGAAGGCGCCGCGATCGATCGAACTCCGCCACGCCAAGGTGAACGCGCTGCTCGGTCTCCGGCTCTCGGCCGAGGAGATCGACGGACCCCTGCTCCGGCTCGGCCTCGTCCAGGACCCCGAGGGAGGATCCAGCGGGGAGACCTCCACCAGCCGGTTCCGGATCCCGACCTTCCGGGTCGACCTGAAGCGGGAGATCGACCTGATCGAGGAGGTGGCGCGTCTGTACGGCGTCGAACGGATTCCTTCGACCCCACCCCGGGGAGCGCTCGGAAGCCATCCGTTCGACCAGCGCTACGACCGCTTTGCCCAGGTCCGGGAGCTTCTGAGCGGCCTCGGTCTGACGGAGGTCCAGGGACAGACCCTGATCGGGTCGTCCGGGATCCTCGCCGGCGAGTCCGAATCGTGGGTCCGGCTCGAGAACCCGTTGAGCAGCGAGATGGACTGCCTTCGTCCGAGCCTCCTCCCGGGGATCCTCACACTCCTGAGCCACAACCAGCATCGGAAGTCGGCGGACCTCCAGGTGTTCGAGCTGGGACGGACCTTCATCCGGACCGCCGCCGGTCTCCAGGAGCGCTGGCGTCTGGCCATCGGCCTCACCGGTCTGCGGCGTCCGGAGTTCTGGTCGGGGGCCGACCGGGACGCCCAGTGCGATCTCTTCGACCTGAAGGGGATTCTCGAGGACCTGTTCGATCGAATCGGCCTTCGGGCCGTCGCATGGACCCGTCGTCCTGAACCCACCGACCTCTTCATCGAATCCGCCGACCTCTCACTGGGCGGAAAACTCCCGCTCGGGGAACTCGGCCAGGTCCAGCCCGGCGTGGCCCGGCTCCATGACCTCCGCGCTCCGGTGTTCCTGGCGGAGATCCAGCTGGAGACGGTGCTCGACCGCTCGAATCCAGAGCGCTCCTTCAAGGCGCTGCCCCAGTTTCCGGAGGTCCGACGCGACCTCGCGCTCATCCTTCCGGAATCCACGAGCCACGACACGGTGCTCAACACGATCCGTCAGGCGAAGCCGAACCATCTCGAGAGGGTCGAGCTTTTCGACGTGTTCCGAGGCAAGCACGTCGCCGAGGGGCACAAGAGCGTGGCCTACGCCTTCACCTACCGCTCCCAGGAGCGGACCCTGAAGGACGATGAGGTGGGTGCCGCCCAGTCCCGGGTCATCGAGGCGCTCCGGTCGAAACTCGGTGCCCAGATCCGGGAGTGAACCGGATGGGATCCGTGATCCCGTTTCCCACGGTCTCGGGGCACGCGGCCCCGGACCCACACCCACACCCGCTCAGGAGTCCGACCGCTCGGATTCCTCGATCTGCTCCTTCACGATGAACATGTAGATCCCGGTGATGACCACGCAGAAGGTGACGATGACGAGGGTTGTCAGCATGGGTCGATCGTATTGGCAATCGCGCGGGGACGTCAAATCCGGGACGGGTCACCGGTGGCTCCCGCCTTCCCATCGGGTAAAAGCTGGAACCCGCTCCGGCGCCTGCGGATGATCCCCGCTCCAGCGCAGCACTGCGACACTGTCCCGACCATGTCCGACGTCCCATCCCCCCAGGCCCTGATCTTCGACTGCGACGGCACCCTCGCGCACACGATGCCCGTCCACTGGGAGGCCTGGAAGGAGGTGACCGCACGACACGGTCTCGAGTTCACGGAGGACCGTTTCTACGCCCTCGGGGGGGTGCCCACGCGGGACATCGTCCGGATGCTGGCACAGGAACAGAACCGGCCCGAGATCAACCCGGTTCACTTCGCCCACGAGAAGGAGGAGGCCTACTTCAGGCGCTTCGAGCACATCGGCCCGGTCGAGGAGGTGGTATCGATCGCCCGCGAGCATCGGGGACGGATCCCGATGGCCGTGGCCAGCGGCGGCTCCCGGCATGCCATCACCCGGGTTCTCCGGCATCTGTCGATCCTCGAGTGGTTCGGGGCGGTGGTGACCAACGAGGATGTGGTGAACCAGAAGCCCGCGCCCGACATCTTCCTCGAGGCGGCCCGACGTCTGGGCGTGCCGCCGCACCGGTGCAGGGCCTACGAGGACACCGATCTGGGCATGCAGTCGATCCGTGCCGCCGGCATGGACGCGGTCGACATCCGGCATTTCACCCGCGGCTGATTCCCCAGAGCCAGCCCAGCCCTCCTCGCCGGCCTCGACTTCGCCACCCGATCCCACCCCATCATCGCCACGGAACCATGTCGGAATCCGCCCCCACCCCAGGCAACCCCACGCCCGAACCCACCGATTTCATCCGGGACATCGTCTCGGCGGACCTCGCCGCCGGCAAGGTCACCCGGATCCACACGCGGTTCCCGCCGGAACCCAACGGGTATCTGCATATCGGACACGCCAAGTCGATCTGCCTCAACTTCGGCATCGCGCGCCAGTTCGACGGCATCTGCAACCTGCGGATGGACGACACCAACCCGGCGAAGGAGGACGTCGAGTATGTCGACTCGATCATCGCCGACGTCCGGTGGCTGATCGACGGCTGGGCCGACCACTGTCTCGGACTGGGCCCACGGGAAGCGGGATCCCTCGAACCCGGGTCGCTCCGGTCGGCCGTGGTGGGCCGGACCCCAGGGCCCGACGCGGGCCCGTTCCACGCCTCCAACTACTTCGAGGACCTCCACGCCTTCGCCGTGCGCCTGATCGAGAAGGGCAAGGCGTATGTCTGTGACCTGACCCCGGAGGAGACCGATGCCTACCGGGGTGCCCCGGATCGACCGGGACGCAACAGTCCGTTCCGCGACCGGTCCGTGGCGGAGAACCTCGATCTGTTCCGACGGATGCGCGCCGGGGAGTTCCCCGATGGGGCGCGCACCCTCCGGGCGAAGATCGACATGGCGTCGCCGAACATCTGGCTTCGGGACCCGCTGATCTACCGGATCCGCCACACCGAGCACCATCACACCGGCGACGCCTGGTGCATCTACCCGCTCTACGACTTCGCCCACTGCCTGAGCGACTACCTGGAGGGCATCACCCACTCGATCTGCACGCTCGAG
>SYEM01000065.1 GCA_005801385.1 Verrucomicrobiales bacterium | reverse complement strand
CGAGGGGGTCTCCATCGACTCCAGGACCCGAAACCACCGCGCCCACCGCAGGGTCCCAGCTGGATCGGCCTGTGATGCAGAAGTCACATCGGAGGTCGCATCCGCTGAACGACACCGCGAAGATCGGGCGCAGGGACGCCTCATCCCCCATCTCCGTCTGGGAGAGGAACACCCGAGCGGAGGATCCCGCGCCACATGGACCCCGTTCGCCGGCCATCCGATTCACCCCGCAGCGATGGGCGCAGAGGTCGCACGTTTCGAAGGCGCGGAAAGCGGGGTCGATCCGGGAACGGGCCCGATCGGCACGTCCCGCGCCGGACAGCCTTGGGATCTCGGTCATCCCCGCACGAAACGTTGCGGTTCTCGGAACCATCTCGATCTAGCCCTCCGTGTCTCCATCCCACCAGCGACGCCACCAGGGTCTCTGCGCGTCGCTGGACACCTCCGACTCCAGCGCCGCGGCGAGTCGGGTTCTGACCTCCGATGGAACGGAGATGGAGCCGCGATCGAGTCGGATCAGATCCTCGGGCGTCTCGATGCGCTGCGCCGCGGTCGACGACGCCTTCTGGGTCGACTCGCCCTCGACGGTGGACTCGGAACCGGTCCGGAGTTCGTAACGTTGTTCCATGGTTCAGGCGGTTCGTGCAAAGGCTCGGGTGAAGGCCTTCCGCGCCCGGTGAAGCTTTCCACGGACGGCGTCGGGACTCTGCTCGGTCAGCTCGGCCACCTGTTCGTAGCTGAGTTCCTGGTCGGCGACGAGCAGCAGCACGAGGCGGTATTCCTCAGGCAGGGAATCCAGGCATCGCTGGATCCGTTCCCCCAGCTCCTTCGTCTCCAGCACATCCAGGGGATTCGGGGCCTGCGCGTCGACCCGATCGAAGATCGCGTCATCCTCCGCGGTCTGGATCTTCCTCGCCGCCCACGACCGCCTCAGAGGGGAGCAGTGGTTGAGGGTGATCCGATAGAGCCAGGTCCGGAGCGCCGAGTTGCCACGGAACGTCTCGAAATTCCGGAAGGCCTTCAGGAAGACATCGTGGGTGACGTCCTGGGCCTGGATCGGATCACCCGTGAGCCGGAGGGCGAGGTAGTGGATCGACTGGGAGTGGGCCGCGTAGATGCCGGCGAAGTCCGCGGGAAGATCCGCCTGGGCAGACGGGCCCCACGACACCGTGGTGGTGTCGGTCGGGTCCTGCGGGTGTGCGGCCATGGGGGTCACCGTAGGTTGGACACGCCGACCGGCCAAACGTCACGCCACGCTCAGCGACGCAATACGGCGTCCTCCCGGAAGATCGCCCGCATCACGCGTTTCCGGGCGTCAGTGAAGATCACCTGGATCCGCCCATCCCGCGTCTGGATCGCGGTGGGGTACGCATAGTCGCCATCGGGCTTGGCCAGGAGGTTCCGCTGGTGGGGGAACGTCCGGGCCCCGTCGACCGACAACGCCACCCTCAGGGGGGTCCGCTCCGAGAAGCTGTCGTTGTAGACCAGCAGGTGATGTCCGCTCTGGAGCCGGAGGAAGTCCACCCCGGCATTTGGATTCGGGAACTTCGAATCCACCCCGGGGCTCCACGTCCTGCCGTTGTCGTGCGACTCCGTCCGGACCAGCCAACCATCCGGCTGGCCGTCGTAGTCGCCGCCCCGCCGGCAGAAGGCGACCAGGTGTTGGCCCACGATGACGGCCGGGGCGGGCTGGATGTTGCCGAGACGGGAGCGAACCCGGTTGGACTCCGTCCAGACCGACGTCCTCGGATCATATCGGAGGAAGAACGAGGTGCAGTCGGGCGAGGTCTTCTCCGGATCATTCCCCACCTCGTGATAGACGGGCAGCAGGTAGTCGCCACCCTCGAGGACGATCGGCAGGCCGCGGACCATGGTCCCGGCCTCGAAGGTGAGCATGAAGCTCTCCGACCAGGTCCGGGCCCCGTCCTTGGAGATCTTGGCCGTGATCCGGGAGGTGTCCCAGATCTCGCCATAGCGCGTGACATAGAAAAGCCAGACCCAGCCATTGGGGGCCTGCCAGACAACGGGGTTTCCGAGGGAGTGAAAGGGGTTTCGGGCGATGGCGACGGGTGCGCTCCAACGGTTCTGCCCCTTCTTCAGGCGCATGCCGAAGACCGAGGCGGCGTCATCGCGGTACTCGCCCTTGCCGCTGAAGAACACGACGTAGAGATCGCCATTGTCCAATTCCGTGACGCTCGCCGGATGTTTGTAGTCCCCGGTGGGCGCCTCGGGTCCGACGATCGATTCGATGACCACCTCTTCGGTCGTCCGGGCGAGTGCGAGGGTGAGCAATCCAAAAAGGGCACCGAGGAGCCAGAGGGAACGCATGTGGATCACAGCGTCATGACGACGCGATCGGAAGCGATTGGAAAGGGGGAATCGGGGAGGGGCTCACACGATGACGCGGAGACGCGGAGGCGGCAGAGAGAAAGGAAACGAGGTGGGACAACGAATGGCGCCGGGCCGAGAACGATGTCGAGCCGTTGGGCGATGCGGTGCCCTGCATCACTGGGTGTCGCATCACCCACCCCAGACCTCAGCCGGCCGCCTCACCGCCATCGCCAACCGGTCTCTCAAAATTCCCTTCCCGGTCTTCCCTCCGCGTCTCCGCGTCACCGCGTCACCGTGTGAGTCCCTCCCCCTCAAACGAGGCTGACCGGATCGATATCAATGGTCAGTCGCAGGTCCTCCGGCCACTCGAGCGACGCCTCGACCGCGGCGAGTTCACGTCCGAGACGGGCCATCGCCTTGGTCCGGATCATCAGCTGGTAGCGGAAGAACGTCTCGGCCTTCAGCAAGGGTGCCGGAGCCGGCCCCGCCAACACCAGGTCGCGCCAGGATTCCAGCCGGCTGGCGAGGGTCTTCTTCAGGTGTTCCGCGACCAGCTTGACCTTGTCCTCGTTGCGCCCCCGGATCGTGAGCAGGGCGACCCGCGACCATGGCGGGTATTTGAGCTGCTCTCGGAACTCCATCTCCTGCTCGTAGAAGCCGAGGTAGTCGTGACGCCGGGCGAATTGGATGGCGGGATGGAACGGGGTGAAGGTCTGGACGAACACCTCACCCTCGACATCCCCACGTCCCGCCCGGCCACTCACCTGGGTCAGCAGCTGGAAGGTCCGCTCCCCGGCCCGGAAATCCGGCACGTGCAGGCCGAGGTCCGCATGGATGATCCCGACCAGGGTCACGTTCGGAAAGTGGAGTCCCTTGGCGATCATCTGGGTGCCGACCAGGATGTCGATCTTGCCGGTCCGGAAGTCGGTCAGGATGCGGCGGTAGTCGTCCTTGCGCTGGAGCGTGTCGGAATCCATCCGCGTCACACGGGCCTGGGGGAACAACCGGCTCAGGACGTCCTCGACCCGTTCGGTCCCGAGGCCCGAATACCGGATGGCCGGGTTCGAGCACTGGGGACACTGGGCCGGGACGGTCTCATCGTGGCCACAGATGTGACACCGCAGGTGCTGGGCCTTGCGATGGAAGGTGAGTGTGACGCTGCAGTTCGGGCATCCGGCGACATAGCCGCAGGTGTCGCACTGCAGGGAGGTCGAGTAGCCACGCCGGTTCAGGAACAGCATCGTCTGCTCCGCGCGTTCGAGTCGCAGCCGGATCGCCTCCGTGAGCGGGGTCGAGAAGATGGCGGACGCGCCTCCCTTGGTCTTCCGCTGCTCGAGCCGGAGGTCGACGATCCGGACCACCGGCAGGCGGGTGTCGGTGACGCGACCGGGCAGCTCGAGGAGGCGGTACTTTTTCCGGGTGGCGTTGAAGTAGCTCTCGAGGGAGGGCGTGGCGGATCCCAGGACGACGACGGCGCCCTCGCGCTGGCCGCGGACCACCGCCACGTCGCGGGCATGGTAGCGCGGAGCCTCCTCCTGCTTGTAGGAGTGCTCATGCTCCTCGTCGACGATGATGAGCCCGAGGGGTTCGACCGGGGCGAAGACGGCCGACCGGGCACCGATGACGATCCGGGCGCGCCCATCCCGGATCTTGTGCCATTCATCGTGACGCTCCCCGGTGCTCAGCTGGCTGTGGAGCACGGCGACAAGGGTGGGATGGGGGCCGGAACAGAACCGGGCCTTGAACCGTTCGACCGTCTGCGGGGTGAGGGAGATCTCCGGAACGAGCACGATGGCTCCCTTTCCGGCGACAAGGGTCTCGGCGATTGCCTGGAGGTAGATCTCGGTCTTGCCCGATCCCGTCACCCCGTGGAGCAGGAACACCCCACCGCCCTCCTTCGCGGCCCGGTCGGAGACCGACTTCATGGCACCGCTGATCGCCTGGAGGGCCCGGTCCTGGTCCGGATTGAGGGTGAGGGGCTGGGTGGGGGTGAACCGTTCGAGGGCGTAGGGGTCCCGCTCGTCGCGCTTGGGAGCGATGACCACCAGCCCCTTGTCCTCGAGCTTCCGGATGGTCTCGGCGGTGGTCTCGCCAAGGCGGATCAGTTCCTGCAGGGGGAGTTCGCGCCACTCCTCGAGGATGTTCCAGATCGCCTTCTGACGCGGGGTGAGCTTCGGCATCTCGCCCGCCGGCGGGAGCAGATGGACGTGGAGCCGTTCCCGCCAGCCGGCTTCCTCCTGTCGGACCGCCTCGGGGACCACGGTCTTGAGGGCGGCCTCCACGGGGCAGCAGTAGTACTCGGCCATCCAGCGGGCGAGCTCGAGGACCCTGGGCGTGACCAGACTCTGTTGTCCGATGACCCGCAGGATGGGCTTGAGGCCGGTGTGCGGGGAGGAGTCGACCAGGGCCGTGACGACGCCCAGGACCTCGCGGTGCGAGAACGGGACCTTCACCCGGGTGCCGACCGAGACGCTCGACTCCAGCTCGGTCGGAACCGAGTAGTCGAACTCCCGCCGGAGGGTCAGGTCGAGGGTGACGCGGGCGATCACCGGGTCACGCTCAAGGATCCCCACGGGTCTTGGAAAGCAGGAAGGTGTCGGTCATGCGACACCCCCTCTTGATCCGTATCGGAGCGCGGGCCGGATCCCATTCCCCTCCCCGGGGGACCCCCCGCAGGGCGATCCGGATTCGAACATCCCGGACAGCATGGCTCCATGGCGCCCTTGCGTCCTCGCGACGTTGCCAGCTGGAAGATCCAACCTACCCTCCGCCATGATCCGCCGCGTGCTCCTGGTTGCTGGAACCCTTCTTGTGGTGGGACTGGTGTGGAGTGGATGCGCCATGACCCGCGCGGGATATGAGTCGGCGCCCTATACGGTCGTGGAGAAGTCCGGCCGGATCGAACTGCGCCGGTATCCGATCCTCAGGGTGGCGGAAACGCCCCGTGGGGGTGACGACTTCATGCGGCTCTTCCGCTACATCTCCAAGGGCAACGCGGCGGGCGAGAAGATCGCCATGACCACGCCGGTGTTCATGGGGGGCGAAGGCGGCACGAACGAGACGATGGCCTTCGTCCTGCCGGAATCCCTGACCGCTCCCCCTGCCCCGAGCAACGGCCGGGTCAGCATCCGCGAACTACCCCCCTCCACCTTCGCCGTCCTGCGGTTCAAGGGAGGACAGCAGGGTCCGGACGGGAAGGCCGCCGGGGAACTCCGTCGTTGGATGACCGACCGGAAACTGCCCGTCGGCGGCGACGCCCGGTTCGCCTATTTCGATCCTCCATGGATCCCGGGATTCCTCCGACGCAACGAGGTCATGATCCCGACCTCGGAATCCACCCACTGATCCACCGCGCCCTCCGTCACGGTGTTGCGGAAGGCCGGGAAGGGAAGTCCCGACGATACCGTCGGACCAGTTCGTCCGGATTGTTCGGGACCAGGTACAGCCTCTGCCGGAGCCGCTTCGATTCCCCGGGCTTCAACCCCCCGATGAGGGGATCGCTGTGGAGACACACGTAGACCCCCTCGAACAGTTCGTGGGTCTGGTCGCTGGCCGTGGCCAGGATCCATTTGCCGTCCCGTGAGACGCACCCGATCAGCCCGGAGGCGAGGCGATCCGGCGAGATCGGACGGGGGTTCGCATCCGCCTCCGCGGTCCACGGAGGCAGGTAGACCTGTCCTCCCAGATACCGTGCCGTCTCGGTCCGACGGATCCGATCCAGTGTCCTGCGCCCCTTCGCGGTGAACACGAAGCTCTTCCGGGTGTAGTTCGATTGACCGCATCCGGTGAACTCCGCGACGCGGATGCAGGCGGGCTGGAACCACTGCACCGGGACCGCGTTGGTGCCTTCGTTGCTCAGGAGAAACCGGAGGTCCAAGCCATCGGGCTCCACGCGCACCTCGTGAAGCACCAGCACCGAAGGGTCCACCCGCGTTCGAAACCGCAGTTCCTGTCCATCAGGCGTCACGTGGAGGAGTTCGGTCCGGTGCGACAGACGCGTCTCGTTCCAGTCGCGATCATGCGCCCCTGGTTTCAGAAACGCCTCCAGATACCAGACCTCCAGGCGGCCGCCCGGAAGCCGCGCGTCGTGGACCGTCAGGAGGTTGTTGGTCCAGGACAGCCGCATCGACGGCACAGGCTCGTCCGCGATGGCGCCCATCAGTCCCCACAACAGCAGGACGACGGCCGCCAGCAGGTCGCCCCGGATCCGGATCCATCCCATGCTCATCCGGAAACGCTGGCGAATCCACCGGTCCTGCCAAGCTTTCTCCGGAACCCGACGGCATCACCCCCCTCAGAACCGCTCCGGCACACCTTCCTCGAGGACCCGGAGGTGCCGATGGAGCCTCCTCTCCCCAGCCACCTCACGCAGCCATCGCTCGGGCTCGTCCATGTCCTCGAAGGAGAGCTTGAAGGTCCCGAAGTGCATCGGCACCAGCCAGTCGGCCCGAAGATCCTCGAAGGCCCGGACCGCCTCGTCCGGCCCCATGTGTACCTTCCGGAACGAGTCCGGATGGTAGGCGCCGATTGGCAGGAGGGCGACCTCGGGACGCATCCGCTGGCCGATCTCCTCGAATCCCTCGAAATAGGCGGAATCCCCCGCGTGATAGACCCGTCGGCCCTGGTGCTCGATCAGGAATCCACCCCAACCCCGATGCTCATCCTTCAGCGTCCGGGCCCCCCAATGTTTCGCCGGCACCAGGGTCACCTTCCAGTCGCCCCGCCCAAAGCTCTCCCACCATTTCAGCTCGATGATCCGTTCGAATCCAAGGGATCGGGCCAGTGATCCGCATCCCCACGGGAGGACCGCGATCTTCGCGGAGGGAGGGAGCTTGCGGATCGACGGCTTGTGGAAGTGGTCGAAGTGCGCGTGGGTCAGCAGGACGACATCGATCGGCGGCAGATCCTGGGCGCGAAGGCCCGGACGCTTCAGTCGCTTCAACAGGAAGAGCCAGTTCGCGAAATTGGGATCGATAATGAGGTTGAGGTCCGAGAACTGCAGGAGGAAGGAGGCATGCCCGATCCAGGTCAGAGCCAGCTGACCCGTCTCCAGATGAGGGAACCGGGGAACTTTCACCGATCCCCCCTGGGGGGTCATCAGCGCCTTCCAGACCATCTCCCGGAAGAAGCTGCGCGGATCGAAGTGGTTGCTCGGGGTGAGTTCCCGGAAGGAGCGCGGGATGCGACGACGCCGGACACGGGCCTCCACGGGGCTCGGCTGCTTCCAATCGGAACTCATCGGTTCCCAACTGGTAGCGGGTGAACCCGCCGAGGCCAAGTCGGAGTCCTGGTCCCGTCCGACTTCCTTTGAATAACAGGAACCAGAATCCGGGGATCCATCGCTGAATAGGTCCGGACTCGACCAGTCCAACCCCCCACGCAATGGACACCCGAGCGTCCAGGTCTTTCGCCCCTGTCGTGGGTCGGTTGGAGTCAGGGGTTGGGATCCGCCGGAGGAGACGCCGGCGGATCCCTCATTCCCTTCTACCAGGGGACGCCCATGTCGTGTGATCCGAACCCCTTCCTCCACGATCGGGTCCCGTCCTCCGGACAGACCCCGACAGGGTCGACCCCCGGTGGCCGGAATTCCGTTTCCCTCCGGGTGGTTTCCCATGCTGAATCCCGGGGTCCGAAGACGCGGTTTCACACCCCCGACATGGCCGCATTCCCAACCCCCTCCGAAGTCCGTCCGCCGGACCTTCCCTCGATGGAGGGAGTGCGGGTCCGGGTCGAGGGCAAGTTCCTCAGACTCGGGGAGGCCAGGTTCACCGCCAAGGGTGTCACCTATGGACCGTTCGCGGCAGGATCCGACCGCGAACCGTTCCCACCCCACGATCAGGCGGTCCGGGATCTCGGGCAGCTCCGGGAGCTCGGGGCCAATGTCATCCGGGTCTACCATGTCCCGCCCCGTTGGTTCCTGAACGTCGCACTGGGACACGGCATCCGGGTGTTCGTCGATGTCCCCTGGAACAAGCACCTGTGTTTCCTCGACGACGTGGCGGCCCGTGACGCCGCCATCCGGGCCATCCGGGATGCCGCCGAACGCTGCTCGGGCCATCCCGCCGTATTCGCCCTCTCGGTGGTCAACGAGATCCCGGCCGACATCGTCCGCTGGAGCGGAGCCCGTGCGGTGTCTGACTTCATCGACGTCCTCATCGCGGAGGTCAAGACCATCGACCCGGGCCTCCTCTGCTCGTTCGGGAACTTCCCGACGACCGAGTTCTTGCGGCCACGCCTCGCGGATTTCGACTGCTGGAACGTCTACCTCCACCAGCAACGGCCCTTCGAGAACTACCTCGCCCGCCTCCAGATGCTCGCCGACGCCCGGCCCCTGGTGATCGGCGAGTTCGGCATCGACTCGCTCCGGGAGGGGGAGGAGAGCCAGGCGGAGATCCTCGGATGGCAGATCGAATCGGCGTTCCGAGGCGGGTGTGCCGGCGCCTTCTGCTTCGCCTTCACCGACGAGTGGTACAGGAACAACGAACCGGTGTCCGACTGGGCGTTCGGACTCGTCCGCTCGGATCGGACACCCAAACCCGCCTTCGAGGTCGTCCGTCGACAGTTCCATGCCGCGCCCGGATTCCCGCTGCCCCGGACGCCGAAGGTCTCCGTCGTCATCGCCAGCTACAACGGCGCCTCCACCCTCCGATCCTGTCTCCACTCGCTGGAGCGGCTCCGGCATCCCGACTACGAGGTCATCCTGGTCGACGACGGATCGACCGACGCCACGCAGTCCATCGCCGCCGAGTACCCGTCCGTGCGGTATTTCCGCCATGCGATGAACCAGGGACTGGGCGTCGCCCGGAACACCGGGATTACCGCCGCCTCCGGCGAGATCATCGCCTTCACGGACTCCGACTGCCGGGCCGACGGTGATTGGCTGCACTACCTGGTCGGCGACCTCCTCAACTCCTCCTTTGCCGGGATCGGCGGCCACAACTTCCTGCCCCCTGACTCCGCGGCGACGGCCGCCTGCGTCCTCGTCTCCCCGGGCGGACCGGCCCATGTGATGCTCAACGACCGGATCGCCGAGCACATCCCGGGCTGCAACATGGCGTTCTACAAGTGGGCTCTCAACAGCATCGGAGGCTTCGATCCGATCTACCGTCGGGCCGGCGACGACGTCGACATCTGCTGGCGTCTGCAGCAGCGGGGCTATCGGATCGGGTTCAGTCCCGCGGGCTTCGTCTGGCACTACCGGAGGAACACGGTCCGGGCCTATCTCAAGCAGCAGTCCGGATATGGCGAGGCGGAGGCTCTGCTCGAGCGGCGCCACCCCGAGAACTTCAACCGCTTCGGGGGTTCCATCTGGCATGGTCGGATCTACTCCAACGCCAAGTTCGGTCTCCAGACGCGGGCCCCCATCATCTATCACGGGCTCTTTGGCAGCGCGTTCTTCCAGAGCATCTACGTCGAACGTCCCAACCTCGGAGCAATCCTGGCCACGACCCTGGAATTCCATGTCCTGGTGACCCTGCCCCTGCTGGTGCTGGGTTCGGTCGTCCCAACCCTCCGCGCCTTCGGCGCCGCCAGCGCTCTGTTCTCGGTCGCAGTCTGCTGCCTGGCCGCCGCACAGGCGGAGCTTCCCGCAGGACAACGCCGCTGGTGGTCCCGACCCCTCGTCGCCCTGCTTTTCTTCCTCCAGCCCATCGTCCGCGGATGGGCCCGGCACCGGGGCCAGCTTTCAGGACAACAGCGGACGCTGTCCGACCACGAGACGCTCGACTCGCTGGGCCTCGAGGGCCAGGAGGACCAGCTCGGTCAGCTCCTCTACTGGAGTGAGCAGGGCCTCGACCGGATGCGGTTCCTCGGGCGGATCCTCGAGCGCCTCGACCAGAAGGCCTGGCCGAACCGCCCGGATGCCGGCTGGAGCGACTACGACATCGAGCTCTATGGCTCCCGCTGGGCCAGCCTGCGGCTGACCACGGTCGGCGAATGGCACCCGGGACGCCGGGAGATGATCCGATGCCGCCTCGTCGCCCGCTGGAGCTTCCTGGGTCGCGCCCTGTTCTGGTCCGCCGCCGGACTCCAGGTGGTCCTCATCGGAGCCGTGGGCCACTGGGGCGCCTGGGGCCTCGCCGTCACCCTTCCCCTCCTCGTCTGGTGGCTGAACGGCGAGAAACGCCATCTCACCCGCGTCACCGCCAATTTCCTCGACGAACTCGCCAAGGAGTTCCGACTGGTCAAGGTCACGCCGTCGCAGATCGCCAAGGCACAGGCCCGGACATCAGAGAACCAATCGGGCGCCCACGATGGGCCCGTCTGAAACCGGATCCCGCCGGTCACCCCCCCGTTCCGGCATCCCTTCCACAGCCGTTGTCCCGGAGGCCCGGAGGCGGATCTGGTCGATCGCCCATCGGGCATGCTCAGCCACCAGCGGCTCCGGATCCTCCGCCGCACGCCTGAGCGCCGGCAGGGCGCGCGCATCCCCGACGTTGCCCAGTGCGACACAGACGTTCCGAAGGAGGCCACGACGTTTCGTCCGCAGGATCGGAGTCCCACGGAACAGCTCCCGGAACCCGGAGTCGTCGAGCGCCAGCCACGCCAGAAGATCCGGACGCCGCCATCCGGGACGGAGACCGTCCTTCAGCAGGGCGCTCTCCCTGGCGAAGCGGTTCCAGGGACACGCCGCCAGACAGTCGTCGCATCCGAAGATCCGATCCCCGACCAGGGGACGCAGCTCCACCGGGATGGAACCCTTGAGCTCGAT
>SYEM01000064.1 GCA_005801385.1 Verrucomicrobiales bacterium | reverse complement strand
CTGTTCCTCGACGAGATCGGCGAGATCGATGCGACCACGCAGGTGAAGCTGCTCCGGTTCCTGGGCGAACGGACCTTCGAGCGACTGGGATCCAGCAAGACCCTCACGGCGGATGTCCGCCTCCTGACCGCGACGAACAAGGACCTCATGACTCTCGTGAAGGAGGGGAAGTTCCGTGAGGACCTCTACTATCGCCTCGCGGTCGTCCCCATCCAACTTCCACCCCTCCGGTCCCGTGCCCTCGACATCCCAGCCCTCGCGGCGGCGTTCCTGAAGGAGTTTGCGGCCGACAATGATAAGCCGGTCACGTCGATCAGCACTGAGGCCCTCGAGCTGATGCTCAAGTACCACTGGCCGGGCAACGTCCGTGAACTCCGCGCCGCCATCGAACACGCCGTGGTCCTCTGCCGTGGCGATCAGATCCTGGGTCGGGATCTCCCGCAGCCGGTCCGGACGCCCCAATCGGTCTACACCGAACAGGCCACCCGGGAGCAGTTGGCCACGGGGAAGCTCTCCATGAAGGATGCGGAGAAGCAGCTGTTGATCCACGCCCTCCAGGAGACCGGGGGCAACCGGACCCTCGCCGCCAAACAGTTGGGCATCAGCCGTCGGACCCTCCATCGGCGACTCCACGAGTTCGGGCTCGAGGAGCTGTGACCCGGCAAGGTGTTCGTCTGGCAGGCGAGGTTGTGGATTCCCCTGCTGACGTGGCCTTCTGTGGTCTGTTCCCCTCGGCGCGTGGGCTGCGGTACTGACGGGATCAGTTCGACAGCCGCGTGACCTTCAAGTCGTCGAAACGAACCGGGGTCCCGGAGAACGGCATGCCCCAGACCGATGCCTTACCCGAGGGTTGGAGCTTGGTTTCGGTGAAGGTGATCATCGGATCGACGGGTTCGGGACTTCCATCCAGCCACACCCGGCCTTCCACCCGATGCTCGGAGTCGGAGACCTTCCGGACCCGGATCCGAAGCTGGGTCCATTGGCCTGATTTCCACTGGAATGGGGCCGAGGCCACGATGCTGTCACCGCGGACCAGCTCGATCGTATCCTTGGCGGCCGCCACCTGAAGCCGGTAGCCGCTGGCCCCGTTAAGTCCGAGGCTGAACGTCGGCTGTTTGCGCCCGCTTTTCGTTCCGAGGATGCGGGCCCCTGCCTCGATGCCGGAGGCCTCATTGGGGCCGAACAGGAATCCGTAGGATTCGAGAGGGGCCCCGGGCAGCTCGGCAAATCGGTTGCCGGCCTCCTCCTTGATGCTGAAGGAGCCATCGAGCACGAGGAACTCATCGGGCAGCTCGGGCCCCTTCAGGCTGGTGAAATCCTGCTGGTACAGCGCATCCGCTGCGGAGACGGACATCACGGTGGCGAGTGTCAGGCTGGCGATCCAGGGGGTCCAACGAGGCATGGGCGCAGACTAGGCGGGCAGCATGGCCCCGGCAACCGTCCGGCACCGTGATATTCCTCTTCCGGGATGGCTCCGACATCGTGGATGCGGGGACCGGTTGGTCTTTGTGGGGAATCGAGGGCATAGTCGCCCCGTGCGCATCCTTGTTGCCATCACCGGAGCCAGCGGGTCGATCTATGCCCAACGGCTCCTGGACTGCCTCGACCCCGCGGTCCACGAGGTGCACGTCATGACCAGCCAATATGCCCCACAGGTCATGACGACGGAGCTGCCAGGTGGACTCCAGCTGAGGGACGGGGTTCAGCAGCATGGGTTCCGGTCGATGAACCTCCCCTTCGCGAGCGGATCGAATCCGCCTGACGCCATGGTGGTGATTCCCTGCAGCATGGGTACCCTGGGTCGGATCGCCCATGGGCTGAGTTCCGATTCCCTTCTGCGGTGTGCCGATGTGGTCCTCAAGGAGCGTCGTCGACTGATCCTCGTCCCGCGTGAGACCCCGCTGTCCCTGGTCCATGTGAAGAACTTCGAACTGCTGATCCAGTCCGGGGCCCAGATCATCCCTGCCAATCCCTCGTTCTACACGGGCCCCAGATCGGTGGTGGAGGTGGCCGACACGGTCGTGGCCCGGGTGCTCGACCATCTGGGAGTGGTCCATGCACTGGTCCATCGATGGACCGAGGAGCCGGAGTGATCCCGTGAGCATTCAGACCGTGTCGCTTGTGCGCCTCGCGATTCTTAACCCTGGCCTGCCGTCGATCATGGCAGCAACCGTTGGAGGACCATGGCAGGTCTGATTCAACGTCTGGGTGAGTTCATCAAGTTCAGCCATACGGTCTTTGCCCTTCCGTTTGCATTGGCCTCGATGCTCGTGGCGGCCCGGGATCATCGAGGCTGGCCGGGCTTCCGGGTGTTCCTCCTCGTCCTCGTCGCTGTCGTAGCCGCAAGGACGTGTGCCATGGCCTTCAACCGGATCGTCGATCGCCGGTTTGACGCCCTCAATCCGAGGACGGCGCGACGCCATCTCCCGACCGGTGAGATCGGACTCCCGGCGGCCGTCCTGTTGTGCCTGGCGGGCGGTGCGGGACTGTTTGGGGCGAGCTGGGGCCTGAACCCGCTTTGCTTCGCGTTGTCCCCGGTCGCCCTGTTCTTTCTCCTCTTCTACTCCCTCACAAAGCGCTTCACCGACTTCACCCACGTCTGGCTCGGAATCGCCCTGGCCATCGCACCCCTGGGAGCCTGGATCGCCGTGAAGGGATCGATCGAATTCCTCCCGGCAATCGACGGGGTCCGTGGATTGGCTTCCATCCGCCAGGGGATCCTTGTGCCGGCCACCCTCGCCTTGGCGGTCGTGCTCTGGCTCGTCGGGTTCGACATCATCTACGCAACCCAGGACTACGACTTTGACCGCCGACAGGGTCTCCATTCCCTCGTGGTCCGGTGGGGCCCCCGCAATGCGCTGGGAGTGGCCTTCCTGTCCCATGTCTTCATGTGGGCGGTCCTGGTCCTGTTCGGTGTGCTCTGTGGCTTCCGGTTCTCCTATTGGATCGGTCTGTTGCTGTTCCTGGGACTCCTGCTGTTCGAGCACTTCCTCGCCCGGAAACGCGACCCGGTCTCCATCAACCTCGCTTTCTTCAACCTGAATGCCGCCATCAGCGTGATCCTCCTTGTCGTGGTGGCGGTCGAGGTCGTCTTTCCTTGGTTCCGGCTCCGGTGGTACTGACCCGCCCCGGGTCCCTGGGACCGCGCAGACCCGTTCCCATCGAGTTAGCTGGAACAGGCCTGGTCTTCCGGGATCCATTAATTTCTCTTTTCGAAACTCTGTTGCTTTTGGGGGATGTGGCGTAGGCTGAGCGGGTGCAAATCCAGAGCTTCCGCGTCTTCTGTGACCTGGCTGAGACCGAGAGTTTCACCAAGGCGGCACAGATCAACGGTGTGACCCAAAGCGCTGTGAGCCAGCAGGTGAGTTCCCTCGAGAAGCAGCTGAAAGTCCTGCTCATCGAGCGCAGCAAGAAGAAGTTCCGACTCACGCAGGAGGGGCAGCTCCTCTACGAGAGCGCCAAGCAGATAGTCCAGACGTTCGACACGCTTCTGAGCCGCCTCCAAGAGGTCCGTGACGTGGTTTCCGGCAGCATCCGGGTTGCGACGATCTACTCCATCGGACTCCATAATCTTCCCCCCTATGTGAAGCGGTTCCTCAAGGCCCATCCCACGGTCTCGGTCCACATCGAGTACCAGCGGGCCAACCAGGTCTACGAGGATGTCCTGGGCAATGTGGTCGACCTGGGACTGGTGGCCTATCCCAACAAGGACCCGCGGCTCGACATCGTTCCGTTGAGGGATGAGACGATGGTGCTGATCTGCACACCGCAGCACCCCCTCGCCAAGCTGAAGTCCGTGACCTTCGCCCAGCTCCAGGGCCAGAAATTCATCGGCTTCGAGCACGACATCCCGACCCGGAAGGCAATCGACAAGGTGCTCCGAGACGCCGGCGTGGAGGTGCGGATGGTGATGGAGTTCGACAACATAGAGACAGTGAAACGGGCCGTGGAGATCGAGGCTGGAATCGCGATCATACCGTT
Organism: Verrucomicrobiales bacterium; assembly: GCA_005801385.1. Taxonomy (GTDB): domain Bacteria; phylum Verrucomicrobiota; class Verrucomicrobiia; order Limisphaerales; family UBA9464; genus UBA9464. The sequence continues at coordinate 17,840 of SYEM01000064.1, read as the reverse complement.
GGGCACCGTGACCCAGGAGGTCTCGAAACACACCCTGGTCAGCATCCCGTTCTCGGACACGTTGCCCGGACGTCCCCTGGCCGTGATCCATCGTCGGAGCAAGGTGCTTTCACCCGCCCTCAAGCGATTCATCGAAATCCTGAAGGAACCCGCCTGAACCGATTTCCACTCCGGAAACTGAATCCGGATGCCCGTGGGATGGATGCTCGCGGCGGCAGACCCATCCTACCTATCGGAGCCCGTAGAACCGGGCGGCGTTGAGTCCCCAAAGTCCCTCGAACTCGGAGGGCTTCAATCGGGCGTGGGTCCGGACGTAGTCGTCCAGGAGTTCCACGACCCTCGGATAGCTCGCCGCCAGAAGACAGACGGGCCAGTCCGAACCGAACATCAGCCTTCCGACTCCGAAGGCCTCGAACACCACATCGAGGAAGGGGATGAAGTCGTCCTTCTTCCAGTTCTGGTGATCCGCCTCGGTGACCATCCCCGAGACCTTGCATAGAACGCTGGGATGCTGGGCGAGTTCCCGGATCTGTTCACGCCACGGCGACAGGGTGCCGGTCCGGATGAACGGCTTCGCGATGTGATCGAGAACGAACGGTTGTTCGGGCAATGCCCGGACCAGCTCCAAAGCTGCCGGAAGCTGTTTCGGATAGATGAGGATGTCGTAGCGGAGGTTGAATGCCCGGAGTCGTGAGATGCCGCGCTGAAAGGCGGGTCGAAGCAGGAACCGGTCGTCGGGTTCGTCCTGGACCACATGGCGGATCCCGACCAGCCGGGGATGTCTCGCGAGCCGGGCAAGGTTGTCCTCGACGCGGTCATGCTGCAGGTCGACCCAGCCCACCACTCCTCGGATCCGAGGATCCTGGTCCGCGAGGGACAGCAACCATTCGGTCTCGGCGACGGTCTGTTGGGCTTGGACGGCGATGGATCCGTCAAAGCCGAGCGGGGCCTGGAGTGCAGCGAGATCCGCGGGCAGCCAGTCCCGGGCCAGTGCGGACCCCCTGGGGATCCAGGGATACTGCTCCGGGCTGTACCTCCAGAAGTGCTGATGGGCGTCGAGTCTCATGGTGTGCGGTGGACCCGGGCATGTTTGAGACGCGGCGTGCGCCAAGTCGATCGCCAAGCCTTTTGCTGGCACGCCGTACGCCCGGCATTCGCTCTTTCTGGTTGGGGTGCGTCTTGGCAGCCTTGTCCGGACGTGCGTGAGCGTTGGCAGAAGTTTGTGGAGGAGGCGGAGACGTGGCTGCTCGATGTGATCTTCGAGCAGCGTCCGGGCAAGAAGGCTGCAGCCGTCCGTCTCCTGCTGCTGTCGCTGTCGAAGGGGTTCGCGCTCGCCGTCCGGTTGCGGCGTCTGCTCTACAACGTCCGCATCCTCCGGGATGCGACCCTCGGTGTGCAGGTGATCGCGGTGGGCAATCTGACCGTTGGTGGAACTGGCAAGACACCGGTCGTCGAGAAGTTCGCCCGGGCGCTGCAGGATGCGGGACGCAAGGTCGCCATCCTCTCCCGAGGCTATCGGTCGCGTCCCAAGCCGCTCTCGGAACGCCTCGTCGACAAGCTCCTGCTCCGTGAGGATACGACCCCGCCACGGGTGGTCTCGGACGGCCAATCGCTGCTCCTGGATTCGGAGTCGTCCGGTGATGAGCCCTACATGCTGGCGAGCAATCTCCGCGATGTGGTCGTGCTGGTAGACAAGGACCGGGTGAAGGCAGGTCGCTATGCGGTGGAGCGGTTTGGCTGTGACACGCTGCTCCTCGACGACGGGTTCCAGTACTGGCGACTGGCAGGGCGTCGGACCGATGTGGTGCTGGTGGATGCCCAGCAGCCGTTCGGCAACGAGCATCTGCTCCCGCGTGGAACCCTCCGCGAGCCCCCGTCTCACCTGGGCCGGGCTAGCGTGATCTTTCTGACAAAAGTCAACCGGGACACCCCAGACTCGAGAGCTCGTCTTGACGCCCTCCGAACCCGGATCCGGCGTCTGAACGATCGGGCCGAGATCGTGGAATGCGTACATCACGCGCTCTATTTCGAGGACGTGTTCACCGGGGAGCGCCATGGGCTGGATCGGCTCAAGGGCCAAAACATCGCCAGTCTGAGCGGCATCGCCCAGCCGGAGAGCTTCGAGGCGAAGCTCACGGAACTCGGGGCTCGCATCGTCCTCGCCCGTCGCTTCGCCGACCATCACCGGTTCAGCCAGCAGGAGGTCCTCGATGCAATCAACCGGGCCAAGAAGCGGGGTGCTGAGCTGTTGGTGACGACGCAGAAGGACGCGGTCCGTTTCCCCAAGATCGATCGCCGAGACCTTCCGATCTACTTCATGCGAGTGGAGATCAAGATCATCCAGGGGGCCGAAGGCTTCGACGACGCGGTCCGCCGGATCTGCTTCAAGTGAACTGGCTCCTCTACCAGGCGGGTCGACTCCTCATCGCCTTCGTGCAGGCGTGGCCCTTGGACTGGGTTGCCCGGATGGGGCGGGTGGCCGGGGCGATCGGTTGGATGCTCGACGCCCGCCATCGCAGGGTGGCGTTGTCGAACCTGGAACGTGTCTTTGGCACCGTAACGACGGCCTCGGAACGCCGCGCCATCGCACGGGAGAACTTCCTCAGGCTGGGTGAGAACTACCTTTGCGCCCTCAAGACGGCCTCGATGTCCTCCAGCCAGATCGAGAAGCGCCTGGAATGGATCGGTCTGGATCAGCTTCCCAAGGGTTTCGATTCCGTGGTGGGTGTCATTGGTCACTTTGGAAACTTCGAACTGTTTGCGCGCGTCCGGGAGGTGATGCCCGGATGGACCGCCGCCACAACGTATCGGGCCCTTCGGCAGCCTGGACTCAACCGGGTTTTCCAGGACCTTCGCGAGGCTTCCGGAACGCTCTTCTTTGAACGGCGGTCGGAATCGGAAGCGTTGCGCCAGGCGATGTCCCGGGGACGGATCCTACTGGCGTTGCTGTCCGATCAGCACGCCGGCGACAAGGGCGCCTGGCTTCCGTTCCTGGGGATTCCCTGTTCCTGCAGCACAGCCCCCGCCTTGCTGGCATTGCGGTATCGGAGCGTCCTCACCTCGGCAATCTGCTACAGGGTGGGTCTGGCCCGATGGCGGATCGAGGTCGGGGCCCCCATTCCAACCCAGTGTCCCGATGGGACCCCCAGGGATATCGACGACATCACCCGTGATGCCACGAGGCGACTCGAGGAGGCAGTCCTGCGGGATCCTGCCAACTGGTTCTGGGTTCACCGGCGCTGGAAACCCCAGTCCCGACACCAGGCGGCGAAGGAAGGCTTTGGGTCCCGGATTGCGCCTCGATGACTCGTTTGGAGACAGCACCGGGTAAGCCGCTTCGGGTCGTGGTCCGGGGCGTGAACTGGCTCGGGGATGCCGTGATGACGACACCGGCACTCCGGCGGCTTCGGGAACGTTTTCCGGAATCCCACATCACGCTGGTGTCCCCAGCCAAACTGGGAGGGCTGTGGATGGGGCATCGCGATGTCGATGAGGTGATGACCTTTGAGCGGGGTGACAGCCTCTGGTCGGTATCTCGACGCCTTCGCTCCGGTCGGTTCGATGTCGCCGTCATTCTCCCTAACTCCCCTCGCTCGGCCCTCGAAAGCCTTCTGGCAGGCGTGCCGCGTCGGGTGGGGCGTCGTTGGCCTTGGAGGAACTGGATGCTCACCGATCCAGTCCCGGTACCCACCCATGCGTTGGCGATGCGGAAGCGTCCCATCGAAGAAATCCGGTCCCGGGTTGCTTCGGCGTCGTCAGTCCGAGATCCCGACCCGGATCTGCGGGCCCACCAGATGCATCACTATCTGGATCTCGTGGCGGCATTGGGGGCGGACCCCTCGCCCCTGCCGCCCCGGCTGGCCGTCACCGGCGCCGAGGTGGAGGCGGTTCGACTGACGCACGGCTTCCGGCCCGGTTCGGCGTGGCTGGGGGTCAATGCCGGTGCGGAGTATGGGCCGGCGAAGCGGTGGCCGGCGGACCGATTTGTGGCGGTGGCCGATGCCATCCGGAGGGAGTTCGACTGTGGCATCGCCATCTTCGGCGGCCTTGGGGACGTTGCCCTTGCTGCGGAGCTTGCAGAGCAGCTGCAGACAGCCGCCCCCACCCTCCGGATTCTGGCGGGCAAGACATCCCTGCGGGAGCTGCTCGCCGCCCTGCGATGCTGTCGGGTGCTGCTCACGAATGACACTGGGCCCATGCATGTGGCCGCGGCGCTTTCGGTCCCGGTCGTTGTCCCCTTTGGCAGCACATCTCCGGTTCTGACGGGACCAGGCCTTCCCGGGGATCCGAGGCACCGCCTGATACGGTCGACCGCACCGTGTTCCCCCTGCTTTCTGCGGACGTGTCCGATCGACCTTCGATGTCTACGCGACATCACGGTCGACGAGGTCGTCGCCGAAGTCCGTCGGGCCTGGACTGCGACCCCGGAATGAATCTGCCGTTCCGAGCCGTCCAGAGCCGCTCTCCGGGTTGCGGACTTTGACTTCGCGGGGGGGCTCCGTAACCTGATCGGGAATGCGTTTCGTCCGCCACACTGAGCCCAATTTCTCCGCGCGTCTCGAGTCCGTCGCCGGGACCTCGAGCCTGTTTGATCCGACGATCGAGGAGCGCACCCGTGCGATTGTCGCGGAGGTGGAGCGGAGGCGGGACGACGCCCTCATCGATCTCACCCAGCGATTTGACGGCGCGACACTGACCCCGGATCAGCTGGCCGTGACGACGGCGGAGCTGGTGCATGCGGGGCTTATCGTCGACGAGCCGCTCCGCAAGGCGGTGGCCGAGGCCCATCGGAACATCTCAGCCTTTGCGCGCCGCTCGCTTCGGCGTCCATGGCAGATGACCAACTCCCATGGGGGGGTTGTGGGTGAGAAGTTCGATGCCTTCCACAGGGTGGGCATCTACATCCCTGGCGGGACTGCACCGTTGGTGTCGACAGCCCTGATGACGGTGACGCTGGCCCAGGTGGCGGGCTGCTCCGAGATCGTGGTGTGCACCCCGGCGGGCCGTGACGGCAGCGTCAACCCAGCGCTGCTCTATGCCGCAAACCTGGCGGGGGCGACCGAGATCTACCGGGTGGGAGGGGCGCAGGCCATCGCAGCGATGGCCTTGGGCACACCGACGATCGGACGAGTCCAGAAGGTGTTCGGTCCTGGCAACGCCTACGTGGTCGCCGCGAAGCGGCTCGTCTTTGGTCGGGTCGCCGTGGATCTCCTTCCCGGGCCGAGCGAGGTATTGGTGCTGGCCGATGATTCCGCGGATCCCCTGCTGATCGCGGCCGATGTCCTGGCCCAGGCCGAGCACGGTTCAGGACATGAACGTCTTTGGGTGGTCAGTCCCGATGGAAAGCTGTTGTCCGCCGTGGAACGCGAGATCCGCCGACAGCTTTCGGATTGTTCCCGTCGGGCCCTGATTGAGCCGAATCTCGAGGCCAACGGGTGGTTGATCCAGGTGCGGGACCTGGATCAGGGAGTGGAGCTGGTGAACCGTCTGGCCCCGGAGCACTGCGAGGTCATGACACGTCGGCCCCGATCGGTCTCGGAGAGGATCGTCACCGCGGGCGCCTTGTTCCTCGGTGGGGAGTCCCCGACGGTCCTGGGCGACTACGTGGCGGGTCCGAGCCACACGCTGCCGACTGGTGGTGCCGGGAATTCCTTTGCCGGTCTGACGGTCGACCAGTTCCAGCGACGCACCAGCCTCGTGGAGTACCGCCGTCCGGCGCTCCGCAAGGCGTTGAAGGCGGTCGGCAAGTTTGCGTCCCTCGAGGGACTGGATGCCCATGGCCGTTCCGCAGCCATTCGGGTCCAGCCTCGGCGGTGACGTTGGTTCCAGAGCCCGTTCATCCCGATCCCATGCCGCGCCCCCAATCCCTGATCCGACCGCTTGTGCGGGCATTGCACCCCTACACCCCGGGGGAGCAGCCCCGTGTACGGGATCTGATCAAGCTCACCACGAACGAGAACCCCTATCCGCCCTCGCCCAAGGTGCTCGATGCCGTCCGGGCGGCGGTGGATGGACGGCTTCGGCTCTACCCTGATCCCTCGGCCGACCGTCTGCGGGAGGGATTGGCGCGGCTCCACGGCTGCGAGACCCGACAAATCATCGTTGGCAACGGCTCGGACGAACTGCTGGCCCTCGCGGTCCGCAGCTTTGTCGAGCCGGCCGGCGGCGGGGGATCCATGGACTCGAAGGCAACCGTCCAGTTCTTCTCCCCGAGCTACTCCTTGTACCCGGTCCTGGCTGCCAACCATGGGGCATCGGTCCGACCGGTTCCGCTGGGTGAGGAGTTCTCGCTGCCGTCGGTTGGGACTCTCCGTAAATCGGGCCTCTTTGATTTCCGGGCGGCATTGACCTTTGTCACGACCCCGAATGCACCCAGCGGGGCGGGGTACACCCGTGAAGCCCTCCGGAAACTGGTCCAGGCCACGAAGGGTGTGGTGGTCTTGGATGAGGCCTATGTCGATTTCGCCGAGGAGGATGCCCTGCAGCTGGCGTTGGATCACCCTCACGTCCTCGTTTCCCGCACGTTCTCCAAGGCCTATTCGCTCTGTTTCCAGCGCGTTGGCTACTTCATCAGCCATCCCGATCTCATCGCGGCGCTGCATGCGATGCGGGACAGCTACAACGTGAACGGGCTGGGCCAGATTGCTGCCGAGGCAACGCTACGGGATCTGCCCTACTACCGTCGTGGATTCTCGCGCATCAAGCGCACCCGCGAGCATCTGCGAACGGAGTTGGCGGCGATGGGCTGGAAGGTCATGCCCAGCCAGACCAACTTTCTGATGTGCCAGCCGGCTGGCGCCTCGGCCCGTGAGTGGCTGGAGTGGCTTCGGGAGCGAAAGATCCTCGTGCGCTGGTTCAGTGCACCGGAGCTTTCGAAATGGCTTCGAATCACCGTTGGAAGCGAGGCTGAGGCCGAGGCGCTTCTGCGGGTGGTCCGCACGGTTCGGAAGACGATCGCGAGCTAGGCTTCGCTAGCCCGGTCAGGATCCATTTACCTGCCGGCGCAGGACCGCCCTCCAATCATTTTTCCGGTACCGCCAGATCCACCGTCTCCCCGCCAACCACTTTCAGGTTGGAGGGCAGACTGACAAGGAAGGGGAGACCGAGCTCAGTGGGTCCCGGGCTCATGCCGCGGGGCAGAAGTTCGGGCAGGATGGGTTCGAGATGGGTTCCCACCGAGAGGACACGTCCGAGACCGACTTCGCGGTTGCGACCACGGGCGCGGACTTCGATGGCCATGTCGGGCTGGAGGTCCAGGCTCAGTGGCTGTCGCAGGTAGCCCACCACCCGGGTGGGCTGATCACCGCTGAGGGTCACGATGAGTTCCCCTTCGGTCACATGTTCGCCTGCACGGCGATGGACTGCGGAGACCGTTCCTCCGAGGGGCGAGACGAGGGTGATCGGACCCAGCTGGGCCTCGAGGATCCCGAGTTCCCATTCCTCGATCTCGAGGGCGGAGCGGAGGGCGGCCGGGGCCTCCTCGTTGAGGCGAGCCTCTTCGGGTGCGAGACGGGTGATGGCGGTCTCGAGCTCGGACACCAGCCGGGCCCGCTCATCGATCTGGGCGTTGAGGGAGTCGTGGTCCCGACGGGCCGCGTCGAGCTCCGCAGGCCGCTGGAACAGGGAAGGATCCTTCTGGAAGCTCTCCTGGCGGTTCAGCTCCCGGCGAAAATAGGTCTGCTGGGCCCTGAGGGTGGCCAGTTCGGCCCGCTGATTGAGCCAGTCGAGGCGCAGTTGCAGATAGGCGATTTCGTTGTTCTGCTGCCGCAGGCGGGTGTCGAGGGCGTCCTTCAGGTATCCGATGCGGGCCCGGCCGAGCGAAAGCTGGGCGGCAAGGGCACGGGGATCGGCCGGCAGGATCTCTCCGATCGGCTGGCCGATGGCGACCTTGTCGAGGAGCCCCACCTTCAATGCGACGAGGCGGCCTGCCTGAGGTGCGGTGACCAGGGAGCGGACCGGTTCGACCTCCCCGACCAGTCCGGAGGGCCCGACGTAGCCGCGCCACGTGAGCACCGTGAGACCGAGCACGACACCGAAGGCGATGTACGGAACGACAGCGATCCGGATTTCGCGGAACAGGACCTCAGGCGGAGAGGGGATCTTGGTGAGCTTCTCCATCGATCAGACCTCCGATTCCTCTTCGGCCTTGAGGCTGGTGACCCTGGAGACGCCCGGGAAGGCCTTTAGCTCAGAGAGGAGTTCGTCGACCCGGGTGGCGTCCCGGAGCAGGACCCGGTAGCTGAGATCGGCTCCATCAATACCGACGGCCGAACGCTGGCTCGCGATCAGGGCCCGGCGCGTGTGACGATCGAGGAGGTTCACGAGATCCTTCACCTCGGCGAGGGGGCGTCCCCAGTGAAGGTTCAGGACGAGGTCATAGCGGTGCCGGGCACCGAACTGGGTGAAGTGCAGGTAGAGCATCAGGACGGCGAAGACCGCGGTTCCGATGATGGCGGTGGAATACTTCTTGGTTCCGGTCGCCATGCCGATTGTGATCGACGCTAGGATGTAGGCGGTGTCCAGCGTGTCCCTCAGGATGTTTCGGAAGCGGACGATGGCGAACACGGCCATCAATCCGAAAGCGATCATCAGATTGTTGGCCATCACGATCATCACGATGCTCACGATCATGCCGAGCACGACGAGGGCGTTGACGAACGAGCGGGAGTAGCTGAGTCCGCTATGGCAGAGCATGTAGGTCCAGGCCACGACATGCCCGCACAGGAACGAGAGCATGAGGCTCAGGAGAGTGCCCTGGAGGTCGTCGGGCCCCGTCCCGAAATCGCCGCGTGTCAGCCAGTTACCCATGGAAAGCTTCAGGAGGATGACGTGGTCAGTGACATTTGGTCAATTTTCGAGAGACGTTCATCCCGGTGCGTTGTCGCGTGGAAGGTGACCTTGCGGAGGGTCGAGTCGCCCCGGGCCTGGAAGTGGCACTCGCCCCGACGCGCGATGCCGTCGGCGTACTTCGATGCCGACCCCTGACGGAGATGGAAGATCCGGACCATCTCCTTGAACCAGTCCGGGAATCGGCCCGTGAACTTCAGCTCAAGGATCACCAGACGGCCGAAAACGCTGATCGGATCGTCCATCTGCTCGGTGAAGCGGGTGCCGAACTCGGGGGAGATCAGGACGTTACGGTCCAGGGTCACCCGGACGGAGTTGTCGTGGGGACTGATCCAGGCCTCGCGCTCGTATCGCACGTGGGCCACCGGACCCGCCCTATGGTGCGCCGCCAGCTCCACGAACTGCTGGATGGCCGACAGCTGGCGTGGATCGCCGGACACCAGCTCCGAGACGGCGGGTAGCTGTCCGCTCAGCACCGATTCCACTGAGGCGCGCTTCACACCGCCCCGCTGCTTGAGGATGGCCTCGTTCATCCGGCGCTTGATCTCGAAGAAGATCGGGGACTGGGGCTTGTCCTCGTAGAACCGCAGGCGGAGTTTGTAGCGGTTCTTGTCCCCATTGATGGTGCCCCAGTAGATCTCGAGATCCTCGGAGTCGAGATAGAGGTTGTGGATCGTGTAGCTCAGGTCCGGGCGCTTGGAACCGTATTCGTCGAGCTCGAGATACGGTCTGACGAAATCCCGGACCGCGAGGGCCACATCCTCGGGGATGATGTACTTGAGCTCCCAGCGTTGGAGCTGCATCTGGTCGTCAGCCATGGCTGGGGACCGCGATCGGATCCGCCAGTGCGAAGCCGGCGGAACATGGACACAGGATTGTCACAATCTAAAGGGCCCGAACCCGTACCGGGGAACTCGGGACGTGGTTCGGATCGAGCCGAGGGAAGCAAATCACGTGCCTCGTGTCAGTTGTTTGTCTTGGTGTATGGTGAGGCGTGAGAAATCTCGTCTACGAACGGCGCATCCACCTGACCGCCTCGCCGAGCAGGGTTTTTGAGTTTCATCTCAATCCCGCGAACCTGCGCCTTTTGTCGCCAGGCTGGGCAGCGGTCACGCGGCTCGTCCTGCCACCGCGATTCGAGGTCGGGGCCCGGTTGGAGGTGGGAGTCCGGGTCCTGGGACTGATCCCGCAGCGATGGTGCGTGGAAATCACGCGTCTCGAACCACCTCGGGTCCTTGTGGATCAGGCAGTTTCCGGACCCTTCCCGTTCTGGCGCCACACGCACTCGGTGACTCCGGGTGAGGATGGTGGAGCGGACCTGTTGGATCGGGTCGAGTATCGGCCCCCTGCCGGGATTCTTGGGGTCTGGCTGGACCCCTGGACAACCCGACCCATGCTCGAGCTCATGTTCCGGTGTCGGCATGCCCGGACCCGGGCGCTACTGGATTCCGCCGAACACGGGGTGGGCTAGGCGAGGGAAGCACGCTCCCGAGACCACGGGGTGCTCTGCTCGTAGGCGTGGGCGACACGGAACAGGGTCGGCTCACCGAATGGCTTGCCGAGAACCTGAAGACCGATGGGCAACCTCGGCTCACGTGTGAATCCGCAGGGGATGCTGATACCGCAGTTTCCGGCGAGATTGCAGGAGATGGTGAAGATGTCGCTCAGGTACATCTGCAGTGGATCCCCGGATTTCTCACCGAGGCGGAATGCCGCCGTCGGTGTCGTCGGGGACACGATGGCATCCACGGTCTCGAAGGCCTTCAGGAAGTCGTTCCGGATCAGTGTCCGCACCTTCTGGGCGCGCAGATAGAAGGCATCGTAGTAGCCGCTGCTCAGCACGTAGGTGCCGAGAATAATCCGTCGCTTGACCTCGGGGCCGAAGCCGGCACCGCGCGTCCGGGCGTTCAGCTCCGCCGGATCCTTCCCGTCGACCCGTCGTCCGTAGCGGATACCATCGAAGCGGGCCAAGTTTGCCGACGCCTCGGCCGGGGCGATGATGTAGTAGGTGGCCGCGGCGTATTCGCTATGGGGCAGGGAGACCTCGACGAGTTCGGCCCCGAGGGACTCCAGCTGTCGGTAGGCTTTCTGGACCGCTTCGGAGACCTCAGGATCGAGGCCCCCTTGGTTGAATTCCTTGACGATCCCGAGTCGGAGTCCACGGAGGGATCCGTTCAGCTCCGCATCGAACCGCGGTACATGCCGGGGGACACTGGTGGAGTCCTTGGGGTCGTGTCCGGCAATCGCCTGCAGGACGGTCGCCGAATCCCTCACGTCCTTGGTGAACGGCCCGATCTGGTCGAGGGAACTTGCGAACGCCACGAGTCCGTAGCGGGAGACCAGCCCGTAGGTGGGCTTGAGTCCGACGAGTCCGCACAGGGCTGCCGGCTGCCGGATGGAGCCGCCGGTGTCGGACCCCACGCTCGCGAAGCATTCGCTGGCGGCGACGGAGGCAGCGCACCCGCCGGAGGATCCGCCTGGGATCCTTGTGGTGTCCCAAGGGTTCAGGGTGGCCCCGAAGGCCGAGTTCTCGGTCGAGCTACCCATGGCGAACTCGTCCATGTTCAGCCGGCCGAACAGCACTGCCCCGGCGGTCTTGAGGCGCTCGACGACCGTGGCGTCGTAGGGGGAGATGAACCCCTCGAGGATCCTCGAACTGCAGCCGCAGGGTTGGCCCCGGTGGCACAGGACATCCTTCAGCGCGATCGGGACCCCCAGGAGCGGTCTTTCGGCGTGTGTCGCCCCGGCCGCGAGGTCGCGGTCCGCTGCGTCCGCCTGGGCCTGAGCATCGGCGGTGTCGACGCTCAGGAACGCCTTCACCTGGGAATCCACCCGCTGGATTTGGTCGAGACAGGACTGGAGTGCCTCGCGGGCGGAGCATTCGCGGCGGGCGAGGCGATCGACGAGTTCGGAGATGGTGAGCTGGCGGAGCATGAAAAGACCTGCGGATTGAAGCAGTCCGGCGGCCTGCGTGCGACGCCTTTTCGTCCGGTGCACGGCGCGGCTTGCGTCCGGGGGGTTCGTTTTTATCCTCTGGGTTCCATGACTTCTCCCGTCCGCGTGGTCCTGTCCGGAATCGTCTGCATCGCTTCCGTCATTTCCTTGGTTGCCCAGCATCGTCTCGGACCCCAGGCCCCCTTCGAGGCTCCCAAGCTCGCAGCGGCCTCGGATGACGGCGAGAAGGCGATCAAACGGTTCCAGCTGCCCTCTGGCTGGAAAGCGGAGCTTTGGGCGACCGAGCCGGACGTGGCCCACGGGGTTTCGTTCGACATCGCCGACGATGGCCGTGTTTTTGTTGTCGAGTCGTTCCGGGCCTGGCGAGGGGTTCCCGACATCCGGGGCATCATGGATTGGCTCGATGAGGACCTGGCGTGTCGTTCCGTCGAGGACCGCCTCGCGATGATGGAGCGCCATCTGGGTCGGGATGGGATGAAGGACTACTACAGGAACACGGAACGGATCCGCCTCCTGACCGATCCCGATCGGAAGGGCAGGGCGACCCGGTCAGTGGTCTTTGCGGAAAACTTTGCGACTCCTCTCGACGGCGTGGCTGCGGGCGTGCTGGCGCGGGGCAAGAACGTCTACTTCGCGAACATCCCCAACGTCTGGCATCTGAGGGACGAGAATCTTGATGGGGTTGCCGATACTCGACGGAGTCTGAGCTACGGACACGGGATCCGGGTCGGCTTTCTTGGCCATGACCTCCATGGCCTTGTCTGGGGGCCGGATGCGAAGCTGTACTTCAGCATCGGCGACCGGGCCTCGATGATCCGGCAGGGTGACAAGACGATCGGGACCCCGGATTCCGGCGCGGTGTTCCGTTGCAATGCCGATGGGTCGGAGCTGGAGATGATCTATCAGGGTCTCCGCAACCCTCAGGAGCTCGTCTTTGATGAGTGGGGCAATTTGTTCACCGGGGACAACAATTCGGACGGCGGTGACCAGGCGCGTTGGACCTATCTGATCGAAGGCGGGGATTCCGGATGGCGCATCGGGTGGCAGTTCCTGGAGCAGCCGAATCCCCGGGGTCCTTGGAACTCCGAGAAGATGTGGCACCCGCAGAACGAGTCCCAGCCGGCGTATCTGACTCCCCCGATCAAGAACATCACGGCAGGTCCCAGCGGTGTGGCGTATTATCCCGGAACCGGCCTTGGTCCCGAATGGAATGGCACCTTCACCGTCTGCGATTTCCGCGGCAGCGGAACCGGCTCGGGGATCTGGGCGTTCAAACTTCGTCCGAAGGGCGCGACTTTCGAAATTGTAGAGGATCGAAAGATGATCTGGTCCATCGCTGCGACAGATGCGGCCTGGGGGCCCGATGGCTCGTTCTGGATGCTGGACTGGGTTGATGGCTGGGAACCGGTCGGCAAGGGGCGCATCTACCGAGCCTACAATCCGCAGTCCCAGCAGCAGCCGATCGTGGAAGACACCCGGAAGATCCTCTCCGGAGGATTCTCGGATCGATCGGACAAGGAGCTTCTGTCCATGCTCGGTCACCCAAACCAGCGGGTTCGTCAGGCCGCCCAGTTTGAGCTGGCAGGTCGTGGCGACAAGGTCGTGGGTGCCTTGGCCAGGCTGGCCAAGGGAGGCAAGTCTATCCATGCACGGCTCCACGCGGTCTGGGCCCTCGGCAACATCCAGGCCAAGGCACACAAGGCGGGGCGTGATCTCCAGGCCGAAGAGCTGGATGCGGTTCTCGCCGTGATCGGGGATGCGGACCCGCACCTCCGTTCCGCCGCCGCCCGGGTCCTGGGCGATGCCGCCTATCCCGCAGCTTATGACGCCCTGTTGCTAAGTACCCGTGACAAGGATTCCCACGTCGCGGCGGTGGCCACTATTGCCCTCGGCAAGCTTCAAAGGCGTGAGTCTATGCCGGCGGTGCTTGCGGTCCTCGAAGCGAATGCGGACCGGGACCCATTCGTCCGGCATGCCGCCGTCCAGGCCCTGGTTGGGATCGGGGATTTTGATGCGCTGCAGGCCTCGGCGAAGCATCCCAACGCCTCCGTGCGGATGGGCGTCCTGCTTGCAATGCGTCGACTCGAGCGCCATGAAATTAGTTTTTTCCTTCGTGATTCCGACCCCCGTCTCGTCGTTGAGGCGGCCCGGGCCATCAACGATCTGCCGATCTCGGGTGCGATGGTCGACCTTGCGGAGCTGATCGGCACGCTCGGGCCGGACTCAAACCCGGCGCTTGCGCGTCGGGTGATCAACGCGAACCAGCGTTTTGGAACGGTGAAGACCGCCCAGGCACTAGCGAAGTTCTCCGCCGAAGGACGTGGTGCGGAGCCGATCCGTGCTGAGGCACTCGACTGCCTGACGGTCTGGGCGAAGAACCCGGGACGTGACCGAATCACCGGTCTTTGGCGTCCCACGGCATTTGCGAGGGATGTCGTAGTTCCCCGGGAAGCCCTGAAGCCCTTTATGGATGAGCTGCTCTCCGCAGCTCCAAACCCGGTCCGCACAGCTGCTACGGTCGCGGCCGGTTCCCTTGATATCAAGGAAGCCGCTCCTGTGCTGGCTTCGATCGTTCGGGAGCGACAGGGTGACGGTCCGCTACGGGTGGCGGCCATCCAGGCTTTGGCCCGAATCCAGACCGGTCAGTATCTCCTTGCACTCGAAGCGGCCCAGAAGGATCCCGAGGAAGCAGTCCGGACGGCGGCCCTGAAGATGAGCGTCGAGTTCCCTCCCCAGGCGCAGTCCGAGGGAGGGGTTCCCGCCGTGGATCCGACCGCAAGGCTGGTTGAAGTGATCCGGTCCGGCACGCTGGCCGAGAAACAGGGTGCCATGGCCTCGCTCGCAAAGCTGAAGACCGAGCCCGCCATTGATCAGCTCCGCACATGGATGAACAACCTTCTCGTGGGGAAGGTTCAGTCTGAGCTCCAGCTGGATGTCCTGGATGCCGCATCCCAGAATCCTCCTCTCCAGTCTCTGGTGGATCGATGGAAGGCGGGTCATGTGGCCACCAAACCGTTCGGTGTTGAACCGTGGAAGGTGTGCCTCACTGGCGGCAGTGCCGAGGAGGGGCGCAAGGTGTTTGTCGAGAGGGCCGAGGTGGCCTGCGTCCGCTGTCACAAGGTTAACGGCGAGGGTGGCGAGGTTGGCCCAGAACTGACAGGACTCGTTGAAAAGCAGGGACGCGAGTACGTTCTGCAGGCCATCATCCATCCCAACGCCGCCGTGGCCGCGGGCTTCGAGAGTGTTCTGGTTATCCTCAAGAACGGCAACGCCTACGCCGGCATCATCAAGTCCGAGACGCCGGAGTCCCTTGAGATCAACTCGCCCGAGGAGGGGCTCGTCACGGTCAAGAAGGTGGATATCCAATCCCGCGAAAAGGGGCTCAGCGGCATGCCTGAAGGCCTGGGCGATCTGCTGTCGCGCCAAGATCTCCGGAACCTCATCGAGTACTTGGCGTCGGCAAAGTGAGACCGATGGACCCGGGCACTCCGGAGGCTATGCTGCCGCGGAAGGTTGAGGCGCGTGTCGGCAGCCGGTCGTGCACGCGACCCGTTCCACCAGACCCGATGGACCCCACAAAACACCTTGTGGTCGTGGCACGAGTCTGTATCTTGCAATCGATTTGCAATTAGACAGTGCCGTCTTAGTTATTCGTCCTCGCTCTCCATGTCCCGATGTTCGTCCAAGAGTCCCAGTCGGGCGTTCACCCTCATTGAGCTCCTGGTTGTGGTCGCGATCATTGCCATTCTGGCCGGACTTCTCCTGCCGGGTCTCGCCTCCGCGCGGTCGAAGGCGCAGCGCGCGGCCTGCGCATCGAACCTCCACCAGCTTGGCCTGGCCATCCAGATGTATGCCGACGACAACCGTGGATCATTTCCAGAGACGACCCATGAGACGGGGCAGACCAACCGATCCTGGATCCACACCATGGCCTCCTACCTTGGAAACACGGACCGTTCCCGGCTTTGTCCCGTTGATCCCAGGAGGCAGGCCCGTCTGACCAACCAAGCCTCAAGCTATATACCAAACGAGTACGTGGTGGTCGACCTGAGGTCTGGCTTTGGCCAGGTGATTGAATCCTTCAGGAACCTCAACACGCTCAAGAACCCCTCGGAAACGATGACTGTCTTCGAGGTGAAGGACTCGGCGGACAGTGTCAGCGCCTACAATGACCACACCCACTCGAGAAACTGGTCCAAAGGCTGGGCTGCAGTCATCGACGATATCCA
Organism: Verrucomicrobiales bacterium; assembly: GCA_005801385.1. Taxonomy (GTDB): domain Bacteria; phylum Verrucomicrobiota; class Verrucomicrobiia; order Limisphaerales; family UBA9464; genus UBA9464. The sequence goes on along the minus strand of SYEM01000064.1, from coordinate 1,809 downwards.
ACCCGACCGTCATCGGTCGGGACCAGCGGCACCCGATCACTCCCGTGGTCTGGCAAACTATCTCTATGCCTGCGGACACGTTCTGCCGTTGCAGGCGAAAAGCCTTAAGGAGCGATTGGAAAGGGGTGAGAATTTTGCCCGACCACCGGACTGATCCTCAATATCGTCTGACCAGAAGGGGTGGATCCCTGTCGGGCCAAGGCGAAAGGACCAGATTCTGTGGGACCCACTGTCTCTCATGAAAGCGCGTTTGTTCCACCATCTCCTGATCGCTGCCATGGTGTGCCATTGGATCCCTGGATTCCTGCAGGCGGCTGGATTGGACCGGGTTTGGCTTTCAAAGGAACATGTGGATCTGCGGATCCAGTATTACCCGGGATCTACCAATGAGCTGGAGCTCGTAGCCCGTGATCGGGACCGCGGCCTAGTCTATTCCTCTACCAACGTTGTGCTTGTGGTTCGTGAGCAGGCCCAGATCCCGATTCCCGAGGGGTTCAGTCAGTTTGGTGACACAGGATCCCCGTTGTGGATCCTGCCGGCTTCCCAGGACCCCACTCTGCTCTTCCTGGGAATTTCCGCTGAGGGTCTGCCGGGCGGCGTTTTCGCCGCACCCCCCTTGATACGACTGCTCGACGTCAGGGCTCCGGGCTGGTTTTTCCTCTGGCAGTTTGATCCGTCAGGTGGATTGAACATGCTGATGGACACTCGTGTTGGGATCGCACCTGAGTCCCTCGTTCGACCCGGCATTGGTGGGCATGGACACTATAACTGGGGATTCTCCAGCAACGGTTGGTATGAGGTGACATTCCAGGTTGAAGGTCGACTCGCAGGGGCCAGCACAAACCTCACCGCGTCACCCAACACAGTGCTCTTTGCCGTCGAACCTCTCCCTCCAGTCCCACCGATGGCCTCTCTTCTGTCCGTGATTGGTGTCCAGAACGGAGTCCTTTTATGCCAACTCACCGGAACCCCTGGCCAGCGGTACGGGGTTGAACAATCGGAGGATCTCATTCATTGGACACCTGGTTCGGTCGTGGTGGCACAGCCTGATCCTACTCCCATCTCTGTGCCGGCACCTGGTGGTGCCGGCACGGTCTTTGTCAGGGCCGTGCACCGCTAGGCCCCGACCTATGGTGTCCTCCGCTCCTCGGGTGCATCGCGAAGACGTTCTTGAGGTGCTCGATTCGTGACACCCTTTCTCCTTCGATGAGGACCTCGACAACATCGAACCTCCAGACGGGTCGGGGTGCATTAATCCGACGCAGATAGGTCTCCGCGGCACATGAGATCCGCTGCTGTTTCCGGACATCCACTGCGTCCGCAGGTCGGGTCCGAGCCCCCTCGGAGCGGGTCTTTACCTCGACAAAGACGAGACAGTCCCGGTCTCGGAAGACCAGATCGATCTCACCTCGAGGGGTTCTGTAGTTCTTTGTCAGGAGCCGCATCCCCTTTCCGGACAGATGCTTGCTGGCAGCATGTTCCCCGAATGTTCCCAACCTCATGTTGGAGGATTGGTTGGGGCTGCCTCGCCACCAGCGGAGGACTCTGGCCCAGGCGGTTCTCATTCTGGAAACAGTTCGGATTGCACGGGCCGGAGCGGTGCGAAACTCCGTCGGTGAATCGGACAAGGCCCATGTCGACTTAGGGCCTCGAGATGCTCAGTGGTCGGATACCCTTTGTGTCTCACAAATCCATATTCCGGCCACTGCTGGTCTGCCTCATCCATCCACCGATCCCGGGTGACTTTCGCAAGGATACTGGCAGCTGCTATGGAGTAACTTCTGGAGTCGCCTTTCACCAGGGCAGTCT
>SYEM01000063.1 GCA_005801385.1 Verrucomicrobiales bacterium | reverse complement strand
GCTGGCGTGGCCGAGGAGCTCCTGGATCACCCGGAGGTCGGCTCCGTGTTCCAGGAGATGGGTGGCAAAGCTGTGTCGGAGCATGTGGGGCGTGACGTTCTTCTCGATCCCGGCCCGGCGCACGCAGGCCTTGATCCGGAGCCAGAGGGTGACCGGGGCGAAGGCGGTGCCACGCTGCGTCAGGAGGACGTTGGCGGGGGATCTCGGTCCCACAAGCCGCGGTCGGCCCGATCCAAGATACCGGTTCAGGGCCTCGATGGCGGCCCGTCCGACCGGCACCACGCGTTCCTTGCCGCCCTTGCCGACCACCGTGAGGAAGCCGGACTCGAGATGGAGCTGCTCGAGACGGATGGTGCGGAGTTCGGCAAGGCGGAGTCCGCTGGCATAGGCGACCTCGAGCACGGCGTGGTCGCAGAGATCGCGCGGCGTGATCTCCCCGGTCGGGGCCCGGAGCAGGCGCTCGATCTCCTCGGTCGACAACGCCTTCGGGAGGGTCTTCCAGCGCCGGGGAAGCGACAGGTTCTCGGCCGGGTTCTCGGCGAGGAATCCCTCCGCGACGCCGAAGCGGCAGAAGGCCCGGATCGCCGCCACCTGGAGATACAGCGTCGACGCACTCAGCCGTTTCGGGGAGTCGGGGTCGTCGAGGTGGGCCCGGCTGCGCTGATGGGTCAGGAAGTCGACGAGATCCTGCGGCCGCACCGCCGTCCATCCGGCGATCCCTCGGGTCTCCAGCCACCCGACCAGCTGCCCGAGCGCATGGGCGTAGGTCCTTTGGGTGTGGTCAGCCTGGCCCCGCTCATGGCGAAGGTGCACCAGGAATTCATCGACGAGGTCCGACAACACCGGCCCAGCAGACGGCGGATTGCCCTCGGTCGCGAGCCTGATTTCAGGACCCGGGGAGCTGGAACGTCGCCCCGCGGGCCGGTCTCGGGCTCATCCGGTGCGACCGAACTTTCTCTCGAGCTCCCTCCAGCTGAACTCGATGAGGGTCGGGCGTCCGTGGGGACAGGTGTAGGGCATCTGGCATCGCCGGAGGTCGGCCAGCAGCTGCTCCAGCTCCGGACCCGCCAGCGGATCGTTGGCCTTCACGGCGTGGCGACAGACGGTCTTAGCCACGACATCCTCGCCGAACCGCAGCGTATTGATCCCGGACCCGGAGGCTCGGAGCTCGTCGACCAACCCGAGCACGAACTGCCGGGGGTTGCGGGTCCGGATGAAGGGCGGGACCGACTCGAGGAGGAACGTCCGGTCCCCGAATTCCCGGAGCTCCACCCCCAGCCGGTGGAACACGGGCAGATGCTCCGTCGTGAAGTGGGCGTCCTGGAGTGTCATCTCCACGGTCTCGGGCATCAGGAGACGCTGCGAAGGCGCCTCGGCCGCGGACTCCATCCGGGCCAGCATCTGCTCATACAGGATCCGCTCGTGAGCGGCGTGCTGGTCCATGAGGACCAGTCCGCGATCCGACTCCATCAGCACATAGAGGCGTTGGAGCACCCCCAGAATCCGGAGCGGCACCTGGAGGAGGGGTTGCGCGCTGACGGGTGCGGCAGGCGGAGGTGCGGGGTGGGGGAATGGAGTTCGGGTCGTCGGGGTCCCGGCAGGGCGTGGATCTTCCTGCGAACGAGGCGGAGGCGGTAAACCCAAGGACGACGCGGCCCGAGGTTCCTGCGCCGACGAGGGTGCCGCGGATGGGATCGCCGCGGGGACCATCGACTCCCAGCCGGGGAGCGCGGGGCCCGCTTCGGGGTTGCTGATCTCGGTCCGCTGTGGGGAAAGACCCAACGGCTCCGGGGCGAATTCCAGCGATGTCGTTGAAGCTGTGGGCCGGGCGAAGTCCAACAGCGCCCGGCGCACCGCCTGGGTCACGAAACCCCGGACGATCGACTCGTTCCGGAAGCGGACCTCGCGCTTCTGGGGATGGACGTTCACGTCGACCCCGGTGGGATCGAGTTCCAGAAAGAGGCAGCAGACCGGGTAGCGCCCCTTCATCAGCGCATTGTGGTAGCCCTCGAGCAGGGCGAAGTTCAGCCCGCGGCTCTCGATGGGGCGCTGGTTGACGAAGAGGTGCTGGTCGGACCTCGAGGACCGGGAAACCCCCGGGCTGCCGATGAATCCCCAGACCCGTCCGGCGAGGATCGGGGTGGAGGTGTCCATGGCCTCGGCTGAGGCCTCGAGTTCCGGATCCTCCCGACCCGACTCGTCCTCGACCTCGTTCGAGAAGTCGACGCGCAGCAGGGGGACATCCCCCCCGAGGATCTGTCGGAGCCGTTCCTGGAGGGCATCGAACCGGTCGGCCGGGGAGGCCCACTGGACCGGTGCCCGTTGGAACAGGGTTCGCCCGTCGCTGATGAACCGGAATCCCACCTGCGGATGGGCCATGGCCACGAGGTCGAGGTAGTGTGCGATGTGGGTACGCTCGGTCTCTTCGCTGCGCAGGAACTTCCGCCGGGCCGGCAGGTTGAAGAAGAGCTGTCGGACCTCCACGGCGGTGCCGGTCGACGACGCACTGGCCTTGACCTCTAGGATGCGTCCTCCGTGCACCAGCACCTGTGTCCCCTCGCCGGTGGTGTCGCCTCGTTCCCGGGTGGTGAGGTGGAACCGGCTGACGCTGGCGATGCTCGGCAGCGCCTCGCCGCGGAACCCCATCGTCTCGATGGCCTGGAGGTCCTCGGCCCGGGTGATCTTGGAGGTGGCATGACGCTCCAGGCAGAGCAGGGCGTCATCCCGACCCATCCCGAACCCGTCGTCGGTCACCCGGATGAGGCTCCGTCCGCCGGCGGCGATCTCCACGGTGATCTGGGTGGCGCCGGCATCGAGGCTGTTCTCGACCAG
>SYEM01000062.1 GCA_005801385.1 Verrucomicrobiales bacterium | reverse complement strand
GTGATCGTCGGCTCCTCGCCCGACCAGCGCGGCGTGGTCTGCGCCGCCAGCTACGAGGCGCGACGGTTTGGGGTCCGATCCGCAATGCCCAGCCGGACAGCATGGCGGCTCTGTCCGGACGGCGTCTTCGTCCGCCCTAGGATGGAGGTGTACCGGGAGGAGTCCCGAAGGATCTTCCAACGGATCAGGGACACCGGGGTCGAGGTCGAGCAGGTGTCGGTCGACGAGGCGTATCTCGAGGCGACCCAGCTGTTTCCACCCGATCCGCGGCATCCCGATCTGGCCCTCGAGTCGGCCCTTCCGTTCGCCCGGGAGCTCAAGGAGCGGATCCGATCGGAACGCGGACTCACCGCCAGCATCGGGGTCGCCTCCAACAAGCTTCTGGCCAAGCTGGGCAGCGATTTCAAAAAGCCCGACGGGTTGACCGTCATCCGCGACGCCGAGCGGGTGGCGTTCCTGCGCCCCCTGCCCTGTCGTGCCCTGCATGGGGTGGGACAGGTCACCAACGAGCTGCTCGCCAAGGCCGGGTTCCACACCGTGGGGGACCTGCAGGACCACCCCGGGGATCTGCGGGCCCTGACCGGATCCTTCGGTCCCACCCTGAAGCAGTTCGCCTTCGGCATCGACGACCGCGCCCTCGAGCTGGGCGACGACATCAAGAGCATCAGCAGCGAGAACACCTTCTCGAGCGACACGGCAGACCGGCCGACGCTGCGGCGCTGCCTCCGGGAACAGGCCGACGAGATCGCGGGCAAGCTCCAGCGGCGCCGCCTCGCCGCACGGACCGTGCAGGTCAAGGTACGCTACGGGGACTTCACCACGCTCACCCGGCAGATCAGCGTCGAGGACCCGGTTACGGATCCCAAGGACCTGTATCGTCTGGGCTGCTGGCTCCTGGGCCGCGAGAATCTGGTCCATCGTCCACTGCGTCTGCTCGGCCTTGGCGCGAGCGGACTGCTGGAGGTCCGCTGCATCCAGCTCCCGCTTCCCTTCCAAAAGGCTTCGACGAAGGCTCGACCCGCATGACGTTTGCCAACCGCATCGACGAACCGTTCCCCGGTCTCCGGACATGGTCGGCATTCTCGCCGGAACACCGGGTGGACCTCGGCTCCACAGCGGTGCTTACACCCGAGGGATGGTGGGTGTTCGATCCGATCCCGATCGCGCCGGACGCGTCGGGACCGCGGTTCGATCAGGTGGCGGGACTCCTGCTGACGAATGCCAACCACGAACGCGACTCGGTCCGGTGGTGCGATCGGTTTGGCTGTCGGCGCTGGGCGTCCCCCGAGGCAGAGGGGCTTCCGGAAGGAATCGCAAGGTGGATGGGTCCTGATCCGTTCCCGGGCTGGATCCTGATCCCCCTTCCCGGAGGGGCCCCCGGGGAGACGGCCTTCCTGAGACCGGATCGATCCCTGCTGGTCGTCGGGGATGCCCTCGTGAACCTTCCGGGGCGAGGATTGGAGGTCCTGCCGGACAAGTACTGCACGGATCCCGCGGAGCTCCGCCGGTCACTGCGACGGCTTCCCGAAGTGGACCTGATCCTGCCTGCCCATGGGAGCCCCATCCTGCCTGACGGATTCGCATCCCTCGTCCGGACCTGGGACTCCCCCGGCGCGACTTGAGCGGGGTCCCGGGGCCGATCGAACCTCCGGCCGAACCAGCTCCATTTTTTCCTCAAGTCCGGCGCGGTTCAGCCCCATCCTCTTGCCATGATACCTCGTCGCATCCTTGGAAAGACCGGTCTGTCGCTGCCCATCCTCGGATTCGGAGCCTCCTCCCTCGGCCAGGAGTTCCGGAGCGTGCGGATCGACGAGGCGCTGCGGTCGGTCCAGGTGGCGCTCGACTGCGGGATGAACTTCATCGACACCTCGCCGTTCTACGGACGCGGCATGAGCGAGGTGCTCCTGGGCGTCGCGCTGCGCGGGATTCCGCGGGACTCCTACACGCTGTGCACGAAGCTGGGCCGATATGACCTGGGGCACTTCGACTTTTCGGCCCGCCGCGTGGCGGAGTCGATCGACATCTCACTCCACCGGCTCGGGACCGACCACCTCGACATCGTGCTGTGCCACGACATCGAGTTCGTGCCGATGCAGCAGATCGTGGACGAGACCCTCCCGGCGCTGCGGCGTCAGGTGGCCGCGGGCAAGGTCCGGTTCATCGGCTTCAGCGGCTATCCGCAGAAGGTCTTCCGCTTCATCCTCGACCAGACCGGGGTCGACTGCGTCCTGAGCTACAACCAGGCGACGCTCCAGAACACGCGGTTCCTGGAGGAGACGGTCCCCTATCTGGAATCGAAGGGGGTCGGGGCGCTGAACGCGGGTCCCTTCAGCGCCCGGCTACTGACCCAGGCGGCGCTGCCGGCCTGGTTGAAGGAGCCGGAGGACGTGACGGCGGCGGCCCGGCGGGCGGCGGAACTCTGTGCCGCGAGGGGAACCGACATCGCCAAGCTGGCCCTCCAGTACTCCTGCAGCCATCCGGAACTGACCTCGACCCTTGCGGGGAGTGCGAACCCCGAGAACATCCGGAAGTGGGCCCAGTGGCTGGCCGAACCGATGGATCAGGAACTGCTGGATGAGGTGCTCGGGATCTTCCAACCCGTCCACAACATCGGTCATCGGGAGGGGCTTCCGGAGAACAACTGAGTCGGGACCCGGCGACGGATCGGGTCGGGACCTGGGCGTCCGACCTGTGCGGTGGCCAAAGATCCCACACCGGCTGCTTGTGCCCACCCCGGGCCTTCCCTCTACTCTCCGCGCAACTTTTTGCGGGAAACACCGTTCCATTCCCCGCTGATTCATATCCATGGCCTATCGGTCCCTACAGAGCATCCTCGATCGCGCGGGTCTTGTGACCCCGGCCCAGTTCCGTGACTGGACCGCTTCCTGGCGCACCTCGGTGGATGCCGGAGGCACCGAGACCCAGCTTGCCTTCTTCGCCCGCGAGGCGGGACTCACCGAGGAACAGTTCCTCCAGAAGCTCTCCCAGGCGCTCGACTGGCCCTTCGTCGAGCTGGGCAAGCAGACCATCGAGACCGAGGTCCGGAAGCGGATCTCCACCAAGGTCGCCTTCCAGTACTCCGTCTTCCCGGTCGAGGTCCGCAACGCCGTCCTGCGCGTCGCCGCCCACAATCCCTTCGACCCCGGGATGCAGGCTGCCGTCCAGTTCGACGCCAAGGGACCGGTCGAGTACGCCCTCGCCACGAAGGCGGACATCGAGAAGGCCCTGAAGAAGTACTACGGCGTCGGCGCCGAGACGCTCGACGAGATGGCCGAGGACGACCCGATGGAGCTGATCGTCGGGGACGACCGCGAGATCACGGGCGACGACCAGGAGGCGAGCGTCATCAAGTTCGTCAACCAGGTCGTCTGGGAGGCGTTCAAGGAGCGTGCCACGGACATCCATTTCGAGCCCTCCGAGGATGAACTCCGCATCCGCTACCGGATCGACGGCATCCTCCACCAGACCCCCCTGCCCCCGCAGATCAAGCGCTACCAGGCCGCCCTGATCTCCCGTATCAAGGTCATGGCCGGGATGAACATCGCGGAGAAACGTCTACCCCAGGACGGACGCATCAACGTCCGGATCAAGGGCGAGGAGATCGACATCCGCGTGTCGACGGTCCCGACCGTCTGGGGCGAATCCGTCTCCCTGCGTCTCCTCACCCGCGGCAAGATCTTCTTCGGTCTCGACAAGCTCGGCTTCGGCAAGGACGAGGATGCCGCGATCCGGGACCTGATCGTGAAGCCCCACGGAATCTTCCTCGTGACAGGTCCCACGGGTTCCGGAAAGTCGACCACCCTCTACGCGTTCCTCTCGACCATCAACTCGGTCACCAAACGGATCATCACGATCGAGGAGCCGGTCGAGTACGAGCTCAAGGGCATCAACCAGATCCCGGTGCGCGGCGAGATCGGCCTCACCTTCGCCATGGGTCTGCGCCACATCCTGCGCCAGGACCCCAACGTGATCATGGTCGGGTTTCCCGTGGCGGAGATCGACTCCACCAAGTTCCTCAAGGGCATCGGCTGCGAGGTATGCCGCCTGCTGGGCTACCAGGGC
>SYEM01000061.1 GCA_005801385.1 Verrucomicrobiales bacterium | reverse complement strand
GGTGCCGAGATTCTGGACGAGCTCCTCCCGGGTCATCCCGACGCCGGTGTCGGTGAGGGTCACGGTGCCGGCCTTCTCATCGGTCACCAGGCTGATGCCCGGGGCGATGTCGGTCTGGAACACCGTTCCACCGGAGGCCTGGATGAACCGCAGCTTCTCGCAGGCATCGGCTGCGTTGGAGATCAGCTCCCGGATGAAGATCTCGCGGTCGGTGTACAGCGAGTGGATGACGAGATTCAGGAGTTGCTGGATCTCGGCCTGAAAATGGTGCTTCTCGGTTGGTGCGTCAGCGGCATCGCTCATAGAGGAGCGATCCCTATGCGACAAGAACACCCCACGTCAAGGGTGGCGTCCCCATCGCGACACTAGGGAAGCCATCCGGCTCAGGTGAAACGCCACTCGCCCCGCTGGATGGTCCAGACGCTGATCACGAGGTTCGTGACCGCGTGGGCCGTGATGGCGTCACCCAGCCGGTTTCTGCGCAGGACCAGCCATTGGTAGGCCATGCCACAGAGGATGCCCGGGATCCAGAGATCGCCATGGGCGATGCCGAAAAGGGCACTCGTGCCATAGAAGGCGAGAAGACGGTAGGTGGAGAGCTCGACCTGGGTGAACTTCGAGTCGATCAGCATCCGATAGACGAACGACCGGTAGAACACCTCCTCGACCATCGGGATGATCACGGATCGTCCGAGGACCCGGATGCCGACCAGTCCCCATCCGACAGCCGGCGCCTCCTTGAAGAAGGCCACCGGGTCCCAAGGATCGGTCAGCTTCGCCTTGGGCATCTTCGAGAGACCGCTCTCGAACCAGCCCGTCAGCTGGGAACTCGTCGGGATCCAGACCTCGCAGGCGATCCAGAGCCCGGCGATGGCGAGTCCGACTCCAAGCGCCTCCGGGCTCACGGCCCACTTCATCTCGGGAAGCCAGGGCCTCAGCCAGACCAGCAGTCCGGCGGTGACAAGGATCTTGATCGCATAGTTCCAGAACTCGGCCCCCGGATACCAGCCGGAGGGCAACGATGTGAACAGGAGGATCACCAGGAAGGGCAGCACCCGACTGCCCTCGGGAAGCGTCAACCAGTCCGGCCCCTTCGGCTCCGTCTTCAAGATCACCATGATAGGCGCGAGTCTCGGGGGGATCCCGGGTGCATCAAGCGTGAAACTCCATCCACGCGATCACGGCCGGTAGATGGGGCCGTTGAAGATCGCGTTGGGGGCCGGGATCTTGTTGATCAGGTCGTAGGACAGGTTCCACTTCAGCATCTGAGCCGAGCCACCAAACATACCGACGACAGCCCCTCCTGGGAGGTTCTTCACGCCGCTGTTGCCGTTGGGATTGTTCACAGCACCCCATGAGGCGGTGCCGGCGTGTCGGATGGAGACACCATTCCCGACGTTTCCCGGGGGCGGCACGTTGGAGGCATCATTGAAGTTCAATGGATCCAGCTCGTTCTGCTCCCAGAGCTGCCAATCGGTCGAGAGGAAGTCGCTGATCTTGTAGGTGCCGCCGTTCACGAAGGGCGGATTGCGACCGACATTGTTGTAGCCCCCGATCGTCCCGTTCCAGCAGTAGGAGGTCAGTTTCAGGGGACGCCCGATCCACAGGGTCTTCAGACGACCCGACCCCCGCGTTGCCACATCCTTGGGACACCAGCAGATCTTGTGGTCGCCGAGGATGGGACCGAGCTGGCTGATCCGGAAGAAGGCGACCTGGTTGCTGAACTGGGCCGAGTTGACGTCCTTGCCCGCCGCCGAGACGGGATTCGGCGGTCCACCCGGGATCCGGCCGTTGTTCTTCGTCGCGTAGACCCAACCATCCGGGCCACTCAGATCGCCACCCCAGGTCGGATGGGCGCAGTAGTCCCGGTTGTCGGTGGCGTAGATCTGGTTCGCCATGACGATCTGGCGGACGTTGTTCAGATCGATCGTCAACTGCGCCCGATCCTTCGCCCGCCCCAACGCAGGAAGGAGAATCCCAGCGAGGATCGCGATGATGGCGATGACCACGAGCAATTCGATCAGAGTGAACGCTAACGCAATGTCTTTTTTCCGGGTTTTCATGGCGTATTGACCCAAATTTGCACCACGGAGAAGAACCTCCATGGCAACTGCAGCAACCGGCTTGGGGGGGTGTTGCGATAGGCTCTGCGGTCATCGTGAGGACATCAAGCCCCGTTTCGGGAGCCGACTCATGGCGTCACGGCGGATGGGCCGGGACTGTTGGTCTTGCACCGGCACCGGATCAGGGGCGGATAGATCGGCGCCCATCCTTTTGATCGAAAGCGGGTTGCACTGATTCCGAAGGCCGCGGGATCCCCCTCAGGATTTTCCCTAGCCGACCGCAGCATCACCCGGCTTTTTCCAAGATGGAAACCCCTGCAAAGACGCGAGGTTTTCCCAGAAGAATCCCATGGCACCGCTCGTGCTGTCCGGCAGTGTTGCTGTTCCACCTGTTGAAGGCTCCGTCGACAACGCATTGGCTGCTGTTCTGGGTCTCGTTGTTCGAGGCCTGGGTCGGACTGGCCTCGCCCCAGCCACGGCGTGCACCGGAGACGGTGCCGACCCCCGCTGGACTGGCCCACCGCACGCGGATCGTCGGGCGCTACTCCCCTCAACAACGGGAACGAGACCGGGGTGCCCGCCTGAGAACGCTGGGGCTCCAGGAACTGAAGCGATTCTCAAGGATGACCAACCTGGTTGTCCTCGATGAGGAATCCCCGGTGGATCCCCAGTTGCAAACGACTCCCGAGCAACGCCGCAAACACCTTCTCTCCCGGATCCAGCAGCTCGAGGAGTCCGGGCTCTTCGACTATGTCGAGCCGGACTACCTTCACGTCGCCGATGCGGTGCCGAACGACAGCGCCTTTTCCACTGGAACCCTCTGGGGGCTCCGCAACCAAGGGCAGAGCGGAGGTCTTTCTGGAGCCGACATCGATGCGGTCCGGGCATGGGACATCACGACCGGATCCACCGACGTGGTCGTGGCGGTGATCGACACCGGCATCCGCTACACCCACCAGGACCTGAGTGCCCAGATGTGGCAGAATCCAGGAGAATCCGGGGCCCTCGCCTCCGACGGCATCGACAACGATGGCAACGGATATGTCGACGACGTCTATGGAATCAACGCCATCACCGGTTCAGGCAACCCCATGGATGACAACGGACATGGCACCCACTGCGCCGGGACGATCGGCGCGGCAGCGAACGGTTCAGGGCCGCACGTCGGTGTCGCGTGGAACGTGCGACTCATGGGCCTCAAGTTCATGGATGCCGGAGGATCCGGTTTCACGAGCGACGCCATCGAGTGCATCAACTTCGCCGTCGCAAAAGGAGCCCGGGTTCTGAGCTGCAGCTGGGGCGGAGGCGGGTATGAGACGGCACTGCAGGACGCCATCACCCGCGCGAGGAACCAGGGCGTGCTCTTCGTGGCTGCGGCCGGCAACGAATCCGCGAACTCGGATACCATACCCCACTACCCCTCAGGTTACGACGTGGACAACGTGATCTCCGTGGCGGCACTGGATCGTTCCGACAACCTCGCAGGCTTCTCCAACTACGGATCCCTGAACGTCGACCTCGGAGCCCCGGGAGTCGATATCTACTCGACCTACCACTCCGCAAACGACGCATATGCGACCAGCAGCGGCACCAGCATGGCCACGCCCCATGTGGCCGGCGTGGCCGCCCTCGTCATCGCACGGTTCCCGGGAATCTCCGTCTTCGACCTTCGCCAGCGCCTCCTCGCCACCACCGTTCCCGTCGCCTCGCTGAATGGCCGCTCGACGACCGGAGGTCGCGTCAACGCCTACAACGCACTCACGGCCAGCCCGGACGGCACACTCGAGCTCTCGGTTTCATCAGGGGGCTCCCTCATCGCAGGCCAACCCGTCACATTGGTCGTCCAGGTCACGGACCTGACGGCGATCGGCAATGCCACTGTCACGGGTTCGGCCACAGGGCTTCCATCGATCACCTTCCGCAATGATGGAGCCTCTCCCGACACGACCGCCAATGATCACCTGTACCATGCCTCGATTACGGTCCCGAGCGACAGGGATCAGCTCGTCCTCACGATCCAGGCGTCGGCCCCATCCAAGACAAGCCAGACCCTCACCCGATCCCTTCCAATCGCGCGCCTGGCGGCCAACGACAACTTCAGCTCGGCCACCGACCTGACAGGCAATGTCATCCAAGCGACGGGAAATAATCAGATCGCCACCAAGGAATCCGGCGAACCCAACCACGCCGCGAACAATGTCGGTGGCAAATCCGTCTGGTGGAAATGGACCGCACCCTCTTCGGGAACGGCGACCATCAACACCCGCGGAAGCGCTTTCGATACGATGCTCGGTGTCTACACCGGAAGCACAGTCAACAACCTGACACCCATCGCGAACAACGATGATGAAAGCTACCCAGCCTTCATCACCAGCCGGGTCCAATTCACGGCGAATGGCGGGACCACCTACCGGATCGCCGTGGACGGATACAACAGCGGCTCAGGGGCAGACAGCGGAGCGATCACGCTGAACATCTCCGCACCTCCCTCCAACGACAGTTTTGCCAACCGCTCCACAGTCACAGGAAATTCATGGCAACAGACGGGTTCCAATCTCTACGCCACGAAGGAGGCCGGGGAACCGAATCATGCCAACAATGCAGGCGGCCAATCCGTCTGGTGGACCTGGACGGCACCCGCCAACGGTCCAGTGGTTTTGCACACCTCGGGAAGTGCTTTCGACACCCTCCTCGCCGTCTACACCGGATCCGCGGCGAATAGCCTGACCACGGTCGCCAGCAATGACGACGCCACCTCGGGAACAACCAGCCGGTTGTCGTTCACCGCCGTGGCAGGCACCCCCTACCAGATTGCCGTGGATGGTAAAAACGCCGGCGGCTCCATAGCCAGCGGCTCGATCACCTTGTCCCTTTCCCAGAGCAGCTCCCCGGCCCTTGCACCGGTTTCCAACCTTACCACGGACGAAGGGCAGTCGCTTGACCTGACGCTTACGGCCACCGACGCGGACACCGCGACACAGGACCTCACATTCTCTCTGGTCTCCGGACCCTCAGGAATGTCGGTGACGGGATCCGGACGCCTGACCTGGTTGCCGTCGGAGGCCCAAGGCCCGGGCAGCTACTCCATCACTGTTGCGGTTTCGGACGGAGTCTCGTCGGGCACCGGTTCGTTCACCGTCATGGTCCGTGAGGTCAACGCCAGCCCGACGCTGACGGCTATCAACAGCCAGACCATCGAGGAAGGCTCCACGCTCTCCCTCACCCTCTCGGCCTCCGACGTTGATCTCCCGACCCAGACCCTCAGCTACTCCCTCACCTCCGGTCCCGATGGCATGACCGTCACCTCGACGGGCCTCCTCACCTGGACCCCCACCGAAGCCCAAGGGCCGGGCTCCCATGCCGTCACCGTCGCCGTCTCCGACGGCGTCACTGCCGCCTCCCGCTCCTTCTCCGTCACCGTCTCTGAGGTCAACGCCGCCCCCACCTTCGCCATCATTCCGGACCAGGCGGTCGCCGAGGGACAGACCCTCTCCCTCACCCTCTCGGCTTCCGACGCGGACCTACCCGCCCAAGCCCTTACCTTTTCCCTCACCTCCGACCCAACCGGCATGACCGTCACCCCAGCGGGCCTCCTCGCCTGGATCCCCACCGAAGCCCAAGGGCCTGGCACCTATATCGTCGAGGTCACCGTCTCCGATGGGGTCACTACCGCCTCCCGCTCCTTCTCCGTCACCGTCTCTGAGGTCAACGCCGCCCCCACCTTCGCCACCATCCCGGACCAGGCGGTCGCCGAGGGACAGACCCTCTCCCTCACCCTCTCGGCTTCCGACACAGATCTCCCGGCCCAGACCTTCATCTTCTCACTGACCTCCGGTCCCACCGGTATGGCTGTGACCCCAGGAGGTCTCCTCACCTGGACCCCCTCCGAAGCCCAGGGCCCCAGCACCAACGCTGTGACCGTTGCTGTCTCCGACGGCGTCACCTCGGTCAGCCGTTCGTTCACCGTCACGGTACGTGAGGTCAATGTCGCCCCCACCTTCGCGGCCATCTCCGACCAGACACTCGACGAAGGTCAGCCCCTCTCCCTCACCCTCTCGGCCTCCGACACCGATCTCCCGGCCCAGACCCTCAGCTACTCCCTCACCTCCGGCCCGGAGGGCATGACTGTTACCTCAGGCGGTCTTCTCACTTGGCACCCCTCCGAGGCCCAAGGCCCCAGCACCAACCCTGTGACCGTGGCCGTCTCGGATGGGGTCACCTCAGTCAGCCGTTCGTTCACCGTCATGGTCACCCGCAACACGCTCCCATTGGCTATTGTGGGTACCGTGATCGATGGGTACATCGCCGGGGGATTCGTCTGGTTTGATGCCAACCTGAACGGGGTCTTTGAAACGGCAGAGCCAAACACCTCCACAGATCGGCAGGGGAACTTTTCCCTCACCGTGGATCTCTCGGTTTTTGACACCAATCGAAACGGCCAAATCGACCTCCAGGAGGGTCGTATCATCGTTCAGGGCGGAATGGATCTCGGTACCGGTGTGAAGCTCCAGGGAAAGCTCATGGCGCCTCCCGGCTCGTCAGTGGTCACTCCCTTGACAACCCTCGTTGATTCCGTGGCCCGTGCCTCGGGACAGGACTCGATCGCACTGGCAGAGTCGATCATCCAACGCTCCTTGGGGCTGCCCGAGGTTTCATTGACTCAGTTTGACCCCATTTCCTCGGCTCTCCAAGGCAACCGCCACGGCGTGACCCTCCAAGCAGCTGCCGCGCGGGTAGCAGACACGGTTTCCCAGATTGCGACACTGCTGACCGGACTCGATCCATCAGTCAGCACCCGAGCCGCATCGACAATCGTCGCGGATCAAATCGCCAAGACCATTTTGGCTGGAGGCTCGCTCGAACTGGAAAACATCGCCACGATCCATGCCGTGCTGGTGGCCACCGTCTCCTCGGTCGGCACATCGGTCCCAGAAGCAACCGCCTCCCGCATTGCCGAGGCCATCTCGGAGCAGAACATTCTGAAGATAGCCGCGGCATCCGACAACAATCCGATGGAGGCACTCCGGCAGATCACACAGATTCAGACCGTGGTCCAAACGGACGTGACCCGGGCAATCCTGGATCTCGCAACGAATCCCACCAGCCTCGATGGTTTCACGATCCAGTTCACCGGCGACACCCTGCTCGCGGCCATCGACAAGGCCCCAGTGGGGGACCTCACGGGAACACTCTCTTCTGCGGGTTCGTTCAGTCTGCTCAATGAGGAGGCTGAGATCATCGAGTCAGGGGACTCGCCCGTTCCATTGACTGTGGTCCGACGGAACGGAGCCTCGGGAATCGTGACGGTCGAGGTCGTGTTGAACCCTTCTGAAGGCCTACGCACCAACCGCATCAGCCTCCGATTCGCTGACGGGGAGATCCAGAAGACCATAAGCCCATCAATGCTGTTTGACGATAATCAGCTCCCGGGGACCACACGGATCTTCAAAACAACCTTGCTGCTTCAGGCAGGATCAGCAGCCGGTGCCCGGGTGGAGAACCCCGGCACCGGAACGCTCCGTGTCGTGGACAACGACGCTGCGGGCACACTGGGGTTCGCACAACAACGCTACGAATTGAGGGAGCAGACACCGGGACAACCCTCCATCGTGATCCGACGCCAGGAGGGAACGGCCGGATCGATCACGGCAATCGTCTCCATAGGTTCCGAAACAGGGACGGCAGGACGTGACTACCTCGGAGACCCAATGACCGTGACCTTCGCACCTGGGGAACTCATCAAGATCCTTCCTCCATTCGTACTCGACGACTCCAATTCCGAAGCCAATGAGATTCTAACGCTCACCCTTCGTATTGATCCAAGTTCGCCACTTGGCGCACGGGTCAGGACCGAGGACTCCAGCACCGAGATTGTCATTATCGACGACGACCAAGAGCCACGACTGGCCTACCAAGCGGCGGCCGGAGGAATCGAGCTGCTGTGCTTCGGACCGGAGGGATCCTCGTACGATCTCCAAGCCAGTTCCGACCTCCGGAACTGGATCACCATCTCAGGCAGTCCGGTGACAACCACCGGATTCACAAAGGGGGTCCAGATTACCCTCCAGGACACCTCGACATCGGCACGGTTTTATCGAATCCGATCACCCTGACCGAGGGTCAACCCGGGTCAGGACGCGGTCCGACAGCCCACCGAAAGCAGCACGTTCGCCCAGAGAGCCTGATCCCCTGTCTGGATCGTGAGCACATGGTCGTCGGACTTCACCGCCTCGTAGAAATCCCACTTCAGGATCGGCTCGAGGGCGACGGCCATTCCGGCTTCCTTCAGGATGCCGCGGAACTCAGTCCAGACCGGCGGCTCGCCCATCTTGGCGTAGGGATCATCGGCGGGAATTCCCATCGTGTTGACATGGTCGATGGGGATTGCACTGAGAACAGCCCTGAGGGTCTGGGCCACGGTGACGAGGCCTGGGGACAGGTTCATCGAGATCACCTCGGCATTCGGCCCCTTCTTTGTGGATGCCGGATAGTTTCCATCGGCGATCAGGATCTTGGCGTGGTGGCCTGCGCGTCCGAGCACGGCATTGATCCCTGGGTGGATGAGAGTGTGCTTGAGCATGCCCAAGGGGAGCAGAGGGGGGACCGGGAACGGAAGAAAACACTGACGTGCGAACGGCCGCCCACGGGCTGCACGTCAGGACGTCGGCAGGCATTCGATCCGAAGGAAGGCTCCGGTGGCATTCGCCTCGGCCACATACTGCGGAAGACCGTTCAAGACATCGACGGAGGCCCGGTGGATGTGGCCCGCGAACACGCCGAGAAGGTTGGGTGCGGCGAACACCTCCCGATGGAAGGCCAGGGTGGTCTCCGTGTGCCCTCCCTTCCGCCACCGGACCCTCCGCTCCAGTTCAAAGGCTTCGTCGGAATGGGCTCCCCAGCCTGGATGACCGCAGCCAAAACCCAGGGGGCGTCCCGGTGCATAGAGCGGGATGTGGACACACAGCACGAGAGGTCCACCGGTCGCGACCTGTTCCCGGAACCAGTTCAACTGCCTGGGTGTGATCTCGTAGGTCGAATTGTCGAGGGTCAGGATCCTGACTCCGTTCACTTCGCGCGACTCCATCATCGGGTCGGCTCCCTGGTAGAGAGGACGGAGGTGCCTGCCGATCCAGGTGCTCCGGAGTTCCTCCAGGGACCCATCCATTCCCTCATAGTGCCAGTCGTGGTTGCCAGCCGTATAGACCCAGGGCAGGCCCGAGGCACGCAACCGTGCCAGCACCCAATCCACGGCGGCCTCCGACGGAAAGCTCACGATGTCACCGGCGAGGACCACCAGGGATGCCTTGGCATCGGCCGCCGCCTTCAGGGCCTCCTCGAACCCCCGCTCCGGATCGGTGGGCTCCCGTGTCTCGAAATGGCGGGTCTGGTTGTAGGCTTTGGCCATGCGACCACTGAACTGCCGGAACGGTTCACCCCGTGCGTCGTCGCGGAACAGGTGGGCATCCGCCAGCATCACCAGGGTGAACGGTGATTTCACTGCCGGACAGCCGAGACGGATCCGGTTGCCATCGAGGGCGAAGGTCCGGGACATGGCGGGTCGGGACCCCACACCCTCACCGGCGGAAAGGCCGACCGCAGCGGTCGAAAAAGCGCTGGAACGAAGGAAGCCACGGCGGCCCACGAGGGAATTCATGCCGAGGGAATGCGCGGATCCTCCGCGGTCGTCAATCCGGACCTGGGTCGCCACACGCCACGTCCAGGCGCCCTCGACAAGCCACACCTTGCCCTTTTCGGCATCTCTCCAATGCTCCTGCCGACATGAGCGAGGAGATCTTCGATGTCGTCGACGAGCACGATGTGGTGATGGGGTGGGCTCCCCGGAGCGAGGTCCATCGTCGGGACCTTTGCCATCGCGCGGTGCATGTCCTGATCTTCAACCACCGGGGCGAGGTGTTCCTCCAGCAGCGTTCCCTGTCGAAGGACAATTGGCCCGGCGTCTGGGATTCGTCGTCGTCGGGGCATCTCGACTCCGGAGAGAGCTACGATGACTGCTGCATCCGGGAGGTCCGGGAGGAGCTGGGACTGGCTCTCGCTGCCGTTCCCGACCGACTCCTCAGGCTGGAGGCGACTCCCGACACCGGCTGGGAGTTCTGCTGGGTCTATCGATGCACCCATGAGGGCCCCTTCGTGCTGCAGCCTTCCGAGGTCCGGGGCGGTGGCTGGTTTCCACCCGAGGTCGTGACCGACTGGATCGGACGCAGGCCCGAGGATTTCGCCAGTGCATTCCGGGTCCTCTGGGCTCGGCTCGCGCACTGACGGTTCCTGCGGCACCCCCTCCAGGTTCAGCGACCGCGGCGCGCGCGGTATTGGTCGGCGGTCATCACACAGCGGAAGCCGACGTGATTGCTGCCGGTCGAGACCTCTCCCTTGCCCCGGCTGCCCACCATGTAGCGGGTGCAGTATTCGTCGGTGCACAGGAAGGATCCGCCCCGATGGACCCGCTTCTTCTCGGAGGGCTCCGCGGGATCGTGTGAGGAAAGCGGTCCGACCGGGTTCCGGGCGACGCCGCCCGCGAGCACGCGCTGCTGGTAGGCGTCGGGACGGTACCAGTCGCTCACCCACTCCCAGACATTGCCCCCCATGTCATGGAGTCCGAAGGGGTTTGCAGGAAAGCGTCCGACCGGGGCTATGCCCGTGAACCCGTCGACTCCGGTATCCGTGACCGGGAACCGGCCCGTGTAGATGTTTGCCACCAAACGTCCCTCCGGCTTGAGGTCATTGCCCCAGGGATACAGGTCACCCGACCGTCCACCCCGCGCCGCGAATTCCCATTCGGCCTC
>SYEM01000060.1 GCA_005801385.1 Verrucomicrobiales bacterium | reverse complement strand
TCGGAGCGGAGCAGCTGGGCGACCCGAGGAGCTTGGCCAAGGGCATCCAGGGGCTTTCGTGTTCGAGGCATGGGCAAGATTACAGAGTCCCAACACCCAGAACCAGCTAACTCTACCGATATTTAAGGTTATTTGGTATGAGACACTGGTCCTTGAGGCGTTCCAGAAGACCGATGCCGGGACCTACACGGTTCGGGTCAGCAATTCCTCCGGAACCGTCGTCAGCGCCCCCGCGGTGGTGACCTTTGTCGATGGGGTGCGCGTCCTGGTCGACGGAGTGGTCTCGAGAGGCGTCTACAGGACTCTGGATCCGGTGACGATCGACATGCAGTTCGCCCTGAGCGACTGGCTGTTGTTCTACACTCTGGATGGCACTGAGCCGAACTTTGTCTCCAATCCCTATGCGGGCCCCTTCGTCATTGCGGGGCCGGTGGATATCCGGGTCGTGGCCTACTCGCCCGATTTCACCAACTCGCGGGTGTTCGACGGGATCTCGATTCGGTTCCTGCAACCGCAGGTGCTGGAGTGGGGAGCCTTGCCCAACCTCAGGTACAAGGAGGCTGGATTTGTTGGGGTTTCGTCGACCAGTGGATTGCCGGTAACCCTCAAGGTGGCTTCAGGTCCCGCCCAACTGATCGGCAATCAGCTGACAGCGACTGGAGTTGGGACGGTCGTTCTCGTGGCCAGCCAAGCTGGGACCGACATCTTCGCCGCGGTCTCCGAGGAGCGGACCCTCCAGATCGGTCGCGCCGTTCAGGGGTTGGTCTGGCCGATTCTGGAGGATCGGACGTTTGGGCAGGCGCCGTTTGGCGTGACGGTGACCTCCGGGAGCGGTTTGCCCGTTGCTCTCACGGTAGGGTCGGGCAAGGCGACCCTGTCCGGAGGCACGATCACCCTGACCGGAGCGGGGACCGTGACCCTGGAGGCAACCCAGTCCGGGAATTCCAACTACGAACCCGTCAGTGAGACCCGAGGGTTCACCGTGGCCAAGGCGGAGCAGACGCTCACTTTTGCATCGATCGCCAATCGAGCCTACTCACCCGACGTCTTCACGCCCGTGGCGGTGGCGTCCAGCAAGCTCCCGGTCACCTTCGAGGTGCTGAGCGGTCCCGCCGAAGTCTCCGGTACGGGTCTCCGGGCGACCGGGGTCGGATCTGTCGTCGTTCGCGCGCAACAACAGGGCAATGAGGACTATCTGCCCAGCCTACCGTCAGACCGAACCTTCTCCATCACGCAAGGCGCCCAGACCCTCACCTTTGCCTCCGTTGGCGCGAAGACCTTCGGAGAAGCTCCGGTGACCTTGAAGGCAACCAGCAACCGGGATCTCCCCATCACGTATCGTGTCCTGAGCGGGCCGGGTCTCATCGAGGGGGATCGATTGACCTTCACCGGTGCCGGTACGGTCGCCGTCCAGGCGATTCAGGCCGGAACGGATCTCTACGCCGCCGCAGCGGCGAGCCAGAACATCGTGGTCGCCAAATCGACACAGACCCTCATCTTCGCCGCGATACCGGATCAGGGCTATGTCACCAGTCCCCTGCCGCTCTCGGCCTCATCGACAAGCGGCTTGCCGGTATCGTTCCGGCTCGTGAGTGGTGCGGCGACGGTTTCCGGCGCGGAACTGCGGCTGACGGGCGTGGGCACCATTGCTGTGGCGGCCGATCAGGTCGGAAACAGCAACTATCTGGCGGCGACCAGCGTCACCAACCGGTTCACGGTGGCTCGAGGAACCCAGGAGATCACCTTCAACCCGATTGGAGATCAGGTGTTGGGCGGTGCCGCGATCAACCTGACAGCGTCGAGCAGCGTGGGCCTGCCCGTGGTGTTCCAGGTGGTTTCCGGACCGGCATCAGTCTCTGGGAGCCAGCTCACCCTCACGGGTGCCGGTTCCGTGACGGTGCGGGCTCGCCAGGTGGGCAGCCCGTTGTGGTCGCCCGCGCAGGTGGATCAGGTCTTCACGGCGGTGAAAGGGACTCCGAAGATCTCCTTCACGGCGGTCGCCTCGAAGCGGTTCGGCGATGCTCCGGTGACCCTTCAAGCTTCCAGCTCAGCAGGGGGTGCCGTGGGATTCCGAATCGTGAGCGGCCCAGGCTCCATCGCGGGGAATGTCCTGACCCTGAAGGGCGCCGGACAGATCGTCGTGGAGGTGTTCCAGGCGGCCACGGCCCTGTATGAGGCGTCGAGCGTCCAGCAGAGCATCGATGTCGCCAAGGGGACCCAGGTTCTCACCTTTGGGGCCCTTGCCGACGTCGCCTATTCCAAGAATCCGATCCCGCTGACGGCAAGCACCACCAGTGGCTTGCCGATCCGTCTTCGTGTGGTGCAGGGCCCTGCAACGATCGACGGCAGTGGCATCCGTCTTTCCGGTGTGGGCCAGGTGACCGTGGAGGCCGCGCAAGACGGCGATGACAACTGGATGTCGGCGGATGCCGTGCAGCGGACGTTCCAGGTCACCAAGGCGGCGCAGAGTCTCACCTTCGCTTCGCTCGCGGACCGTTCGCACACAACCAATGGGATCAACTTGGTGGCCACGTCCACCTCGGGGCTCCCGGTGGAGTTCCAGGTCGTCAACGGACCGGCAACCCTGACGGGTTCCCGTCTGCAATTGACCGGCGTCGGCAAAGTCACGGTCCGGGCGGTTCAGTCCGGGGATGCACTTTTCGAGGAAGCGGTGCCACAAGACCGAAGTTTCGTGGTCACCAAGGCGGCTCAGACGTTGACCTTCACCACGGTGGGATCGCGCGTCTTCGGATCCAGCCCTGTCACGCTGGCGGCGTCCAGCAGTTCGGGTCTCGGTGTGGCATTCCGCGTCCTGAGTGGTCCTGGCAGCATCTCGGCGTCCCAGCTCACCCTGTCCGGTGCGGGCGACATCGTCGTGGAGGCCTTCCAGAACGGCACTGATCTGGTGGAGGCCGCCACGGCCCGACAGACGATCACCGTCACCCGGGCCTCCCAGGCGATCACCTTCGCGCCTCTGGCGAATCGCGGCTACTCCACGAACGGAATCCCCCTGCAGGCGGAATCCACAAGTGGCCTGCCTGTCTCGTTCCGTCTGGTCAGTGGCCCTGCGACAGTCAGTGGTTCGGAGGTCCGCCTGACTGGAGTCGGCACGGTCGCTGTCGCCGCGGACCAAGCCGGCAATGCCAACTACGCGGCCGCCAGCAGCGTCACCAACAGCTTTGTGGTGAGCCGTGGCTCCCAGGAGATCACCTTCAGCCCGATCGGCGACCAGTTCCTCTCCTCGGCCTCGGTCACGCTCAAGGCAACCAGCAGCTCTGGTCTCAGTGTCGCCTTCGTCGTCCTCTCGGGTCCCGCGACGCTCTCCGGGAACCAGCTGACCCTCCTGAACTCCGGAGCGGTTACGGTCCGGGCCTTCAATCCGGGCAGTCCCCTATGGCTCTCGGGTCAGGTGGAACAGACGTTCCAGATCCTGAAGCAGGCCACCCTGTCGGTGACCATCGAGGGTCAGGTCGGTGGCACCGTCTCGGTGAGTCCCCTCAAGGAGCGATATGAACCTTCGGATTCCGTGACCCTCACAGCCAAGCCTGCCGAAGGTTTCGTCTTTGAGTCGTGGGGAGGCGACCTGTCGGGCTCCGCCAATCCGACGACGCTGGCCATGAATGCAAACCGTGTCGTGACCGCCCGGTTCAAGGACGCCATCGCCCCGGTGTTGGCCTGGGAGCAGCCTGTGGGTGGAACCACAGGTAATGAGCGGGTCACCCTCAGTGGACGCATCACCGACAATGTCGGGGCGCCCCAGGCAACCTGGAGTCGGGATGGAGGTGCCCCCGTGGCTCTCGTGATCGGGTTCGGCGGCGGGTTCAGGGTGGACGATCTCGTCTTGAACCCGGGGACGAATCGGTTCCGCATCGTCACACGAGACACCGCCGGGAACGAGACGTCCGAGGAGCGTGCCGTCGTCTGGGTTCCTGAACGGCTCCTGAGGGTGGTCGACGCCTTGGAGGTGCAAGAGGGGCAACGGAGCATGTTCGAGGTCCAGTTGAGCAGCCAGACCGATGACGTGGCGGGATTGACCTTCCGGCTGGGCTATGACCCGGCATTCCTGACGGATCCCCGCGTCGAGTGGGGTGCCGTCGTCGGGCAGAGCGTCAACAACGTGAATGCAAGCGTTCCTGGCGAGATCGCGGGATCGTTCGCCCTGGCAGGGACAGGGCTCCCCGCAGGGACCAATCTCATCGCCACTGTGAGCTTCCGGGCCCGAAGTGTTCCCTGGTCCACCAATGTCAGCGTGAATCCGGAGATTGTCAGCATCGGCACCCCGACGGGATCAGTCCTGAACTTCGGCAATGCGACACTACCGGGCCGTGTTTCAATCGTTCCTCGCAAGATCCGGGGCGACAACAATGCCAATCAACGGTTGGACATCGGTGATGCCACGGTCATCAGCCGCCTCCAGGTGGGATTGGAACCGGTAAGGCCCTGGGATTTGGCCCTGAATGATCTGAATGGCAACAAGTCCATCGACACCGGAGATGTCATCAAGGTTCTCCGTGTTGTCGTGGGTCTCGATCCCCAACCCAAGTCGGCTCCTCGTGTTGGGCCCCAGGATTTGAGCTCCCAACTGCTTCGTTCCGCGGGCCTCAACACCAACGACGTAGCAACCCTCGAGTTCCCCGATGGCCCCGTGGCCGAGCCGGGCAGGCCCTACCGCGTCGTCGTGAAACTGAGCCGGTCCGAAGCCGTGATCTCCGGCATGAGCTTCACGGTGAACCATCCCCTGGCCCTGACCCTGATCGACAAACAGCTTGGGAACCTGGTGCCGTCGGACGCTCTGCCCCTCTGGGCTGATGCACCAGGAAGCGTCCAGCTCGCCGCACTCCGGTCGACACCGTGGCCCTCCAGTACTGGAGTGGCAGCGGTTCTGACCTTCCTGCCCACCGCCGAGATCACCTCGAGGGCCTCGTGGCCGATTGAGGTGGCTCGGGCGGAACTCGCAGGTGCGGGATTCGATGTCCGAACTCCAGTCGATGTTCGGGCCGAGGTCCTCGGCATTCCCTTGCCGACCGGCAACCCGAAGATGGTGCTGTCCCAGTCCATGACCGGAGAGGATCTCCTGTTGGATGTCGAGGCGGATGCGCAGACGACGCTGGTCCTTGAAACAACGACGGATTTGATGAATTGGACCGAGGACCGTCGTTTGATCGGTCAAGGTCTGGGCTCAAAAATCCGCCTTCATATGACTCGGGACGAGAATTCCCATACCCAGTTCTGGCGTATTCGTGTTCCATGACTCGTATTCCCCTGATCTAGACTTTTTGAACCACTGTTTCCCGTTCCATGTGTATGAAATCCGGAACCATCGCTCGTTGGCCTCTCCTCCTGCTGGGGAGTTTGCTGTCATTCGCAGCTGCCGCCCAGGGCACGTTCAACGCCAACAACAACTTCACACCCGCCGGAGCCTCCGCCAAGGCGTTCGTGCTCGATGCGTCCGGCAGCCCATTGGCGAAGGCCAACGGTCGGGTCGAGATCCTCTCGGGGAACACAACCCTCTCGCCGAACGGGAGTACTGGGGTTGCCCTCACCCTCGACGGTCTTTTCTTCATCAACGGCATGGCCGTGCCGGGGGTCCCAACCGGGGGGACCGCCACCCTTGTGGTCCGGGCCTGGGATGTCTCCACCGGGACCACCTATGCCGCCGCCACGGTCAAGGCGACGGCCACCGTCACTGTGGGCAGCCTGGGTGGCGGGACAACCCCGCCGGCCACCTTTGGCAACAACTCCGATTTCAGAGGATTGCGGCTTTCGGGAACGCCTCCGGGTCCCGAGGCTCCCAAGGTCGCATCGAACCCCGTCGCCACGACCATCACCGAGGGCCAGACCCTCACGCTGTCGGCAGCCATCACTGGGACGGGAGTCTCCTATGTCTGGCAAAAGGATGGATCGAATCTGAGCAATGGCGGAAGGGTCTTCGGGGCGGATAGCCAGACATTGACCATTACTGGAGTGGTGGCCTCGGATGCGGCACAGTACCGTTTGGTGGGCGTCAATTCAGCCGGAACCGCCACCACGGCGGCTGCCGCGGTGACCGTGGTTCCAACGCCGTTCCTGTCCCAGCTGTGGGCTCTCAATCGCACGACCACAGAGGCGTCGGCGGTTGCGATTGATGATGCGACCGGGCGTGTGGTGGTCCAGACGGGCAACCCCGGACGAGTCACCTGCTTCGATATCGCCACCGGCAACATCCTCTGGGAGGTCGCTGTCTCGGGAGGCAACCGCTCCTCCCCCACCATCCTCACCGGAGGCCGCGTCGTGTTTGGATCCGATGCCCTGCCCAATGGTTGGGTTTATGGCCACAATCTGGCGAACGGAGAGAAACTGTGGGAACGGAATTTGGGCGGAGCACCCTCGGCGGCCTCGTTCGATGGTTCGGATGCGATCTTCTTCGGCACCTTGGGCAACCACCTTGGAGGCGCCAACCAGTACATCCGATTGGACCGGGTGGGCAACCAGACCTGGAAGGTCGGCGCCCCAGTCCAATCCCGAACCTGCCCGGTCATCCTCAAGAGCGGTCTCCTGGTCTACGGGGGTGGATCGTTCAACAATCTGATCACCGCCGTCCGCGCCTCGGATGGAGGGAAGGTCTGGAGCTTCGACACCGGAGGCGAGGCGGTCCAGGAACCCGCGTTGGGTCCCGGGGGACGGATTCTGGCTACGAGCTTGTCCGGCAAACTCTTCGCCCTGAACGCCTCGACCGGCGCCAAGATCTGGGAGGCGGTTGTTGGCACTGCTCCGGGAAGCCCCATCTCTGACGCCGCAGGTCGGGTCTATGTGGGTGCCCGGGGAGGAAAAATCCTCGCCTTCAACGGTTCAACCGGCGCCAAGATCTGGGAGAAGGTCCACGGTGAGGTGAGCGATAACCCCATCCTCACCCTCGATAACCAGGGAATCCTCTGGTGTGGCGGCCACAAATCCGTCATCGGCGTCCAATCGACCGACGGATCCGTCGCCGGCCGCTATGCCGTCGCCGGGGGTGTCACCTCGGTCATGATCGCGAAGGGAGGCATTCTGGTGGCCCGCACCGGGAGGGGATCCGCCGCCTTCCGCGCCCGGGGTGTCACCGGACTCTCGTCGGATTCCCCCTGGCCCACGTGGCGACATGACTCCGCCGGCACCAGCTTCGAGGGGTTCACCCTCGCTGTCACGGCCCCGACCGTGGCCGCGTCGCCCAGCAGCACCACGGTCACAGCCGGCCAGACCCTCACCCTTACCGCCTCCATACTCGGCGAAGGGGTTGCCTACCGATGGCAGAAAAACGGGGTCGATCTCGTCGACGGAGGCAGGATCTCCGGGGCGACCACCCAGACCCTGACGCTCACCGGTGTCACCCTCTCTGATGGCGGTCCGTATCGACTGGTGGCATCGAATTCGGCCGGAAGCGTCACCACCGCGGCCGCAAACGTGACCGTCCAGCCCGCAGCCGTCCCACCCGTGATCATCACCCCGCCCCAGTCGGTCGCTGGCATCGAGGGCGACCGCATTGTCCTGAGTGTCACGGCGCTGGGTGATCCCGCGCCGAATTACCGATGGACCAAGGACGGGGTCATGATCGAGGGCCAGACGTCCTCGACCCTGGAAATCCTGTCGCTGCGTTCCGCGGACGCCGGATCCTATCGCGCGATCGTGGCCAACAGCGGCGGAACCGTGACCAGTGCCGAGGCCGTCGTCACCTGGTCCCCGGGGCTGGAGATCTTTGCGGATGGCCAGCTGGTCCAGGGAACCCTGCGGACCGCATCCCCCGTCAGCCTCGAGCTGCGGTATGTGCGCCCGGACTGGATCCTCTTCTACACCGAGGACGGCACGACGCCGGACTTCCTCTCGACACCCTACGGCGGGCCCTTTGGTGTCGCCCGGACCATGGATCTCAGGATTGTTGCCTATTCCCCGGATTTCTCGGAGTCGCGGACGCTTCCTGGCCTTGCCGTGCGTTTCGTGCAGCCGCAGACGCTGGGTTGGTCCCTGCTGCCAACCCTCCGCTACCTCGAGAAAGGGGTTGTCGCCGCCACGGCGAGCAGTGGGTTGCCTGTGGCGATCAGCGTGGTCTCGGGTCCGGCCACGTTGACCCAGGGTGAGCTGACCGCCACGGGCGTGGGCCAGGTCGTGCTGCGGGCCATCCAGCCGGGGAACGAGCAGTTCGCCTCTGCGGTGATCGAGCACACCATGACGGTCCAAAAAGCGGTCCAAACCCTCACCTGGCCGAACCTTGCGGGAAAGACCTTCGGGGATGCTCCATTCAATGCGGCCGTGGTCTCCAGCAGCGGACTCCCAGTGACCTTGGTCCTGGAATCCGGCAAGGCGACCCTGCAGGGAACGACCCTCACCCTGACCGGTGCGGGACCGGTATTGCTCACGGCGACCCAGGCTGGAAACTCACTGTACGAGGCGATCAGCGACACGCGGACCATCGAGGTTGCCAAGGCCGCCCAGACGATCACGTTCCCTGCCCTCGCCGACCGTCCCTATTCTCCGGATCCCATCACTCCGGTGGCCACGGCCACCAGCAAGCTCGCTGTGGACTTCGAGGTGGTCTCGGGGTCGGCCCAGCTCTCCGGCGGCAAGATGACCTTGACCGGGGTCGGAGCCGTCACCCTTCGGGCATTGCAGGCCGGCAACGAGAACTACCTCGCCGCGCCTCCCATTGAGCGATCCTTCACCGTGACCAAGGCCCCGCAGACGCTCACGTTCACCTCAGTCGGTGCCCGCACCTTCGGTGACCCGGCTCTCAAGCTCACAGCCACCAGCAGCGCCGGACTGGAGGTCACCTTCCGCATCGTCAGTGGGCCCGGGATCATCGACGGTCAGATGTTCACGGCCTCCGCAGCCGGCACGGTGGTGATCCAGGCCCTCAACGCTGGGAATGCCCTGTACCAGGCGGCTGCTGCGAGCCAGACCGTCGTCGTCGCCAAGGCACCCCAGACCATCGCGTTCACAGCCCTTCCCGATGTTCCGTACTCGACGAATCCGATCCCCCTGACCGCCACGGCCAAGAGCCAGTTGCCGGTCGCCTTCCGGTTGGTGGGAGGACCCGCGACCCTGTCTGGAGATCAGCTGAAGCTCACCGGCGTGGGTGTCGTGAGCGTCGCCGCGGACCAGGCCGGCAACGCCAACTGGTTGGCAGCAGCCCCCGTCACCAATCGGTTCACCGTCACCCGCGGGATCCAGACGATCGCCTTCGACCCCATCCCGGAACAGATCGTGGGCAATCCCCCGATCACCCTCCAGGCCGTCAGCAGCGTCGGCCTGCCCATGCTCTACGAGATCGTCAGCGGTCCCGCCACCGTCGCCGGCAAGGTCCTGACCCTCACCGGTCCCGGACGCGTCACCGTCCGCGCCCGACAGGTCGGAAGTCCGCTGTGGCTGCCGGCCCAGATCGACCAGTCGTTCGACGTCATCCAGATGACCGTCCTGACCGTCGCGATCGCTGGGAACCAGGGCGGCACGGTGACCGTCGCCCCCTCGAAGGCGAAATACCTGCCCACCGAGACCGTCACCCTGACGGCCCAGCCCAAGGATGGGTTCCGATTCGAGGCCTGGACCGGGGACCTCACGGGATCCGAGAATCCAAAGAATCTCTCGATGGTCACCAATCGGGCCGTGACGGCGTCGTTCAAGGACATCGCGCCGCCGGTGCTGGCCTGGGAGGTGCCCAAGGACGGTGCAAGCCCCGAGCAGACCGTACGGATTGCCGGTGTTGTGACCGACAACGTGGGTGTGGCGTCTCTTCGGTGGAGTCGCGATGGAGGCACGGCACTGGCCGTTGCCGTCGACACCAAGGGGGCCTTCGCCCTGGAGAATGTGCTCCTATCGGCCGGCGCCAACCGGATCCGACTCACCGCCACCGATGCCGCCGGAAACATCACCAGCGAGGAACGATCCATCGTCTGGG
Organism: Verrucomicrobiales bacterium; assembly: GCA_005801385.1. Lineage (GTDB taxonomy): Bacteria > Verrucomicrobiota > Verrucomicrobiia > Limisphaerales > UBA9464 > UBA9464. Next base: position 9,604 of record SYEM01000060.1, on the reverse strand, counting down.
AACCCGAGCGCGTCCTCCAGGTCGTGGATGCCGCACCGGTCCAGGAAGGTCAGCGGGTGTCGTTCCCCATCCTGCTCAGGACCCGGAAGTCCGACGTCGCCGGCGCGACCTTCCGCCTCGAATATGATGCGGCTCATCTGGCGGATCCTCAGGTCGAGTGGAGTTCGACTGTGGGACAGAGCGTGAACAGCGTGAACCTCGGCACGGCGGGTGTGGTGAGCGGCTCATTCGCCCTCGCTGGCACAGCCCTCCCCTCAGGTTCCAATGTCGTGGCCACCGTCAGCTTCCGGGCCCGCAGCGTCCCCTTCAGCCTCGTGACCCCCGTGATCCCCCGGATCGAGAGCATCGCCAGCCCGACCGGGGCCTTCCTGAACGCCGGCAACGTCACAGAGCAGGGCGGGGGACGCATCACGCCCCGCAAGATCAAGGGCGACAACAACGCGAACCAACGCCTGGACGTCGGTGATGCGGTGGTCATCAGCCGACTTCAGGTGGGTCTCGAGGAGCGTCGCACGTGGGATCTCCCCCTCAACGACCTCAACGCCTCGGGCAACATCGACAGCGGCGACGTGGTCAAGGTGCTCCGAGTCGTGGTGGGCATGGACCCCCAGCCGAAAGCGGCGCCGCGGGTGGGTCCGAGCGAGGCCGATCTGAACCCTCAACTCTCAGCTCTCAACTCTCAGCCCGCCCGCTCCCTCCGCCCTGCAGGCTCCAATACCAATGACGTCGCCACGCTGGAGTTCCCCGATGGACCCGTGGCCCAGGTGGGCAAGCCGTATCGGGTGGTGGTGAAGCTGACCCGTGCGGGGGCGGCGATCGCCGGACTGAGCTTCACGGTCAATTATCCCTCGGCACTGACCCTGACCGACAAGCAGGTGGGGGCGCTGGTGCCGTCCGATGCCCTGCCGCTGTGGGCGGAGTCGGCGGGCAGTGTGAACCTGGCGGCGGTGCGGTCGACGATCTGGCCGACCAGCACGGGCGTGGCGGCGGTGCTGACATTCCTGCCGACAGCGGGATTCAGCGCGCAGGCGAGCTGGCCGATCGAGCTGGTGAAGGCCGAGGTGACGGGTGCGGGGTTCGATATCCGGGCGTTGGACGATATCCGGGGTGAGATCCGGAGCACGAACCCGCAGCCGCCGGTGGAGCCGAAGGTGGTGGTACCGACGCCGACTCTGGACGGCGGGCCGTTGGCGCTCGATGTCGAAGCCGGGGTGGGTGCGGCGATCGTGCTGGAGACGACGACGGATCTGTCGTCGTGGTCGGAGGCGCAGCGCTTGACGGGGCAGGGTGCCGGGAAGCCGGTGCGGGTGACGGTGACGCCGGATCCGAACGCCCGAGCCCGCTTCTGGCGCGTGCGGGTGCCTTGAGGAGGTTGAGAGTTGAGAGCTGAGAGCTGAGGGTTCAGACACGCCTGACGCGGGCCTGCGTTGATGGGCGCGGGAGCGCCCTCCGGTAGGGACGCGCTCCGTTGCGTCCCCATCTAGACCGCGAGGGTGGAGCGGATCGAACAGGCCCAGCCGGGTTCCTCCGTCGCGGGAGTGGACCCCGTCTCCCTTCACGGGTGCGCAACGCGTGACGGATTGAGATGGGGCCGTGACGGAGCACAGCCCTACCGGTGTTGTTCCTCGCGTCGTGGTGTGAGTCCCCCCCGTTCCCCCCTGTGTGTCCACAAGCCTCGTTGCCTCCCTAAATCTGGCGATGGTGGAGCGGCCCGCCCGGCTGCCAGAGTGGGTGGATGGAACCACGCGGCCCGGACTTTGATGCGATCTGGAAGGAGACCCTCATGGGGTTCTTTCCGGAAGGCATCGAACGGATCCACCCCGCGTTTGCGGGGTTCATCGACCGGTCGAGGCCGGTGCGGTTTCTGGACAAGGAACTGCGGGAGACGCTGGGTGGGTCGCCGCGACCCCGACAGCAGGTCGACCTCCTGGCCGAGGTTCCGGTCAAGGACCTGGGCCTCGACTGGGTCCCGACGCATGTGGAAGTCCAGCGCCGCAAGGACCGGCGGTTCGCGGAGCGGATGTTGCATTACCACTCGGCGTTGATCCGACGGTTCGGGCCGTCGGTGATGAGCCTGGCGATCCTGGCGGATCCGGATCCCCAATGGCGTCCGGACGAGCTGAGGGGTGGAGTCGGCGGGATGGGAACCCAGTTCCGGTTCCCGATCTGCAAGCTGTCGGACGTCACCGACGCGGAGCTGGAGTCGGACCCGAACCCGGTGAACCTGGTGATCCTGGCGTAGCGTGTCACACGACGGCATCGGAAGGATCCGGTGGCGCGTCGGGAGGGGAAGGCGGCGCTGTTCCGTCGGATGGCGGTCCTGATGAGGTCGAGGCGATACAGCGAGGAGCAGGGGCAGGTGTTGACTCGGGTGTTGGATTGGTCGATTTCATTGCCGGACGACGAGGAGCGGATTTTCTTGGAACAGGTCAGACAACAGGAGGGAGACAGCCCCATGACGTATCTCACGACATTCGAACGCCACGCCCGCCGTGAAGGCCTTGAACAGGGCCTTGAACAGGGCCTTGAACAGGGTCGACAGGAAGGTCGACAAGAGGGCCGACAGGAAGGCCGACAGGAAGGCAGACAGGACGGGTTGCGCACCGGTTGGGTCGAGGCCGTGAGGGCCTCGGTTGAGGCCCGGTTTCCCGACTGGAAGCCCTCGTGGAATCGACACCTGGAGAGGGTCGAGGATGCGGAACTGCTGCGGGTCTGGCACCGCTTGGCGATGACAGCCCCGAGTGGTGAGGAGTTCCTGAAGGCGATCGGGAAACAGCCGCGGTGATCCCGCGGAGGGAAGGGGGACGCCGAAGGCGGGTCGAGAGTTCAGACCCGGACAAGGGAGGTGAGGCCTCCCGACGGACGCCGAAGGCGTCCACCGGTGGGTGAGGCAGTGCCCTGCATCACGGGGCGCGGGATGCGCCCACCCCGCTGGCGACCTCCGTGTGTCCGTGCCGCGGTGGGAGTCGCCGTCCGGCTCCGTCCGGCATTTCCTGCCGATTCACCAAACGAGAGTCTTGCCCCGGATGAAGAAATCGGAAGACTTGGCCAAGCCGGTGATCCTCTTCATTCCCGATAGTTCCATTCCTCACATGAATCTCTCCCTTGCTCGATGTGGACGGTGGGTCCTCTGGAACCTCCTGGCCCTGATGTCTGTGCTCGCCGAGGGCACCTTCAATGCCAACAACAACTTTGTACCTGCCGGGGCGACGCAGAAGGCGTTCGTTCTCGATATGGATGGGACGCCCCTGCAGGCCGGTCGGGGCCGTGTGGAGCTCGTGCTCCTGCCCAGTCTGGTCACCTTGTCGCCAGGGGGAGCCTCCGGGGAGGCTCTCACGCTGGACGGACTGTTCTTCGTGAATGGGCTGGTGGTGCCCCCGGCCAATGTTGGCGATGGGGTCGACATCCTGGTCCGCGCCTGGGATGCGATGACGGGTGACACCTACGCACAGGCCTTTTCGAAGGCGGAGACGATTGTCCGTGTTTCGAACCTTGGGGGAGGGCTGACGCCTCCGGCGACCTTCGGGGAGAACTCCGACTTCAGGGGACTTCGGCTCCAACTGACTCCGTACTCCGTGGTCTACTTCAGCAATGGTGTCTTTGACACCAACCGGCTGGTCCTGGGTGTGGATGGGACCCCGCTGGCCTCGGGTTCCTACGTGGCTCGGCTGTTCATGGACACCCGGACTGGTCTGGTGGCGGTGAATGGCAAGGGGGAAGGGCGATTTGCATCCCCGGGCCTCTGGGGGGGAGGGCTCCGTGAGTTGGCGGGTGTTGGCTATGGCCAGACGGTCCAGCTGGAAGTCCGCGTCTGGGATCTCTCCCTCTACTCCAGCTACGAGGCGGCGGTGAACGCGGGCGGCGTGACGGGGAGCTCGGGCCTCTTCAACTATACCTTCGCCCCCTCCGGACCCCTCTCTGGACCGAGTTCCTGGATGTCGAACCTGACCTCGATCCGTTTGAGGACAGGGCCGACAGCCCCACCGCTGGTCGAGGGGATTTCCAATGTCGATCCCGTCGAAGGCGAGACAGTCGTGGTCGAGCCGATGGTGAGCGGCGGTACGGCGCCGCTGACCTATCTGTGGCAGCTGCCGAATGGCGTCCAATCCACGAGTCGTCTGGTGACATTTCCGGGCGCAGGCCTTCGTCCCGGGGTGATCGATTTCAACCTGACGGTCACCGATGCCGAGGGGCGGTCGACGATACCGGCGACATTCCGCCTCGATGTGTCGAACCGGGCTCCGGTGATCCGGTCCGCTGTCGCCACCGGTGCGGTCGAGGGCGAGCTGGTGGAGGTATCCGCGGCTGCGGACTACGCGTGGCCATCCCGGGCGGTGCAGGCGCTGTGGACGCTTCCGGACGGTCGTCGGGTGCAGGGTCTCACGGCATTGCTGCCGCTGTTGTCGCCGGGCAGGCACCGTGCGGAGCTGGTGGTGTCGGAGTTGGGCCTTGTGCCGGTCTACGACAGCCTCGACAGCGTGGGATCCCCTGCAGGTTACCATCTTGCCAGCGAGGAGACGGGGGCCGAGGTGGTGCTGACCCGGACCAATGACACCCTTCACGAGGTCTCGTTCTCCTACTTCGCGGATCTGTCCGGGATGACCGTCGCAGAGCGGGCAGCGGCGGGAGGGCGGCTGCGTCTCTATCTCAACGATGGGCCCGAGTATCCGGGGAGCGCCTCCCGCATGCCTCAGACCCTCCTGTATGAAAGCCCGGTCTTTGGCATCAACAGCGGCCTCTTCCTGCAGCGGCTGACAGAGGTGAACATCAAGGTGGTGGATCGACTGACCTGGACCGTGGTCTGGACGAATGTGAACCAGACGGCAGGTCGCACGGTGGGGCTGGTGCTGTCGGAACCCGGAGTCAATCCCTCTCCGAGCAATCGCGGTTCCAGTCCGGGCGGGTACTGGGTGCATGCTCCCGAGCGATGGGAGCTCCGGCAATTCGAAGGCTCGCGGCCGACTGCAACATTTGCATCCCGCGCCACTGCGATCGGCAGCGAGGTGGTGGCGTCCAGCCTGCCGTGGCCGGTGTCCTTCGAGGTCACCAACGTGCCACCCACGTTGGAGAGTCTTGCGGTCCCCGCCGAACTCGTCGCCGGTCAGGCCGGCGATTTCCGGGCGGTCGCCAAGGATCCGGGTTCCGAGGCCCTGACCTATTCCTGGGATTTCGGCGATGCGTCGACGGCGACGGGTGCCCAGGTCTCCCATGCGTATGCGACGGTGGGAACCTTCAAGGGAACGCTCCGCGTGAGCGATGCGCACGGGGGAGTCGTGACGGCTCCGTTCGCCGTGACCACCACGGTCGAGCGACGTCCGCTCGGCTTCGTGGGCACCCCCCCGCTGGAGGCGACACAGGGCCAACCCTATCTGGCGTCGATCGCTGCGAACCCGCCGGGAATCGGCCAGACGATCACCCTCAAGCCTAAGGTCTTGCCCGGATGGTTGACCTGGACCTCGATCAGCCCCGCAGAGGGGCGTCTTGAGGGCATTCCTGGGCAGGCGGCCGTCGGGGCGAATCCGGTTGTGATCGAATCCACAGATGGGGTGACGACCGAGAATCTCGAATTCGTGATTGTGGTGGCCGATGTCAACGAGCCTCCCGCAATCCAGGTGGCCTCGACCCTGTCGGTGCCTGTTCGGAAGGGCATCTCCGGCGTTCCGGTCGTCCTGTCGGATCCGGACGGACCGAATGGACTCGTCGTGGCTGCGTCGAGCAGTGACACGGCGATCCTTCCGAATGGGCGGCTGGTCGTCGGAGGTGAGGGTGCCAACCGCACGCTGTCGATTCTGCCCTCCCCGGGAGCGGGTGGCCTGGTGACGGTGACGTTGACGGTCAGCGACGGGGTCCTGACGGCGTCGGCCGGTGTGGCGGTGACACTGGTTGAGCCCCAGAAATTCACGGTTCGCATCGCGGATGCCATTGCGGGTGGTGCCCTCGGCCTGTCGCCCGCTACCAACGTCTACGAGGAGGCGTTCCCCCTTGTTGTGACGGCGGTTCCGAATCCCGGCTGGGCCCTGCGCCGATGGCTGGGATTCCCCGGGGGGCCGATCGACGCCGACGGACTGGAACGGGTCTGGCGGGTCGAAACCAACGCGGTCCTCTCCGGCGAATTTGTCGATGTCTCCCCCCCCGTCGTGGATTGGATCACCCCGAAAGCCGGGTTGAGTGCCACGGACGTGGTGACCCTTTCGGGTCAAGTACGGGACAATGACCAGGTTGCGTCGGCCCTGCTGATCCGGGACGGCCTGGCCCCCCAGCAGCTGGCTCTCACGGCGGGGCGGTTCCAGGTGGAGGGTGTCCGCTTGGCCGAAGGAGAGAACCGGTTTGCTGTTGAAGCCCGGGATGTCGCGGGCAATTCCACGACCAATGACCTGGTGGTCATCTGGAGTGCGGGAAGCGTGTTGGTGGTCGGGGATGCCGTGGATGCCCGCGAGGGCCAGCGAGTGGCGTTTCCGATCCAGCTCCAGAACCAATCGGCGCTGTCGGGACTCACCTTCAACCTTCGGTACAACGACTACGTGGAGTTCCTGGCAGAACCCGCCTTCGAGCCGGGAAGTCTGCTGCCGAGTGGCCTGATCACGGTGAACACCGAGGTTCCCGGGGTGGTGCGGGTCACCTTGGCTGCGGCGGGTGAATCCCTGCCGGCAGGCCGGCACACGCTGGGGACGCTCAGTTTCCGGGTGCGAAGCCTCTTTTCGCCGATCGGACTCCAAGCCTATGTCGATCCGGAGCTGCTGGAGGTCTCGAATGACCAGGGCGATCCGGTGGTCGGGGTCGCTGGAATTCCGGGACAGGTCCGGTTGCTGCCCCGCCGTGTGACCGGAGATCTCAACGGCAATGAGCGGCTGGATGTCGGTGACGCCGGACTTCTGCAGCGGCTCGTGGTGGGCCTTGATGCCAAGCGGTCCTGGGATGTCGCCCTCAACGATCTCAACAAGAATGGAAGCCTCGACTCCGGAGACGTTGTTCGCGTGATGCGGGTGGTGATTGGACAGGATCCCCAACCGGCTCCGCGCAATGCGGGTGCCCCATGGCCTGGGCCGCGTCGTCTGGCCCGGGCGGGCAACGAATCGGACTGGCTCGAGATGACCCCTTCGCTGCTCACGGCCAAGCGAGGCGGGCTGTTCGAGGTGCAGGTCCGGTCGAAGCGGAACCTGACCGATCTCCGTGGCCTCAGTTTCGAGCTCGTCTATCCCCCTCAGCTCATCAGCCTCGTGACCCCCTCGGGATATGGGACCGGACCTTCCCTGCCGGCGGATCTCCAGACCTACTGGGGTAATCAGCCGGTCGGGGGCCGTCTTCGGTTCGGTGTCTCCTCGGCCACGAATCGAGTCGTCCCAGGTGGCGTGATCGCACGGTTCACCTTCCGTGTCGGGGCGACGGTGCCAGCGAACTGGCAGGGGGAGTTCGCTCTGAAGAACGTGGAGTTCACCGGGGATGGCTACACGCTCCTGACCGAGACCCTCGCCCCAAGTGCGGTGGCGTTGTCGGGTGAGGTGTTGGCGCCGGTGGTGAAGCGACTCCGCCTCAACAGCGGCGGCTCGGTCCAGTTGGATGTCCTTGCGAACCCGGGGAGCACCCTGGTGGTCGAAGCGGCTTCGGACCTCCACGAGACATCCCGCGTGGGGTGGCGTCCGGTACTGTCCCGGATCTACGACCAGCTGCCCCTGTTTGTCCCCGGTGATTCGGCCGGAGGAGAAACCGCCCCATTCCAGTACTTCCGCGTCCGTACCGGCACCCCGGCGGTGGTGGTCGGGCCGTGAGAGCGGCACCCGAAGGGCAGGGGCCTCACCCTGTGGGCCTCACCTTGTGCAAGGGGAGTCGCTCCTGGAGGGCGGTCTCGTAGATACGGCCGGTCTGTTCGGCGCATCGGTCCCACGACTGGTCAATGACCGTCTCCCGGGCCGCCCTCCGGAGGGCCGCGGCGTTGTCCGGGACCTGCGAAAGCTGGATCAGCGCCCGGCGGATGCCCTCGGGATCGTCGGGATCGCAGCGCATGCCGTTGCGCCCGTCCTCGATCAGTTCCGAGGCGCCGACCCCGACGCCCACGACGACGGCCAACCCGGACGCCATGGCTTCCGTGACAACGAGACCAAAGGGATCGTAGGCCGCCGGGTAGACGAAGACGTCGACCGCACGGAAGGCCTCCTCCGGCCTCGGATCGTAGCCATGGAACGTGATCCGATCGAGGACACCCCGGGCGCGCGCCTGTTCGCGGAACGCGGTGAAATTGGATCTCGAGACGACGAGCAGATGGGCGTCCGGAAACTGCTGCAGCTGGTCGATGGCGCCGGAAAGCCCCTTCACAGCCTCACCCATGAAGATCCAGAGCCACCGGTCCTGGGGCACCTTGAACCGTTCCTGGAGCCGTCTCCGCTCCTCGGGATCGGCTGCAGGTCGAAACCGGACACTGTCGGTGCCGTGGTAGATGACATGGGTCCGGCCCTGCCATCCGTACTGGGTTTCGACATCTCTTCCAAGACTGCGGGCGATGGCGATGAGATGTCGTGCCCGCCTCTGGCGGTAGAACGCCCGCTCGAACGGGTTGATCAACTCCGCAAACCATCGGGATCTCCATCCGGCCCCCCGCAGGTGCCTCAACCGCGCTCCGTTGCACATGTGGCCGGTGATGATGTCGGTCCGCCAGGAACTCAGCCCCTGGGCGTGGATCAGGTCTGGCTGGATCCGGGCCAGGGACAGTTCCGCGAAGGGGAGGAACGAGGCAATCGTCGTGATGACGTTGAACCGGTTCGCCGCAACCTTGTGGTAGTGCGTGTTCGGGGCGTCGACGGGTTTCCAGATGTTCGCGTGGATGTGGAACTCGAACCGGTCGGCCAGGCGTCGCACGATCTCGTGGCAGTAGCGTCCCTGGCCCAGGTTGGGATCGAAGTCGTGGATGACAATGGATACCCGAGGAAGCTTCTGCATCGGTCGGCTTGGTGGACGAAACCATCTGTGGGTCGGCCTGTCAGTGTGAAAGGGGCTGCACCGGTCGGTGACCGGTGCCTCGATTTCATGTCCACACTCCGGTCCCGAAGTGGGGCGAGTCACGATCCCTGGGTGGGGTCCTAGACGGAATCGGCTCGGTACAGGACCCGCCACGGGTGCGGACTCTCGTTGTCATTTCGAACGTACCCGGCCAACGTTCGCCTGCGATGCGTCCCTATCTCGATCTGCTGCGCCATGTGCTCGAGCGGGGCACCTACAAGGCGGATCGGACCGGGACGGGGACCTGGTCGATCTTTGGTGCCCAGACCCGTTATCCGCTGTCCGACGGCTTTCCGCTCGTCACGACAAAGAAGGTCCATCTCAAGAGCATCATCCACGAGCTGCTGTGGTTCATCCGCGGGGAGACCAACGTCCGCTGGCTCCAGCAGCATGGGGTGAGCATCTGGGACGAATGGGCCAACAAGGAGACCGGGGAGTTGGGTCGGGTGTATGGCGCACAATGGACGGATTGGCGGTCGTTCGACGGGCGGTCGATCCACCAGCTCCGGGAGGTGGTATCCCAGATCCGGACAAACCCGGATTCCCGCCGGCTGATCGTGTCGGCCTGGAACCCCGGGGAGCTTCACCTGATGGCCCTGCCGCCCTGCCATGC
>SYEM01000059.1 GCA_005801385.1 Verrucomicrobiales bacterium | reverse complement strand
GGATGCCGGGACCAGTGCCAGAGTCCGACTTGGCAGACCCGGCCCCGGTTCGCCGGGTCGTTGCGGAAGCGGGACAGCTGCAGGTCGGCGATCGATTCGCCGCACAGCGCTACCAGCCAGAGGGCCACCCCAGACCACTCCAGCGGCGAGAGACCGGCCCAGCTGGGTGTCGGAGCCTCCCCGTTCAGACACACCAGCAGGAAGGGCATCGAGAGGATCGCCTGGAGAACTCCCTGGACCTGGAAGAAGCCGAACATCCGCCGGTGGGTGCGGTCGCCCCAGAGTTCTCGGAGCCGGGCATAGCGGACGTCCTCGACCGGATGGTGCTTCCAGACCCGCACCGCCAGATGGAACCCCAGGCGCAGGCTCCAGAGCACAGCCAGGGAGGTGAGGACCTCGTCACGGATGAGATCCGACGGAAACGCGACGTGAGGGGCGGTCAGGTAATAGAGGATCGCCAGCCCGGAGAACCCTGCCGACCACACCACGTCCACGATGCCGAAGTTGTTGAGCCGACGCGCCACCGTGAACGTCAGCGCCATTTCGACCGCCACGAACAGCAGCGCCAGGGCTATGATCGCCCCCAGGGTCATGCGAGGTACTGGGGACAGCGGGCCTGACCCGGACGCGACCATGTGGCCTGGACCACGCTGATGTTGCGCCAGGCGAACGCCGCCTCGCAGTAGGCGAGGTAGTAGTCCCAGGTCCGTATGAACCGGTCGTCGAAGCCCTGGGTGCGGACAGCATCCAGCGACTGGTGGAACCGGTCCCTCCACAGGTGCAGCGTCCGGGCATAGTCGATCCCCATGTCATGCAGGTTCTCGAGCCAGAGGTCCCCGGTCCTCTGGACGACCTGGCCGACGCGGTTCATCGACAGGAGCAGCGATCCCGGGAAGATGTGCTTCTGGATCCAGTCGACCCCGTTCCGCAGCTCCTCGTGCCGGTTGTCCGGACAGGTGATGAACTGGGCGGCAAACCGGCCATGGGGCTTCAGGAGATTCTGGACCTGGCGGAAATAGGTCTCGAGGAATTCGTCCCCGACCGCCTCGAGCATCTCGATGCTGCAGATTTTGTCGAACTGCCCCTGGACGTGTCGGTAGTCGCGGATCTCGACCCGTGCACGGTCGGCGTATCCACCCCGTTCGAACCGCTGGGTGCAGTGGCGGGCCTGGTCGTCGGAGAGCGTGACCGTGGTGACCTGGCAGCCGTAGCGGGTGACGGCATGCTCGGTGAAGCCGCCCCAGCCGGAGCCGATCACCAGGACATGGTCCCCTGGCACCAGTCTCAGCAGCCGGCAGAGTCGGTCGTATTTGGCGGACTGGGCCTCGGCCAGCATTTGGTCGGGCGATTCGAACAGGGCCGCCGAGTAGGTCATCGTCGGGTCCAGCCACAGCGAGTAGAAGTCGTTCCCGAGGTCGTAGTGGGCCTGGATGTTGGTCCGGGAACCGCGCAGGGAGTTCTTGTTGATGCGGTGCCGGATGCGGTTGAGGACCTGCATGAACCCGAGGTGCCAGTCCCGCGCCCGGGATCCGGACATCGACGGGGCGTGGTCGCGGTTCGCGCAGAACCAGCCGATCACCGCCGTGAGGTCCGGCGTGGTCCAGTCACCGTCCTGGTAGGCCTCGCCGAACCCGATGTCGCCCTGGACCACCCCTCGGATGAAGAAGCGATTGCGACGGATATGCAGCTCGGCCTCTGGACCGGCGACGCCGGTCCCGAACCGGACCGCGGAGCCATCCGGGAGACGGACCGTCATGCGCCCGCGGGTCATTCGCTCGAACGAGCGCAGGACCAGACGCTGGCAGAGCCGCTCGGTCCATCGGGGCGAGGCGACGGGGGATTGCGTTTCGGTAGCCGTGCCGGAGGCGTCGGCAAAGACGAGGGGGTTGGTGTCGAGGTCGTTCACGAGGCAACGAGGTCTTTGGAGAGGGGGGGCGATGCGGCTCCGATGGGTGCCGACACCGGTGACACCGGGCCGGCCCCGGCGATCGAGGCGTGGGGACGCAGGACGTCGCGCTGCAGATCGGGGTCTGCGGACTTGGCGTGCCAGGGCAGCCGCTTCCACCAGAGCCGCAGGGCCTGCCAATGGATCTGGGTGATCACATGCAGGGTCACGAGCGGATACTTCAGTCCCATCCACGCAAGCTGCCGGTCGGTCAGCGGATGCCGCCGACCCTGCAGCGTGCTCACCAGCACGGTCTCCCCCGTTTCCGTCACATCCAGGATCCGGATGTCGAGCCGCTCGTCCGGCGTGCGGAGATCGAACTCGAAGCAGAGGCGGAGATCGCTGAACGGAGAGACGTAGAAGTGTTTGGGAACGGTCCGATGGAATCGGTCCGGTGAGCCGGACACCGGGATCAGGAACGGCTTCAGCTCGCCGAAGGTGTTCCCGACCTCCGCCACGGCCGCGATCGGGGTGCCGTCGGCCGTCGAGCAGAAGTAGAAGCTCACCGGGTTGAACACGTATCCGAAGACCCGGGGCAGGGTGACCAGACGGACCTTGGCGTCAGCGGGAAGCTCGATCCCCTGGTCTGCCAGCCAGGCGCCCAGGGAGGCCTTCAGGCTGGCCCTCGGCGAGGACACCGGATAGGCCAGATGGTCGGAGTTCCGGAACCCGTAGACGGCCCGGCGGTTGTGACCGAACAGGCGGAGGACGCGATCGCAGAGGTCCAGTTCGTCAAGGTCCAGTTGGAGCATGAAGATGCCGTATTCGAACCGGTGTTTCCGAGGGGACAGACGATGATGCATTACCCGGCACTCGTAGAGACACGAGTGGACGGGATTCGCGGAACTACTGTTCTGACGATAGAATGCCATCTGACACGGTACGGGGAACGGACTGGCAGAGGCGGTAAGGTGTCATGAGTCATATGTTTGGCGACATGGATAATGAGAAAACTTTTCGGTCCCCGATCGGGCGCGGTCCGTTGGCCCGTCGGGTGGTTTCGGCCCGCGACTCCCCGTCATTTTGCTGTCGATTCCCGGACGGCCATCCCCACCCTGATTCCCGATGCCTCGCTTCGGATCCGTCATCCCAAGCGGGGTCCTGACCCGCCCCGTGCCGAAGCCGGCGTCACACCACCATGCCCACCACCCTCGCCCTCCTCACTTTCATCGGGGTCGTCGCCATCCTGATCCGCCTCTTCCTCCAGGCGAGGGCGGCCGGCTCCTCGGGCGGACCGGACCTTGATCCGTTCCTGCGGGAGGAGTTTCGACAGGCACGCGCCGAGGCCGCCGAGCAGGCGCGTCAGCTGCGCTCCGAGATCGCGGACTCCCAATCCAAGGCCAACGAGGCGCTCGTTCGGACCCTCGGCACCCTCGGGGAGCAGCAGAAGGCCCTGCTCGAACAGCTGAGCCAGACCCACCGCGCCGCGGCGGCGGACACCCGCGCCGAGGTCGAGAAACTGGTCCAGCGCACCAATGCCGCCCTCGAGGAGATCCGGACCGGGACCGAGTCGAGGCTGGATGCCCTGCGTCAGTCCCTGCGACACGAGGCCCAGAACAGCCAGGAGATCCAGGACCGCCGCGCCGCCGAGACCCTCAGGGCCGTACAGGAGCTCACCGACTCCAACCGCAAGGAGCTCGATCTCCAGCGGGAACGTCTCCAGGCCGCCCTCAAGGACCTCGAGAGGGTTCATCAGGAGGAGCAGGCGAAGGTGAGGGAGGGATTGGACCGGAAATTTCAGCAGATCCAGGAGAGCAACGAGAGGAAGCTCGAGGAGATGCGGAAGACGGTCGACGAGAAGCTCCACGACACCCTCGAGAAGCGGCTGGGCGAATCCTTCAAGCTCGTC
>SYEM01000058.1 GCA_005801385.1 Verrucomicrobiales bacterium | reverse complement strand
TTGTAGGTTCGAGTCCTACCTCTGGAGCCATCTCCCCTCCTCTCTTCGGCTCCCCAACGACCCCTCCCCCGCAGATTCCGGAAGCTGTCCCTGGATTTTGGGCCCTTCGTCTGTAGGTAGATCCCATCCCCCCTCCAGCCCGTTCGCTGCGGGGTGTCATGGTCGGCGATTCGGCAACACTCCTCCTCGTGGCGATCCGCGGCGGCATCCGGCTGTCGGGACAGGTCCGCCTTGCCCATGTGGATGCCACACGACGACGGGAACTCTTCCTCCCCCTGCCACGATTCGAGACGCGAACCGACTGGCGCGAGGCGATCGAGTTCTTCACGAACCCTGGCTTGGGATCAGGCTACGCCTCCACGGACAACCATCTGCGGAGGCTTTTGGCCAAGGCCCATGATGACAATCTGAGCGCGGAAGACCGGTCGGAACTGGGCCACCTCCATTCCGAATACGCCTACCTAAAGACCGCCGAGGAGCTCGGCCGGGACTGGGCGGATGGATCCCGCGTGGATCCAGAGGACCTTGCTGCCCTGTTTGCGGTCCGACAGTGGCAACGACGCTCTCTCGACCCGTCACCCACGGTCCTCCAGCGACTCGCAGGGGTTCTGTGGGAAATGGGGGTCGACTACGCGCGTCACCAGCCGGACCAGTTCCAGGTTCATGGGCCATTGCCCCGACACCTACTGGCCTTCCTTCGAGGTCTGGATGAGTCCAGCAGTCTGCCCGACCCCTGGCTTTCCGAACTGGTTCCTCGCCTGTTCCGGGTTCTCTCCGAACACGGCTCAACATCCCAAGGCGACGCCTGCGGACTGCGAGGACCCGAGATCCTGCGCCAATTGACTTTCGGCATCCTCCACGAGGTCACCCGCCGTGTAGCTTCAGCAGGAACGACTGACATGAGCCCGGTCGAGGATCTTTCCGAGCGGGATCGCATCGCGGACTGGGGGGAACACCTGATGCGGACGGTCCTCCGGTGGATCAACGGCGAACAGTCCGCCACCTCCAACGCAACACCCGTCAGATCCACCCCCGCGGGTCTGGAGGGATTGCCCCGGGTGGCCCTCGAATTCTTCGAAGCCGCTGTGTCGGACCCCGCCCGACTCGACCAGGCCCTCGGTTCGGGTTCCCTCCCGTCACTGCTTCAGGCGGGAATCCGCCTGGTCGGGGAACATCCCTCTCTGGCCAACGACGGAACGACCGGCATTCCCGAATTCCTCAAATGCCTCGCGGATCTCCTGGAGACCCCGTCCCGTCGTCGATTCTCCCAAGTCCTACCGGCATTGACCGAACGGATCCTCCATCACGCTGCCGAAGATCCGGTCCGGCTCTGGCCCGCACCACCCCGAATCCCGACCGCTTCACCCCTCGTGGCGATCACCGAACAGATCCTGACGCTCCTCTTCCATGAGAAGACCGATGTCGGGCCAACCTCCAGGTTCCGCCCCTCGGACCTCGTGTCCATCGTGGACCAGGTCCTGACGCGATGCGTGAACTCCCCGGAACTGTGGATTCAGCCGGACGGCGCACCTGCGGAGAGACTCCCTCTCGGGATTCGACGGTGGCTCGCCCTCCTCGCCGATCCCCGCCGGGGACGAACCGCTCCCGCGCAGGCCCTCCGGATGCTTGAGGAGGTGTTGGAGGCCTCGGAAGGCACCACGAGATCGGCCACCCGGAGATCCAGCGGAATCCAGACCCGCCGATCCAAGCGGGCCCGCCCACCGAACCGGGAAAAGAGAACCCCTCCATGAATTCCAAGCCGGCACCCCGGTCCACACCGAGCCCGTCGAAAACTCCGTTCCGGTCCCGACTCCTGGTCATCGCCTTCGGCGCCCTGCTGGTGACCGGATGCCAGTCGACCAACCGGCTGCGTGAGGCCCAGGCCGCGTTCAGTGAGGCGGCCCGGACGGACAACCACCTCCTGCTGGCGGCTCTCCTCGATAGCCCCGGTTACCCGTCCAACACCCGGAACAGCCAGGCACTCCCGGGATCGGCAGGCGATCAGGATCTCCTGTCCACCAGCGCCACCCGCGCGGGTTATGCTGCTGCACTGCTGAGCCTGCGACAGCTGACCCCTCGGGAGACGGCCCAGCTGAAATCGGATCGACTCTGGGGAACCGCCCTGACCCTTCGCGCCCTCGCCGAATGGCGTCTGGGCCAGTTCGAGGAAGCACTGCGAACCGTCCACACGGCCGAGGCGCTACCCAGCGAACAGTTCCACTCCAGGGACCTGACCCTGTTGGAAATCCTACCGGCCCTCGTGGCCATCGACCACGCCCACGCCTGGGTGACGTCCTACTCCGAGGAATCCCACCAGGGCAGTTCGAGGCTCGACACCTGGAGACGGCGACTCGTCAGTCCGGGCATGGATCCACGGTCGGCCGACGACCGGCTCGACCAGGCCCTGGGCCGGACTGGATCGGATGGCTCCCTGCGCCCGTACCTCCTGATGTGCCGCCTCGCCGCCTATCGCAACTACGCGGAGATCCACAAGGTCCTGGTCGGCACACTGCCTCCCATCGACGATCAGGCCCGTTCCGAGGCGGGCCATGTCCTGCAGGACCTGGGGGATTACCTTCGACGCTCCGGAGCCAACCCCGCAGCCCTCGAACTCGTCCTGGCCTGGAAGAATCGGTTCGCCCTGATACCCGTGCCTCGAACCCAGCCTGCTTCGGAGAAATAGGTGGCCCTCCCTTCAGGGTTCGGGTTTTCCTCATCAAGCGCTCCCCCCGGATGTCTGTGACGAGACGAATCCTCTGCCTGGTCCTGCTCGTCGTGGCTGGCGTCCTGGTGCCTGGGACCTCCCGGGCGGACGGCAAGGTGTTCTCCAGCGTGACCGTAGCCGAACCGGTGCGGATCCCAGACCAGCGGGCCATCCTCTCGTGGTCGGAGGGTATCGAACGCCTGGTCATCGAGACCCGGTTTGCCGGCCGGGGGAGCAACTTCGCGTGGGTCGTTCCGCTGCCCGCCCGACCCGTGGTGGAACCCGTCAGCCCCGGACTGTTCACCACGCTGGTCGAACTGATGCAACCGACGGTGATCCACACGCCTACCCTCTTCTGGCTGCCCGGGATGATCGTCACCGCCATTCTGGCTGCCGGCCTTTCGGGGCGCGTCCGCTGGCGGGAACTCGCCCTCGTTGCCACCATTCTGCTCTTGGCTGGGGGCATGCTCCTGCCCTCGCTCAGCTCGTCCAAGGGGGGTGGTACCCGCGGAGGAGGATGGGTGGAGATCCTCGACCACCAGAAAGCGGGGGTCTTCGAGTCCACTACGATCACCGGACGCGATCCTGTCGCCGTCCGACAGTGGCTGACCCAGCACGGCTACCAGATGCCGCCCGAGGTCGAACCCGTGCTGCGCGACTACCTGGCGGAAGGCTGGGTGTTCGTTGCCAGCAAGGTGCACCGACCCTTGGAAACCCAGGACCCCGGGACACTCCACCCCCTTCAATTCACATTCCCCACGAAGAACCCCGTGTATCCCCTGCGCCTAACCGGCGTCGGCAATGGCGCCCTCGAGGTCGATCTCTTCGTCCTCGGCGACGAACGGGCACATGCCGATCACTTCGACGTCATTGAGTCCCGCTCCATCGCCCCGGACACCGGGGGGCGCCGGCTTCTCCCCCATCCCAGCGTCCTGTCCTTGGCCCACGAGGGCCTGACCGCCGTGGCCGGCGAGGCATCTTGGGCGACCCGCCTCCGAGGCCGCCTGACCCATGAGACCCTGAAGAACGATGCGATCCTGCACTGGTCGGGCCACAAGTACCGTCACGAGATCGTGTACAGCGACCAGGGCGCCTGGTTGACGGATTTCAACTGGACGATCAATGGCTTCAACGTCCTCGTGATCGCCCTGGCGGTTCATACGCGGCTCCGCCCCGGTGGGTCACCCTTCCGTCGAAAGACGCTGCTGATCGGAACCGCGGTTCTCCTCGTCGCGACCGCGGCCATCCGCCTGTCCCTCCCCGTGGTTCCCACCCGGAATATCTCGAAGGCGCGTCTCGCTCTTACCTTCCGCGATCAAAACACCGTCAAAGTGGCGGCCCAATTGGCGGCAGTCGACGCCATCGAAACCCCTGAGCCCGTGACTGTGGAGAGCGTCCGGAAAACCATTGCTCAGGAGCTCTCGAAGGCCCGCCCCGCCCCCCGGATCCGCGAGGAAGATTCACCCTGGAACTACTCCCTGCGCGGACAATCCAATGGGGTCGATCTGATCCTCCACGATGCCATCGGCGGGATACGGGAAATCATCCCGATCCAGCCCGGAACAACCCCTCAGCGCCGACGGGTCCCGTAAGGGCGGATCAGGGACAGGGACAGACCGTCCGCCGATCCGAAACGCGATGCGATTTCCACCGCCAATAGCCGCAGCTCCGGAGCCCCGGTCCGGATCCGAGCTGCCGGGTTGACATCCGATCCCCAACCCAAAGGCTGGCTCAATGAAACCTGTGCCCCTGAAGCGAATCATCGAGCACTGCGACCGCCGTCTCCGTCCGGAGAACTACAAGGACTACGATCGCGCCTGGAACGGACTCCAGGTCGAGAACGACGGAACAGTCCGCCGGATCGCTGCCGCGGTGGATGCCTCCAAGGCCACCGTGGACCTGGCCCTGGCCGCCAAGGCTGACCTGTTGCTGGTCCATCATGGATTGTTCTGGAACGGCACCGTTCCGTGGACCGGACGCCGATACCAACTCCTGCGTCGCCTCATCGAGGGCAATCTCGCGGTCTACTCCCAGCACCTGCCTCTGGATGGACACGCAACGCTAGGCAACGCCGCCCAGCTGGCCCGGGCCCTGGGTTTCCGATCCACCAAGCCGTTCTTTGAGCACCACAGCCAGCACCTCGGGGTCTCCGTCCGCCTGCCCCGACCCATGGATCGGGAGGAGCTGGGTCGGAATCTCTCCAAGGTCCTCGGGGCAACTCCGGTTCTCCTCCGCGGCGGCGCCGCGACGTGTCGGCACATCGGCATCTGCACCGGCGGCGCCGGGAGCGAGCTGGCCCAGGCGGCCCGGGAGGGGGTCGACACCTTCATCTCGGGCGAGGGACCCCACTGGAGCCACGGACTCGCCGAGGACCTCGGTCTGAACGTCTTTCTCGGGGGGCACTACGCGACCGAGACCTTCGGCGTCCGCGCCCTCGCCGCCGAACTGTCGGAGACATTCGGGATCGAGTGGACCTTCCTCGACCACCCCAGCGGACTCTGACGCCTCTTGATGGCGCCGCGGAGACCGTGGCGCTCAGGCCTGCAGCGAGGCGAGGACCTCCGGATCCCGGACATCCACCCAGCGTCCCTCGATCTTGAGGCCCGCGATGGAGTGCCCCGCTGCGACCATCGCCGACAGGGCATCCGTCAGCTCATATTCGTTGCGCGGGGACTTCTGGAGACGCG
Source organism: Verrucomicrobiales bacterium (assembly GCA_005801385.1). GTDB lineage: Bacteria > Verrucomicrobiota > Verrucomicrobiia > Limisphaerales > UBA9464 > UBA9464. The sequence continues at coordinate 6,993 of SYEM01000058.1, read as the reverse complement.
CGGTGAACTCGAAGAGCACGGGACGGAACAGGTAGATCCCCGCGTTGTACCAGACCGGACGGCCCGGCTTGAGCCAGCCGCTGGAACGCAGCTCATCGAGCTGCGCGGCGCTGGGCTTCTCCACCAGTCGGGTGAGACAGAACAGGTCGTCAAAGAAGTTGATGCCTCCCTTGGTGACATCCTCGCCCTCCGTCACCGTCAGCAGACCGCTGAAATTCCCCTCGGACCAACGGCGGACCATACCCTGGTAGGTGTCGGGCCGGACCAGGATGTCGCCATAGGTCAGGAGAAAATCCGAGGTGCCGACAAACTCCTTCGCGTACTCGGGTGCCTTGCCGGTGCCGTCCTGGACGACCTGACGGGCGTAGGAGATCCGGGCCCCGAACCGCGAGCCGTCACCGAAGTGGTCCTCAATCACCTCGGCCTTCCAGCCGGTGATCAGACAGACCTCCCGGATGCCCGTCGCGAGGAGTCCCTCCAGGATGTGCTCGAGGATGGGACGTCCCTGGACGCGGAGCATCGGCTTGGGAACCTCGTTGGTGAGGTCCTTCATGCGGGTTCCTTTGCCCGCGGCGAGGATGACGGCTTTCATGGGTCGGAAAATGCGACGGACCGGGGCGGTCTGAGGACAACCACCCCGGTCCGGATCAGGAGTTCGAATCAGGCACCGTACTTGTCGAACATCTTGGCGTTCGCCTGCATGAGGCGGATCAGGTACTTGGCCTCGAAGATGCCGAGCGATCCAATGTTGGCACCGGTCTCAGTGAACCGATGGAGCTTGTCGGATCCACTGGAGGCCGAGTGCAGCAGCACCGGTTGCGGGTGCCAGGAATGCCCCTTCAGCGCACACGGGGTTGAATGATCCCCGGTGATTGCCAGGACGTCGGGCTTCCTCGCAAGCAGGATCGGAAGTGCGGCGTCGAAGTCCTCGATCGCCTTCACCTTCGCCGCGAAGTTGCCGTCCTCGCCGGCCTTGTCGGTGTATTTGTAGTGGATGAAGAAGTAGTCGTAGTTGTCGTACTCGGCGACGTACCGCTCGAACTGCTGGGCGATGGTCTCGGGTCCCTCGATCTTGGTCATGCCGACCAGCTGGCTGAGCCCCTTGTACATCGGGTAGACGGCGAGGGCGGCGGCCTTGAGTCCGTACCGCTGCTGGAAGGTTGGGATGTCAGGCTGATGGGCCACACCGCGCATGAGGAACCCGTTGGCTGGGGCCTCCTTCTTCAGCAGCGGCAGGGCGACGGCGTAGAAGTCGGCGATGAGCTTGGCGACCTTCTTCTGCCCGGCGCTCTTCGGATCGACCGGCTTGGCGGTGGCGATGGGCAACCCCTCGCGATTCGGGTCGGTATCGGTGAGCGGCCCCTCCAGACCGGCTCCGCGGAACACGACGACGAAGCGGTGTTCCTTGCCGGGGTAGATCAGCACCTGGGTGGATCCGATCTTCTTGATCTTGGAGGAAAGGATACCGCAGAGACGCTCGCAGACCTCGGTCGCGATGCGGCCGGCGCGGCGGTCGGTCACGAGCCCCTTGGCGTCGAGGGTGCAGAAGTTCGCCCGGGCAGCGACGTCCCCGTTCTTGAGCTCGATGCCGAGTCCAAGGGTCTCGATGACGCCACGACCCACCTCCCATTCGATGGGGTCATAGCCGAACAATCCGAGGTGACCCGGACCGGATCCTGGGGTGATGCCCGGAGCGACGGGGATCATGCGGCCTTGGGCGCAGCCGCGTCGGACGAGGGCGTCGAGGTTCGGGGTCTTGGCCGCCTCCAGCGGGGTGAGTTCCCCCTGTTCTGTGGTGGCGATGTCTCCCAGGCCGTCGAGGACCACGAGGGCCATCTTGGCACCGGTCTTGACCTGCAGTTTGGCGTACACGTCGTCGAGTTTGCTCATAAGTCGGCAAAGAGATTAGGGCGTCCCGAGGAAGCCGGCAAAGGCCAAAGGTCCCGGGCGGTGCCGAGAGCGGGAGAGTTGGGGGTTGAGAGATCGGCAGGATCGGGCGGTAATCGGGGCAACTTCTGATGGATGCCGTCCTGAATCCTTCCCCTGCCCCGCAGACCCCATCGCCCGCCCCGAGCGGGCTGCGCCCCCGGCTGCCCGCGTGGCTGAAGGTGTCGCTGCCCAGTTCGAGCGCCTTTACCCGGACGCGCCTCCTGCTCTCCGACCTCCGTCTGCACACCGTCTGCGAGAGCGCCAAGTGTCCGAACCACTGGGAGTGTTGGAGCCGGGGGACGGCCACCTTCATGATCGCCGGGGATCGATGCACCCGCGCTTGCGGCTTCTGTGCGGTCGATACCGCCAAACCCCTGCCGCTGGAGTCCGACGAACCCCAACGAGTCGCCGAGGCCACCCGCCGGATGGGATTGCAGCACGTGGTGATCACGGCCGTGGCGCGAGACGACCTCGACGACGGGGGCGCCGAACATTTCCGCAAGGCCATCGAGGCCGTTCGGACCCTCAACCCGGGCATCATCATCGAGGTTCTCGTCCCGGATTTTCTCGAGCGCTCCTGGGCCATCGACCTCGTCCTGGCGGCGAAGCCCGAGATCTACAACCACAATGTCGAAACGGTCCGACGACTCACCCCGTCGGTGCGGCATCGGGCGACATACGATCGATCCCTGACCGTCCTGAAACTGGCCAAGGAACGGGCCCAGGCGCCACTCCACACCAAATCGGGTCTCATGCTGGGTTTGGGCGAGACCCGCGAGGAGATCCTTCAGGCGCTCCAGGATCTCCGGTCGGCCCGGGTCGACATCGTTACGCTGGGTCAATATCTCCAGCCCACCCTCCGTCATCTACCCGTGCAGGCATTCATCGCCCCGGAGGTATTTGCCGAACTGAAGCGTGAGGCCGAGGCGATGGGGTTCCTCCACGTGGCCAGCGGCCCCCTGGTCCGCAGCTCCTACCACGCCGACGAGTTCTCGCCGTCCACCCCCCATTCAACTCGCTGAGCTGCTGAGTTAACGCGGAGAAGGGACGCACGCAGAGACGCGGAGGAAGAAGGAGAAAACGGATGAGGGAATGGAAGCCGAGTGAAAAAGCTTTCGGAACCTCGGGGACGGTGTGGGCCGCCTGCACCGTCCCTCGGTTTCTCTGATTCCTCTCCTTGTCTTGTCTTTCCTCAGCGACTTCGTGTCTCCGCGTGAGGCTCTTCCCGGCCTCTTTTCAACTCCGCGTGTCCGAAATCGCCCTCGGATTCGCGTCCCTCCCGCGCTAGCCTCCCCGAGTGCGTTCCCTCATCGCGTTCCTCGTCGGCATCGCGGGGCTGATGGCCCACGCTCAGAACCCCCGCGGCTACTACCGGTTCCCCACCCTCCACAAGGACACCCTCGTGTTCACCGCCGAGGGCGATCTCTGGAAGGTCGGTATCCAGGGCGGCGCCGCCCAGCGACTCACCTCGCACCCGGGAACGGAACAGGACGCGGTCTTCTCGCCCGACGGACAAACCCTCGCGTTCGTCGCCGAATACGAGGGCCCCAACGAGGTCTACACCATGCCCGCGTCCGGCGGACTCCCTACCCGGCACACGTTTGACGGCAGCGAGCCTTCGATCGCCGGATGGACCCCAGACAACCGCATTCTGTATCGGACCACACGACACTCCACCCTGCCAAATTCCCAACTCGTCGAGCTGGATCCGAAGACTGGCCAACAGCGCCTCCTTCCGCTGGCCCAGGCGTCGGAGGGAGTTTACGGCGAGGACCGTCAGACCCTCTTCTTCACCCGACTACCCAAGCAGAGCAGCAGCACGAAGCGCTACGAAGGCGGCTGGATCGAGAACCTCTGGCGGTTCCGCGCCGGGGATTCCGAAGCCACACCACTCGCCACCGAATTCAAGGGGACCAGCCGCAATCCGATGTGGTGGGACGGCCGCGTGTACTTCATCAGCGATCGGGACGGCATCATGAACCTCTGGTCCATGAGCCCGACCGGGACCGATCTTCAGCAGCTGACCCGTCATGCGGGTTACGACATCCAGACCGCCACCCTTGAGGAGGGGCGCATTGTTTACGCCCGGGCCGGGGACATCCACCTATTCGACATCCGCTCGAAGGCCGACAAGGTCCTCGACATCTCGCTGGTCTCGGATTTCGACCAGACCCGCGAACGCTGGGTGAAGCGGCCGCTCGACTATCTGACCTCCGCCCACCTCTCCCCAACCGGAGATCGGCTGGTCCTCACCGCACGCGGCCAAGTGTTCGTCTGCCCTCTTGAACTGGGTCGCCTCGTGGAGGTGCCCCGCAAGAGCGGTGTCCGTTACCGGGATGTCCGATTCCTACCCGGAGGCACCAATCTCCTGACCCTCTCTGACGAGTCGGCCGAGTTGGAGTTCTGGACCCTGCCGGCGAACGGTGTCGGATCCGCCACGCGCCTCACGACGAATGGGACCGTGTTCCGGTTCAGCGCTGTACCGTCACCGGATGGAAAGAGGATCGCCTGGGGAGACAAGGATCAGCGACTCTGGATCCTCGATCGCACCACGGGGACCACGACGATGGTCGAGGAGAATCCGAACGATGAAATCACCGACTACACCTGGTCTCCCGACAGCCGCTGGCTGGCCTACGTCGCCAACGCCACCAATGGCTATCCCCAGATCATCCTCCATCAGGTCGAGACGGCGACCCGGGTCGTGGCCACGAGCGACCGTGTGGACAGTGGGAGTCCGGCGTGGTCTCCCGACGGCAAGTGGCTGTACTTCCTGACCGATCGCCAGCTCCGATCCCTCGTCGGCAGCCCCTGGGGACCACGGCAACCGGACCCCTTCTTCACCGACACGACCCAGGTCTTCGCCCTCGCCCTGAAACGTGACGCCGAGTGGCCGTTCTGGAGCCCCACCGAACTCACGACGACGAAGCCACCGAAGGACGAGAAACCCGACGACGCCAAGGAGTCTTCCGGTGACAAGCGCAAGGACGGAAAACCCCCGGGCGAAGGGACCGAAAAGAAGGAGGAGGCGCTTGCCATCGACGTCGAGGGGCTCCAGAGCCGCCTCTATGAAGTGCCTGTCCCCGCTGGCAACTACCGCCAGCTCATCGCCACCAAGAAACATCTGCTCTGGATCTCGAAGGAGACGGGGTTCGAGTCCAAGTCACAGCTCCGGCAGCTCGAGATTACGAGCAAGGACCCGAAGCCCAAGAGCCTGGTCGAGGACATCACCAGCTACGAGCTCTCGGGTGACGGCAAGAAGCTGCTGATCCGGAGAGGCGACGCCTTCCATGTCATCGCGAGCGATGCCGGGGCACCGGCGAAGCTGGACGATCGGTTCCCGCTCGATGGCTGGACCTTCTCGATCATCCCACGCGAGGAATGGCGTCAGATCTATACCGAGTCCTGGCGGATGCTCCGCGACTACTTCTACGACCGTGGCATGCACGGCGTGGACTGGACGGCACTGCGCGACAAGTACCTGCCGCTCGTCGACCGGGTCAGCGACCGTTCGGAGCTCAGTGAAGTGATCGCGGAACTCGCAGCGGAACTCTCCACGCTGCACATCTTTGTCCGATACGGCGACGAACGTGATGGCCCCGATCAGATCCGTCCCGCCTCGCTCGGCGGCCGCTTCACCTTCGACCCCAGCGCCAGTGGATGGCGGGTCGATTCCATCTACCAGAGCGACCCCGATTACCCCCGGGGCTTGTCCCCTCTGGTGCACCCCCAGGTCGATCTCAAGGTCGGGGATGTCATCACCTCCGTGAACGGGCGTCCCACCACCGCCGGGGTTCCTCTGGAATCCCTGCTGCGCCAGCAGGCCGGCAAGCAGGTGCTGATGGAGGTGCGCCGAGCCGACACCAATGCTCCGAAGTCGATCATCGTGAAACCGATCACCGCCGATCGGGAGGCGGATCTCCGGTACGACGATTGGGAAAACAGCCGGCGGAAGACCGTGGACGCTTTGGGCAAGGGCCAGATCGGCTATGTCCACCTTCGGGCGATGGGCACGGACAACATCGCGGAATGGGCACGGGAATTCTATCCGGTGTTCCAACGCCAGGGCTTGATCATCGACGTCCGCAACAACCGGGGTGGCAACATCGACTCTTGGATCCTCGGAAAGCTGTTGCGAAAGGCGTGGTTCTTCTGGCAGCCGCGGGTGGGAAACCCGACCTGGAACATGCAGTATGCCTTCCGAGGCCACATGGTGGTCCTCTGCAACGAGCGGACCGCCAGCGATGGCGAGGCGTTCTCGGAGGGGTTCAAACGTCTTGGACTCGGCAAGGTCATCGGAACACGGACCTGGGGCGGCGAAATCTGGCTCAGCGCCCGGCGGTGGCTGGTTGACAGCGGCATGGCCACAGCCGCGGAGCTGGGCGTATATGGTCCCGATGGCCAGTGGCTGATCGAAGGTCACGGAGTGGATCCCGACATCGTGGTGGACAATCTGCCCCACACGACCTTCAACGGTCGCGACGCTCAGTTGGAGGCAGCCGTCAAACACCTGGAGGAACTCATCCGAAAGGATCCGAGACCGGTTCCTCCCCGTCCGGCCTACCCGGACAAGAGGTTCCCGAAATAGCTAGAACCCTCGATCGCGCTCCAAGCTACTCCCGGTGCGGTGCCACCGTGAGGCCGAGCCGAGTCGGCCCGGATTGGGCCCCTTAACCATCCATTCGCAGGCGTGAGAATGGCCCAAACCGTGCGACAACTGGCGCATCAGAGAGAGGTTCCGTGACAACCAAATCCTATCTCCCATATTTCAGGGAAATTGTTCAGGCGAGGCCGGTTTCGCCTCGCATGGCCAGCCGCCCTGCGCTTGATTTTGACCCGGTACAACGTATTGACGCCGACTTGGTGGACTCACATCCGAAAGGATTCCCGATGAAAAACACTGCACCGTGCCTTTCTGTGGTGAGGCGGCGCAAAATCTTTTCTGTAAAATTGGCGGCGCTTAAACCGAGGGCTGGGTTTGGCTGTCCATGCTGAGGTAGATTCTTCCGGTTTCCCATTCCTCGCTGAACTCGACGAGGAGTGCGCTGACCAGGCGCAGGAGGG
>SYEM01000057.1 GCA_005801385.1 Verrucomicrobiales bacterium | reverse complement strand
GGGCCTGCTTCGATAAAACGGACAGAGAAAAGGGAGTTATTGGTTAGTTTTTTTGAGTTCAAACTGAGTGGGTGAAAAGCCTCGGAGAGATGTGTGACGGCGCTGGCGGTTATAGAAGATTTCGATGTAGTCGAAGATTTCGGATCTGGCGTGGGATCGGCTGGTAAAATTGCCTCGGTAGACCAATTCCAGTTTGAGGGTGCTCCAGAAGCTTTCCATTGCAGCGTTGTCGTAGCAGTTACCCCGTCGGCTCATGGAGGCGACTAAACCGGCCGCCTTCAATGCAGCGCGAAAGTTGCCGGCGGCGTATTGAACACCCCGGTCGGGGTGGAAAAGCAGTCCGGGTGGAGGCGTACGATGCAGGGTCGCCATGGCGAGAGCTGCCAGGACCAGGGCGGAGTCAATAGTCTGGCTCATGGCCCAGCCGACGATTTTACGGCTGTGGAGGTCCAGAACGCCGGCGAGATAGAGCCAACCCTCATCAGTGAGAATGTAGGTTATATCGGCGACCCAGATCTGATTGGGTGCAGTGGTCTGTGGGTTTTTTGCGAGGAGATTGGGAGCAATTGGGTGATCGTGGTTGCTGTCGGTGGTCTGGACCCGGTAGCGGCCCTTCTGGCGTCCACAAATGCCCCGGCTCTTCATGAGACGGGCAATTCGGTTGCGTCCATGTCGGAGCCCAAGGTCACGGAGTTCGTCGACGATTCTGGGAGAACCGTAGGTTTGGCGGCTTTCGGCGTGGATGGCCGTGATTTGCTCAACCAGTGCCTGATCCTCCAGAGAACGGGCCCCTGGGCGTTGACGTCGCCGATCCCAGTCATAGAACCCGCTGGGCGAAACCTCGAGGTTGGCGCAAAGCGTCGCGATGGAATGGTCGGATCTCATCGCGTGAACCCGTTCGTAGCGTTCCCGGACGGTTCGGAGAGAATGCCCAACGTTTTTTTTAGAATGTCCCGCTGCTCATGCAAGTGGCGGATCTCGCGACGAGCAGCATCCAGTTGAGATTGAAGATCCTCAACCGCAGGCCTCCTGCCCCCCGCCGCCGCCTTCCCCCCAGCTTCGGCGGGGGGGCAGGAGCTTCCGCCAAGCGAAGAGCAGGCTTTCGTTGAGACCAAATTCTTTGGCAATGACCGCCGCAGACTTACCGCTCGATAACCAGTTGCGAACGACCTCGCATTTGAACGACTTATCGAACTTCCGGCGCGTTTTGGTAGGGGAGTCTTTGATGATGGATTCCATGGTACAGGATTCCTCTTACTCTCCGTCCGAGAAATCGAAGCAACCTCAATTTCTCCTGGATGCTGCATCAGGGTGCCATAGATGTCGTTGTCCAAGTCTTTAAGCCCGTCCAAGAGGATCTCCTGTCCCTCAAAACCATGCTTTACCAAGGCGTTCGCTGCTTCGGCGCTCAAGCATGTGAGACCGCTGAGGTCGAGCTGTTCTGCAGATCCTCCCAAGGCTTCGGCTGCTGTCGTGCTGAGCGTCTCCAGACCTTGGAGATCGAGGCCCATGCACTGGGTACGCGACAACTTTTGGGCTGCCGAGTCGCTAATGTGATGCAACCCCACGAAGCTGAGCGTCAGTCCGCGGTAACGGGCGAGTGCCTCGGCGACCCCATCACTGAGATGGGGCAAGCCCCCAAGAAAGAGACCGTCACCAGAATATTCGGAAAGTAATCCAGCTAGGGAGTCGCTGATCTGTGACAAACCATTGAGGCTGATATAAAAACCGTTGTGTCGCGCCAGCCCCCGCGCTGCACCCTCGGTCAGACTGGTCAGTCCATTGAGTTGCAGGCCTCCATAGTGGCCTCCCAGTATCGCTGCCATGGCATCGCTGAGAGTCCTCAACCCGCCCAGGCTGAGCCAGTTGTTCAACTCATCGAAAAGGGACTGCAATTCGATCGGATCGGTAATTGCTGGGGCCTGCATTCCTCCCCCGAAAAGGCCGGGTGGTACTTCGGAGTCCTCAACGGGATTAGGCACCCCAGGGAAGATGTCCTGGATTTGCCCCCGCGACCCCTCAGCGAGGGCTTTCGCGGCGGTTTCGCTGAGGTCGGTAAGACCGTTGAGAGAAAGCCCTCCTTTGTGACCCGCCAGCGCCTGAGCCACCGAATCCCCGAGGCAACCGAATGCGAACAGGTAGGGCAGATCCTTGAGGTGACGTTCCTCGCGGACGCTGGCCGTGGTCGCCCGGGAGGTATTCCTGATCGTCCTGGGGATCGGCTCCGTCGACGGCTGTTCGATTTCCGAGAGGAGGGGGGATGTCGCCGAATTTGCTTCGGCGATTTCACCACCCGGGCTGGATTCCAAATTGGTGTGTCCCATACCCCAATGAAGGGACACCTGCCGGGAAATTATCGGCAGGCCCGGTGTCCATCCGGTTGAAGGACGATGCCGAGGTGGTCCGCAGGACCCGGTGAAGAGCCTTCGGGACGCAACGGAGGGCCACGTCGTGAGCCGAAGGCAGTCGATCGGGTGCCCGTTATTCGGGTGCACTCCCTTCTTGCCAACACGCTCCGCTCTGGCGGGGTGTCACGGTCGACAGGGTGTCGGCTTTGGCGATTGGAATGCTGAGCCGACTGAGTCCCACTGCCACCGTAGGAGGGCGGGGCGGCCTGGCTGTGGGATCAATGGCCGAGGGCCTGCTTCAGTTCCGGGGGGAGGCGGCGCGGTTTTTCGTGGAGGCTGGTGCAGACGTGATAGGTCTCACCCTCGACCTTCAGCGTGCCGTCGGGGCCCAGCACCCGGTAGCCGAAGGTCAGTCGGATGCCGTCGGCCCGGATTGGAAACACCTCGACCTGCAGGAGTTCATCGTAGCGGGCTGGAGACTTGTACCGGAGCTGGACCTCGATCACCGGGAAGATGAATCCGGCTTCCTGCCAGTCGGCGAATGTCCTGCCGAGCGACCGGAAGTATTCCCCCCGTGCCTCCTCGAGCAGCCGCAGATAGTGCCCGTAGTAGATGTGGTTCCCGAGGGTGCACTCGGCGTAGACGACCCGGTGGGGATGCCGGAAAGGCGCGGAGTGCGGGGGGTTCGCTGGCGCTGTCGGCTTCATGGTCCGGAGAGGATTGCGAGGATGGCACCCGGGGTGAAGGATGTTCCTGGGACGTGCCTGGCCCCATCGCCGTCCGATGCGTCGGGTCCCGGGGTATTGGCACGCGGACCCAACCCGGTCTAGCGTCTGGGCTGTCGTGAGCGCACTCGGCATCCCACAGCGGCTGGATTCGGCCCTCGAGACCCTCGGATCCATCGCCCAGCTGCTGGGTGAGGTGATCCGGTCGTTCCGGTACCAGCGTCCCTCGTGGGCCGAGTTCGTCCGGCAGCTCTACTTCGTGGGGGTCAAATCCCAGAGCGTCGTCATCACCACGGGGGCCGCGACCGGCATGGTCCTTTGCGCCCAGACCTACTTCCAGTTCCACAAGGTCCGTCTCGACACCGCGACCGGTGCGGTGGTGAGCGTCGGCATGGCGAGCGAGCTGGGGCCGGTGCTCGCGGGTCTGATGCTCACCGCCCGGGTCGGGGCCTCCATGGCCGCGGAGCTGGGCACCATGCGGGTCACGGAGCAGATCGATGCCCTGCGAACCCTCGCCACCCATCCCGTGGATCACCTCGTGGTCCCGCGACTGCTCGCTCTCACGGTCGCGGCCCCGCTCCTGACGGGCGAGGCGGTCCTGACCGGCATCATCGCGAGCTATCTTGTGGGGGTGAAGCTGCTGGGGATCGAGGGCGCCTACTACCTCGCCTACGTCGATCGCTACACCTCGTTCGGGGATATCTCGATCGGCCTTGTGAAGGCTGTGCTGTTCGGCGCGACCATCGCGCTGATCTGCTGCTACAAGGGACTGACCTGTCCGGATGGCGCCGAGGGCGTGGGCCGGGCCACGACCGAGGCGGTCGTGGCGGCGAGCATCACGGTGCTGGTCTCGAACTTCTTCCTCACCCTGCTGCTGACCCGTCTGATGGGCTGGAACTGATCCCGGAGACCGCCATGGCGATCATCGAGGTTCGTGATGTCTGGAAGAGCTTTCGGGGATCCCCCGTCCTCAAGGGCGTGTCGCTGTCGATCGAGGCCGGCGAGGCGGTGGTGATCATCGGACGCAGCGGCGGCGGCAAGAGCGTCCTGCTCAAGCACCTGGTCGCGCTGCTGCAGCCCGACCGGGGCGAGGTCCGCATCCAGGGCACGGATCTGTGCCGGCTGGACGAGCGGGCGCTGTTGGCGGTCCGGCGCAACTTCGGGATGCTGTTCCAGGGGGCCGCGCTGTTCGACTCGCTCAATGTCTTCGAGAACGTGGGGTTCGTCCTGCTCCGCGAGAAGCGCCACACCCTAGGCGAGGTGCGTCGCCTGGTGGCCGAGGCGCTCGACCGGGTCGAGCTGCCGGGCATCGAGGACCAGAAACCCTCCGAGCTCTCGGGCGGCATGCGCAAGCGGGTCGGCCTCGCCCGGGCCATCGTCTACAAACCCTCGATCCTTCTCTATGACGAGCCCACCACGGGTCTCGACCCGATCGCTGGCGCGCGGATCGATGGCGTGATCCGTCGCATCTGGCAGCAGCTGGGGGTGACCAGCGTGGCGGTGACCCACGACATGGCCAGTGCGCGTCGGATCAGCAACCGGATGCTGATGCTCCACAACGGGGTCATCCATGCCGATGGTTCGACCCGGGACATCCTCGGTTCGGACGACCCGCTCATCCACGAGTTCGTCAACGGCATCGCCCCGGACCTTCCCGCCACGTCCGTCCCCACACCCTGAGTCCCCGATCCCCCATGTCCCCCTCGAAGAAAGTTGGAGTCTTTGTCGCGTTCACCCTCGCCATCATCGCCGGGATGATCCTGAACTTCAGCAAGGGCAGCAGCTACTTCAAGCCGGCCATCACGGTGCGGGTCCTCACCGAGAAGGTCGGGGGGCTGAAGGTGGGTGCCCCGGTCGCCCTGTCCGGTGTCCCGGTGGGCCATGTCACGGGCATCGACCTCTCGGAGGACCACAGGGAGGTGGAGATCCGGCTTCGCATTGAGCGACGGTATCCGGTGCACGGGGATGCGAAGTTCGGCATCGAGCAGTCGGGGTTCCTGGGGGATGAGTTCGTCTCGATCGTCCCACGGAAGAACGAGAAGGCGGCGCTCGAGGACGGGGCAATCGTCCGTGCCGAGAGCCCGTTCAACCTCCAGGAGGCGGCCCGATCGGCGACCCAGCTCCTCGGGAAGCTCGACACGGCAATCGACCGGATCAACGACGCGGTGGTTCGGGTCGATGAGAAGCTCCTGAATGACTCCACCCTCACCCACCTCGCCCAGACGGCCGCCAACGTTCGGCTGGCCTCCGCCGAGGCCGCGGCGGCGCTCGGGGATGTCCGCCAGATCGTCAGCAACAATACGCCGGTGGTGGGACAGACCCTGAGCAACCTGGGGCGCCTCACGCTCCGGTTGGATTCCTTGGCGACCAATGTGGATCAGTTCATCACGGAGCAGAGGCCCGCGGTGAGCAACGCGATCGCCAACGCCGGCGCGGTCACGGAGGATCTCCGGGGGATCACGGCCGACCTCCGGGCCGGCCGCGGCGTGGCGGGCGGACTCCTGAGCGACGACGCGCTGCGCCTCCAGTTGGGGGCGGCGCTGACGAATCTCGCCACCACATCGAGCAACCTGGCGAACTTCGGCATACTCTACAAACCCCCGCGTCCCCGGAAGCCACAGACCAACCAGATGCGATTCCCGTCGAAGTGACCCGCTGAATGGATCCCACGGGCCGTGCGGTCACCGCATCCGGCCGAGCGCTATCGCCCCCAAGGCCACCAGCAGGCCGTTCAGGATCAGCAGTTCGAACCCGAACACGTAGCCGTCCAACCATCGGACGGAGTTCGCCGACAGGATGGCGCAGAGGATCGGCGAAGCGACACACACCGCGGCGACCCACGGACCGCCGACCCGCTGACGGGTCAGGATCCCGAGCGCGAACAGGCCCAGCAGGGGTCCGTACGTGTATCCGGCCAACTGCAGGACCAGCTTGATCACGGAGCCCTGGTTGAGGGCCTTGAACACGAGGATGGTGCCCCAGAGGAGGACGGCGAACCCGAGGTGGGTCCAGTGCCGCAGCGAGTCCCGCCGCGCGGTGTCGAGATCCGTCCGCCGCTCGAATCCAAGGAAGTCCATGCAGAAGCTCGTGGTGAGCGTTGTCAGGACCGAGTCGGCGCTGTTGAACGTCGCGGCGGTCAGACCGATGAGGAACACCAGGCCGGCTGCCGTTCCAAAGTGGGAGAGGGCGAGAGTCGGAAAGAGCTGGTCGGTCTGGTCCGGCACCGCGATGCCCCGTGCCTCGGCAAAGCGCAGGAGCAGGATGCCGAGCGCCAGGATGCAGGCGTTGACCGCGACCATGATCACGGTGAACAGATAGAAGTTCTTCTGGCAGGCCCGGAGCGACCGGCAGCTCAGGCTCTTCTGCATGTTGTTCTGGTCGAGTCCCGTCATCACCACCGCAATCGCCGCCCCGCTCAGCAGCTGCTTCCAGAAGTTGTCCGGTGCCCGCCAGTCCCAGACGAACACCCGCGCCATGGGACTCGACGCCACGTTCCGCAGGAGATCCACGGGGCCCCAGTCCATCTCCCGAGCCACGACCCCGATCGAGACCAGGACCCCCAGAACGAGGAACAGGCTCTGGAACGAGTCGGTCCACACCAGCGTCTTGATCCCGCCGCGCCAGGTGTAGGCCAGGATGAGTCCGATCACACCGGTCACCGCGAGCGAGAACGGGACGCCCAGGGGATCGAAGACGAATCGCTGGAAGACCGTGATCGCGAGGTAGAGCCGTGCGGCAGACCCCAGGAGGCGCGAGACCAGGAAGAAGGCCGAACCCGTCCACTCCGCTGTCCGATCGAACCGCTGTCCGAGGTACGTGTAGATGCTGGTGAGCCCCATCCGATAGTACATCGGGGTGAGGACGTGGGCGATGACGACGTACCCGAGGACATAGCCGAACACCACCTGCAGGTAGGAGCAGCCGTCCCGGGCCACCTGTCCAGGTACGGACAGGTAGGTCACCCCCGATAGGGAATCCCCGATCAGGCCGAAGGCGACGATCCACCACGGGGACTGGCGGTTCCCGAGATAGTAGCCGGCGTCGTCGGCCGTCCGCCCGGTCCACCAGGCGATGCCGATGAGCACGATGAAGTAGGTGGCGACGCAGCCGAGGATCAGCCAGGGGCTCATGGAGGCGAGGAGGCTTCGAGAGGAGATCGCCTGCGGGGAGTCCTCGGGGCGAAGCCGGGACCGTCCAACGGGGGCAGGAGCAGCGGGAGCAACGATGAGGCCCGGTCGAGGGCCTCCGTCCGGGGATGCCCATGGAGGCACCGGATCCGGTCCGCGGCGGAGGCCAGCAGTCCAAGCGACCGCATCCCGTATTGGATCAGCCCCTGTCGGATCGGGAGGTGGTAGACCGCAAGGAAGACCCCGAACACGAGCGGATGCCAGCCATCGGCCCGACCCTCCTCGATCGCCGTCCGGTAGCGGGAGATGCGGCGTTCGTGGCGGAGTCCCTGGAGCCGGTTGAGCTGTCGGCGTCCCGCCGCCCGGCTGGCGGCGGCGAAGCCCAGGCGATGCGCCGTCGCGGACCACTCGCGGTCGAAGGTGACAAGATCCCGCATGTGGCCACGTTTTGCCAGCTGCCAGGCACGGAGCACCGCCGGCCATTCCTCGAGGGCGAGGGTCCCACGGGCGTAGTCCAGAAGCCGCTGCTCAAGGTCTGCCTGCGTGGTCGCCGGCACCTGCATGGTCGATGGTGGACAGACCCCGTCCTCGATGGACATCTCCCGGGGGAGGATGCGCGGGGAGGCCTCCCTTTCGGAGGGCTCCGGGAACGTCTCAAAGGGGGCGGTGAGGTCTGGCATCGACGCGCCGACGGTATCGGGCGTGTCCTTCAGGGCGAAGAGATTCTTGGGCCGCGGGTGATCGTCGGTGATCCCGGCCGGCACTGGCGGGTCGTTTCGGTCACCCTCCGCGGTGATCCAACCAGACCAACCGATTGACACCTGCCGGACCAATCCGGAGGCTGGCCGCTTGATTATGGCCGAGCCGAAGGAAAATGTGCTGATGGAGAAGATCGTGTCCCTCTGCAAACGCAGGGGCTTCGTCTTCCAGTCGTCCGAGATCTATGGGGGCATCAACGGGTTCTGGGACTACGGTCCGCTGGGCGCCGAGCTCAAGCGCAACGTCAAGGAGCTGTGGTGGCAGTCCATGACGCGGCTCCGCGAGGATGTCGTCGGACTCGAGGCCACGATCATCATGTCCCCCGAGATCTGGAGGGCGTCGGGCCATGTCGACACCTTCGCCGACCTCATGCGGGAGTGTCCGCTCACCCGGAAGCGGGTCCGGACCGACCAGGTCGAGGCCCGTTCCGGCATGGTGTATCGGTTTGCCGGAGCGGAGGTCGCAGGCACGGACGGACGGGTCGAGAAGGCCTTTGCCGTCCTGGTGGAGAAGGGGGGGCACCCCGAGAGTGCCCGCAAGAAGGCCCGCGAGTTCTTCCTCGCCTCCCTGCCTGCGGCGGAAGGAGACCCGGCCCGGCTGACTCTCCTTGGGGAGCACACCGTGGCCGTCGAGGACTCGATCGACTTCCATCCCGACAGCTCGGTCGAGCTGGGCCCCTCCCGGCCGTTCAACCTGATGCTCCAGACGTGGGTGGGGCCGATCCAGTCCGACGAGAACGTCGCCTACCTGCGTCCCGAGACCGCCCAGGCCATCTTCGCCCAGTTCAAGAACGTGCTGGAGACCTCGCGCCAGAAGCTGCCGTTCGGCATCGGCCAGATCGGCAAGGCGTTCCGGAACGAGGTGACGCCGAGGAACTTCACGTTCCGGTCGCGCGAGTTCGAGCAGATGGAGCTCGAATTCTTCATCAAGCCCGACGAAGTGGTTGAGGCGATCTCCGGCTCCGTGAACACCCAGCCCGTCGAGGGCCATCCGGGTGAACCCCAGGCGGACTGGGGATGGCAGCGATGGCACCAGTATTGGGTGGAGGAGCGGGTGCGTTTCTACGAGGGGATCGGCCTGTCCCGATCGACCCTGGGGTTCCACCATCAGACCCCGGAGGAGCTGGCGCACTACGCGCGGGCCACGACCGACATCCTGTACAAGTTCCCGTTCAGCAAGGCCGATGCCTCCGGCGTGGTGAAGGGGGACGAGCTAGAGGGCATCGCCGCGCGCAGCGACTTCGACCTGTCCCAGCACGAGCGGTTTTCCGGTAAGCCCATGGGGGTGTTCGACGAGGAGCTTCGCACCGCGTGGACCCAGCTGTCGCCAGAGAGGCAGGCCGAGCTCTCGCGACGGTACTTCGAGGCGCGGCTCCGGTATCTGACCAAGGCGGGGTTGCCCGCGGACAAGGCTGAGAAGGAGGCCCGTGAGGACGCTGACGGGCTGGCCAAGGGGCAATACATCCCGCATGTCATCGAGCCGTCGGCCGGTGTCGACCGTCTGATCCTGGCCCTTGTCGCCAATGCCTACTCGGAGGTCACCGAGACGGATGCCAAGGGCAAGTCGGAGACCCGCGTCGTGATGCGGTTCCATCCCCGGGTGGCCCCCATCAAGGTCGGGGTGTTCCCGCTGCTGAAGAACAAGCCCGAGCTCGTGTCCAAGGCCCGCGCGATCCACCAGATGCTCAAGTCGGAGTTCAACTGCTTCTACGACGAGAGCGGGGCGATCGGCCGGCGGTACGCACGACAGGACGAGGCCGGAACGCCGTTCTGTGTGACGGTCGACTTCGACACCCTCGGCGAGAAGCCCGAGCTGCTGGACACCGTGACGCTGCGGCATCGCGACGACAGCCGGCAGGAGCGGATCGCGATCTGTGATCTTGTCGGTTGGCTGCGCGAGCGGGTGCGCTAGGCTGCGATCCGCAGGTATCCGGATGACCTCCTCCACAACCCCAACCGTTCCGTCGGGAACGGGCATCAGCGCCCCGGTCCGCATTTCTTTCAGCATCATGCTGGGATTGCTGATTCTCATCGGCGGGCTTCGTCTGACGACGCTGGTGCTGACAGCCCTGTTCGGATACCTGACGCTCCACGGACTGGGTCGGCTGTTTGGGGGGCGCAAGGTGCCGGCGGTCCTCCTGTACCTCGTTCTGCTCTCCGGAGTTTTTGTCGGACTCTACCTGTTCTCGAAGCAGGCCTACGTGGCCCTGCCGAAGATCTACGACACATCGATTCCGGCAGTCGTGAACTTCGCAGAGACCAAGGGGGTAGAGCTGCCCTTCACCGACTATGCCAGCCTGAAGAAGCTGGCGCTCGAGACCTTCCGCGAGAAGTTCTCGAACCTGGGCGTGTACGTGCGTGGGGCAATGTTCGAGATCGCCTCCTTCGTGATCGGCCTCGTCCTCCCCATCAGCCTCTTCCTCAATTCCCGGTTCCAGATGGAAGGTGATCCGCATGCCGTCAGCGGGAGCCTGTATTCCCTGGTCGTCCGGGAGCTCACCGCCCGGTTCCGGACCTTCTACGCCAGCTTCGCGACCGTCATCGGGGCCCAGATCCTGATCTCGACCGTCAACACCTCGTTCACCGCCGCATTCCTGATCTGGAACGGCTATCCCTACCTGATGGTGATCGTGATGCTTACGTTCCTCTGCGGGCTGCTGCCGATCATCGGCAACCTGATGAGCAACACGCTGATCATCGGGGTGGGCTTCACGCTCTCACCCACCGTGGCGCTCTGGGCCCTCGTGTTCCTGGTGACCATCCACAAGCTCGAGTACTTCCTGAACTCGAAGATCATTGGCGATCGGATCAAGAACCCGATGTGGCTGACGCTGATCGGGCTGGTGGTCGGCGAGCGACTGATGGGGATCCCGGGACTGATTTTTGCCCCGGTGGTGCTCTACTATCTGAAGGTCGAGGCCTCCCGGGCCCGCGTTGCGGAGGATTCCATCAGCATCTCGGCGAGTGATGCCGATGACGACTAGGCGAGCCAGGCGGGCCCCGATCCGGCGACTGGGTTGATCCAGCGTTTCCCGTGAAGGGAAAGGGTGTTGTCTACTTGCCGTGGCTCTCCTTGAGGTGCTCTCCGAGGAAGTCGCGTCCGAAATCGTCCTTCAACCCGCGCCAGACGGCGTGCACGTGGTTGGCGTCGTTCTGCGTGTTGTCGTATTCGATGAGGAAGGTCGGGCCGTGCACCCGGTAGTAGTGACGGTCACCCTTCGCGAGTCCACCGGCCCAGGCGAAGCGGATCCCGTCGTAGCCAGCCTCCTCGATCGCCTTGAGATCCTTCTGCGCGAGCTTCCCTCGGAGGCGGTCGGCGTACTCGCCGATCAGCTTTTTCGCCAGTCGCTGCTGGGCCTTGTCGAGGTCCTTCCAGGCGATGCCCCGGGGCTGGCCGGCGTCGGCCACCCGCTGGTTGCCGGTCAGGATGTCGTCCGGCGCCTTCGTGTCGATGACGGCGACCTTGCGTTGGTCGGGCGTCAGGGAGGTCACAAGCTCCCGTCCGAGATCCTCCTCGCCGGCAAGCACCCGGAGTCCCGCACGCGGTCCGGTCCGGACCTCGCCGGGATTGGTTCCCATGAAGTTCGGTGCCGCCGACACCACCTCGCCCTTCGACAGGGTGAGGTTCACCGAAAGATGGTGGCCCTCGACCCGCCAGCCCCAGGTCCCGTCCTTCGATGGCGTCCCGAAGATCGTCACGAAATAGAGCTCAGGATCCCGTGGGAACCGGCGTCCGGGCCCCTCGATGTCCTGCAGGATCCGCTCGAGGCTCATGATCGAGAGGGCCTTGACCATGCCCTGTTGGCTCAGCGCCGAGCTCAGAAGGGCATACGCCAGGTGCCGCTGGGCGGATTCCATCTCCTTGAGGGGCAGACCGCGTCGTTCCACCGGGGTGAAGTTCCAGCCGGTCCGCTCCTCCGACTCGAACGGGAAGGAGGCCTTCGCCCGCTGCTCGGGAGAGAGGGCGGACAGAAGCGTCTGGGCAGCCAGCACCATCTCGTCGGACGGTTTGGCGATCAGGCCCAGGCAGAGCAGGGGAAGCAGGATCAGGGGGCGGAGGTTCACGGACCCGAGTCTCCCCGAGCCCCGGCACGGCCCAAGAAAAAAATCCTGGTCCGTCGGTCCGAGATGGAGTCGCAGGTACCGATGACGGCGCCCCGCGATCCCGATCCGGGATTCGCCCGAGGCACGCTCCTCGAGCGTGGGCTGAACAGGATTTGATCGATCGGCCTGCGGACGTGGTGCGGGTTCCTCAGGTCCTCGACCGATCTAAACACTATTAAGTATATAGAGTATAAACCTCTTTTTTAAAGCTCTTAAACAGGTGTTTCTATAAAACACATTGACTTGATGTGGTATAGGTGGAAGATCCGGGTGCCGAAGGACCTCCCCCCTTCAGAAGGGGGGTGGAGGCCTTCGACTACGGGTCTTCGGATGCTGGGGGGACTGCGGGTTCCGGTCTGGAACGATCCAGGCAGGTCCCGCGGTCCTCGGGGTCCCGGACTCCTCCAGAATCCCATGAGTCGCATTCCCGATCTCAAGTTTCCGCACCTGACGGCCCCGGTCTCAAGGCCCGGTTTCCGGTGTCGGTCAGTGGCCCGGCTCTTGGAGCCATTGGACCGCATTGCGGCGAACTGCCCCCGGATCCTTTCGACACAGCACGCGTTCTTCGAGAGCGACGGCGAGCGGTATTCGATCCCGCGGCATCTGTTCGTTGGGGATCCCGGGGGTGGGGATCTGATGAAGGTGGCGCTGTTTGCCACGATCCATGGCGACGAGCCGGAGGGGGCGGTGGCGATGGCCCGGTTTCTCGAACAGCTGTCCCGTCAGCCCGGGCTGGCCTCGGGGTATGCGGTCTTCCTCTATCCGTTGTGCAATCCGACGGGATTCCAGGACGACACCCGGGCCGCGAGGTCGGGGCGGGATCTGAACCGGGAGTTCTGGCGCGACAGCGATCAGCCGGAGGTCCGCTTCCTCGAGTCGGAGATCCGGGCCAACGCCTTCGATGGCATCGTGACGCTGCATTCGGACGACACGAGCGACGGACTCTATGGATTCGTGCGCGGCGCGGTGCTGTCGGAACATCTTCTCGAACCGGCTCTGCGGGAGGCCAACCGGTTCCTGCCGCGGAACCGACGCGATGTGATCGACGGATTCGCGGCCCGGGAGAGCATCATCCGGGCGGGGTATCCGGGCATGCTGCAGTCTGCACCCGGCACGGCGAAGCTGCCCTTCGAGATCACGTTCGAGACGCCCCAGCGTGCGCCACTGGACCGGCAGGTGGCGGCGTTGGTCGCCGCGCTGGGGTCCATCCTGACTGGGTATCGGGGTCTTCAGGCGATTGCCCAGGGAATCTGACGCGCTGCATCGTGGGGTTCCCGGGAGGAGGAGGACTCACGCCGAGACGCGGAGACACGAAGGAATGGGAGGGGGCGGAGGGCGGTGGGGGAATGGCGGGGCGAAAATCTCTACCCTGTGGGGAGCCCCAGGGTGGGTGGGTGCCGCAGTGCCCTGCGGCACTGGGTGCGAGAGCACCCACCCGTGGAGCCTTGAGCCGACCTGAGTCTTGGCCGGCAAGGGCATTGCGGGGAGGACTCACACGGTGACGCGGAGACACGGAGGACGAACTCCATCGAATCAGCGAAGGATTCTTCCACGCGCCGAATGCGCTGCAGTCCTGGCCCTGCGATGCACCCCTTCCCGTCTGCGAGGGCCGCATGTCCTATTCCCAGGGTGGCGGAGTGGATCAGATCACCAAAGCACCTGGGCGAGGCATCCGATCAGGGCACAGCCGGCCACCACCCAAGCGGTGGGCCATTTGAAGAGGCGCAGACCGCAGAACGCCCCGAGCGCGAGGACCACGGCAAGCGGGTCGATCCGGTTGCCGGGGAACAGCGTGCGCGACCCCATCCAGAACGCGAGGCTGGCCAGGACTCCAACGACGGCGGCACCGATGGTGTCGAGGACGCCCTGGAGTCGGGGCATCGAACGCCACCGTTGGACCCAGGGGGCCCCGAGGAAGATCCAGACGAAGGACGGAAGAAACGTGCTCCACAGCGCGACCGCGGCTCCGAGTCCGGCTGAAACAACCCGGGGCAGGGGACCGGGATGATTCCAGCCGCCCAGGAAGCCCACGAACTGGAGGACGATCACCAGGGGGCCCGGAGTGGTCTCCGCCAGAGCGAGGCCGTGCAACATGGAGTCCGCACCGAGCCAGTGGAACTGCTCCACCGCCCGTTGGGCCACGTAGGGCAGGACCGCGTAGGCGCCTCCGAAGGTGACCAGCGCGGCCTTGCCGAAGAAGAGCCCCTCCTGGACCACGACGTGGTTCGATCCGAGGAGGAGGGCCAGCAGACCCATGGGGGCCAGCCACAGGAGGAGTCCGAGACCCAGGATCCGGACGACGCGGATCCAGTCCGATCGAGGGGATGTTTCCGATGCCCGACCCTCGTGCTGCGGCGTGGCGGGATCGGTCTGTGGGGCAGGCCTTGGCATCAGGAAACCGAGGGTCCCCGCGAGGGCGATGACCAGAGGGAACGGTGCATTGCCGATCCCGATGGCGGCTGCGGCCGCGAGGGCGATGGCGGCCGCCGGGGTGGTCCGGAGCACCCGACGTCCCATGTTGATGAGCGCGTTGGCGATCAGGGCGACCACGGCGGGCTGGAGTCCTCGGAGGATCCCGGTCACCCCGGGAGTGCTGCCCCAGAGGACGTAGACGACACTCAGTCCAAGAAGGATCGCGGCGGCGGGGAGGACGAAGAGGGTGCCGGCGATGAGTCCGCCCCGGGTGCCGTGCATCCACCATCCCAGATAGGTGGCCAGCTGCTGGGCCTCGGGTCCGGGCAGCACCATGCAGAACTGGAGGGCGTGCAGGAACGGGTCGTGCCCTATCCAGCGGCGGCGCTCGACCAGGTCCTCGTGCATGAGGGCGATCTGCCCGGCCGGGCCTCCGAAACTGATCCACCCCAGCCGCCACCAGAAGCGGGTCGCCTCCCCCAACGTGGGACGTGGCGGCAGGGCGGCGGGATCCTGCGATGGGGCCTGGAGAGATGGGCTGGACACCGAGCAAGTGTTCCGGGATGCGGCCCGTCCGTCACGGAGGATGAGCAGACCCTGGGCGGGTCGTTCCCCATTGCGGACGGGGGCTGTCCCGACCGGTCACTCCTGGGCCAGCCACGATTCGATCAGCAGCCGTTCCGGTTTCGACAAGGCTTTGGGGTAGAGGCTCTCGGCAAGGCTCCGGGCCTCGGGTCGACGGTCGGATTTCCCGAGCTGGGCCACGCGGACCACCCGCCAGAGTTGTGGCGCCTTGGTCCAGTCGACCTGGAGGGGGTCGAGCAGGGCCTCAGCCACCTCCGGCTTGTTCTCGCGTAGGCTGAGCAGTGCGGTGGCGATGGTGAATCGGTTCGAGAGCTCAGCCGTGGTCGCCAGCGGCTTGGCCTGGCCAAGGGAGTCCCGGACCTTGGCCGGGTTGTGTTCCGTCAATGCGGCGTAGAGGACCAGGTTCATCTGATCGGGGACCTCCAGGAGCCGGAGCTTGTGGAGGCGGTCGAGCGTCTCCCGGGTGAGGAAGGGATCCTGCACCCGATAGGCGAGGCGCAGCACCTGGGACCGGGCCTTTTGGGAATATTGCGGCAGCATCAGCAATGGAAGCCACGCATCGAGCGAGACCTGCTGGTATCCGCGACGCTCGGCCAGTATGGCGATGATCTGGCGCATCTGCGGATTTCGGTTGGAGAGCCGGACGGCCTTCGACCAGGAGGCGAGGCTTTCGTTGGTGTGGCCGGTCGCATGGGCGGCCACGGCGCGGAAGGTCTCCTTCTGGATCGTGAACTCGGGTCCCTCGGACTTCCCAAGCAGACGTTCCACATCCTCCCAGCGCTCGAGGCTCCCCAGCGCCCCAGCGAGGTTCAGCGAGAGCAGGGGATGGGTGATGGCTTGGTCCTCAGGAATGACGTCGACGATCTCTTGATAGGCCCCCCGCTGGGAGAGCCATTCGGCCAGACGCAGCAGGTTGGTGCGACCCGATGGGGTCCAGAGAGGCTCGGCGACCTGACGGATCCGTTGGGCCTTTCCGGCGGGATCCTTGAGGTTCTCCAACCCCAGGCGGGCCAGTCGCTCCTCGAAGGGGGCATTGGTCCGGGCCGGCAGCAGCCGCAACAGGAGGTTGAGGTCCGCGTCGGGTATCGGGGGGGGCAGCAGCATCAGGTTGATCACCGGAAGCACCTCCGGACCGCCATCGGCGACCAGGGACATGAGGCGTCGTCGTCCCTCCGCCTTCATGGACGGGTTGGGATGGCGGAACTGTACGCTACCCAGCAGCCAGAGGTTGGTGATGTTGTTCGGATTCTTGGACCACGCCTGGTTGGCAAGATCGACAGCGGCCTGCGCATTGCCCATGAGGCTGGCGGCCTCCGCACCCAGCCGGAGCGCATTCTCCTCCTGACTCGGCACCTTGCCGAGCTCCCGGGTCAAGGGGAGGGCGAGGTCGGTCCGTCCATGGTTGAGGGCTGCGCGGGCGTAGAGGGCCTTCTCCAGGATCGACAGGGGAGCCACTCGGTCCAGCGACTGCCAGAGGTCCAAAACCTCAATGTAGGGTTGAGTCTGGTAGTACAGGGCGGCAGCACGAAGTGCCGGAGGGTGTTTCGGCGCGAGGGCCAATGCGCTTTTCAGAGTGAGTGCCACTTCCGAAGGGTTCTTGCCCGTGTTCATGGCTTCGGCATGCCGTGCCAGAAACCCTTCAGCCCGCTGGATCTTTGACCAGTTCCATAAGGGCCGGACTCCGAACACTGCGGCGATGATCAGTAGGACGCCCCCGCCAGCGATCCACCAGACCCGGGCGGACTTGTCGTTGAACCCGTTCGTATCCACAAACCATGCAGAATGGCTCGGTGACCGCGGTTTGCCCAGCCTTCAAAACTGATGAAAGCTCAGGGACGGTGGGATTCCGTCCCATCGGTTGCGGTTCATCCCCCCGAATGAAATCGACAGCAAATGGAATTGGAAACGTTACAGCAGCCAAGGATCTCCCAGAAAAAATTTGAAAAAGTTTGACGGTGGAATGAGGGCTGTGGTGTGGATTTTTGGGATTGGTAGTGCAGCAACTCCTAACAAGGAAATTGTTGCACATGAAAACTATTGTACGAGGGCTCCCTTCAATGAAGGGATCGGTCCTCTACGCGTTGTTGGTGGGTGTCTCGCCCGCTGTGACGCAGACGACCTACTACGACGTCACCGGGGCTGGCACCATAGCCAACGTCAACGGAGCCCAGATCTTCACGTCCTCGGGGGCGTCGTCGACCGGAACGGGAACCTTCGGCGGATTTCTGCGACTGACCGGCAACGGTGCGTCAACCGAAGGCATCTCCAGCGAATCCTCCGGATCCGCTCCCAACCTGATGTCGACCGTCAGCGCGTCCCATACGCATGCCATGCCCGCGGCGACGTTGACGGCCGCCCCGGTCTCCACCATAGGGGGGATTTCGTACTATTCGTTCTACTTCGATCTGAACGAGCCGCAGAACGTCACTGACAAGTACATTTCCTTCGATTCGCTGACCATCTATTCGTCGTCGGTGGGCGACACCGTCTGGGCGAACTCCCTGCCGGACTTCACGAGCTCAGGCAACAGTGGTTCACCGAACAACTTTCCCGGAACGAACCCGACCGTCCGTTGGAGCTTGGACACTCTGGGTGCAGACAAGTATACGGTGACAACTGGCGGAGATCAGACGGTGCTGATCGACACGTCCGTGGTCGGTGGTGGATCGGGATCAGGCGACATGTATGTGCTTGTCCCGACGAGCAACTTCGCCGGATTGGGTGCCAGTGATTACGTCTACTTCTACTCCCAGTTCGGAGCTGCTGGAACGGTCAATGGAATCAACTACGGATCCCAGGGGGCGGCGCAAAATCTTTTCTGTAAAATTGGCGGCGCTTAAACCGAGGGCTGGGTTTGGCTGTGCATGATGAGGTAGATTCTTCCGGTTTCCCATTCCTCGCTGAACTCGACGAGGAGTGCGCTGACCAGGCGCAGGAGGGAGGCTTCGTTGGGGAACAGGCCTGCGACCAGGGTGCGGCGTTTGAGTTCCATGTTCAGGCGCTCCAGTG
>SYEM01000056.1 GCA_005801385.1 Verrucomicrobiales bacterium | reverse complement strand
TCCGACCCCTGGTGGACCCCGGCCGTCGAGGCCCAGGCGATCGCCCGGTCGCATCGCATCGGCCAGACCCGGACCGTCAACGCCTACCGCCTCATCACCCCGGGCACCGTCGAGGAGAAGATCTGGGAGCTGCAGCAGAAGAAGTCCCAGACCATCTCCGACGTCCTAGGTGAGGAGGGATTTGCGAGCAACCTGACTAAGGACGATCTCGAGTATCTGTTCAGCGAGGACTGATCCACGCCGCGCCGGCCGGGAGGGCCGGGTGGATTTCCCGCAAAATGGAACACCGCCATGCCCCCCCGATCCCAGCTGAAGTCCAAGGGTTGGAGTTTCCTGGGACTGTTCCGCCGAAGGGTTGGACTTGCCCTGCTGATCGGCATGGTCGACCTGGGCCTCCCGACCGCCTCGTTGGCCGCAGAAGCTCCCCCTCGGCGGGTGGATGTGCCGCCTTCGGGGTATCGACTCCATCCGCTGGAGCCGGGTTCCCCGAGCGAGGTGGAGGCGGGGTTCCGATGGCGTGCCCCGGAGGAAACCGGCGTGGTCTTCACCAACCGGCTGGCGGTGGAACGTTCCCTCACCAACCACGTGCTCCTGAACGGTTCCGGGGTCGCCCTCGGTGACGTCGATGCCGATGGCCGATGCGACATTTTCCTCGCGGGACTGGGTGGTGGCAGTGCGTTCTTCAGGAACCTCGGTGGTTGGCGGTTTGCCAAAGCGACTGCTGAGTCATTCGGCTCCAGCACCGCCTTCGAGGGGATGGAGGCCACCGGTGCGGTGCTCGCGGATCTCGAGGGCGACGGCGATCTGGACCTTCTGCTGAATTCCATCGGGGGAGGCACCCGATGCTGGAGGAACGACGGCACTGGCCGATTCAAGGAGGTGACCGCGGAGGTCGGTCTCGTCGGACGATCCGGTGCCAGTTCGATGGCCTTGGCGGACGTCGATGGCGATGGCGATCTGGACCTCTACCAGGTGAACTATCGGACCTCGACCGTCCGCGATGAGTTCCAGCAGCGATTCGAGATCCGGATGGTGGGTAGCCGCCCCACTGTGGTGTCCGTCAATGGGAGGTCGGCGACCGAGCCGGGCCTGATCGGTCGGTTCTCGGTGGATGCCGAGGGACGGGTCACTGAACATGGGGAAGCCGACAGTCTCTACCTGAACCGGGGTGACGGTCGGTTTGAGGCGGTTCCGTTCACCTCCGGACGGTTCCTCGACGAGTCCGGCCAGCCTCTCAAGGCCCCGTTGTACGACTGGGGACTGGCGGCCCAGTTCCGCGACCTCGATGGGGATCTCGCCCCGGACCTCTATGTCTGCAACGACCTGGGGTCACCCGACAGGATCTGGCTGAACGACGGCAAAGGGGGATTCCGGGCACTGCCGCGCACCCATCTGCGCAAGACCAGCTTCTTCTCCATGGGCGTGGACTTCGGGGATCTCAACCGCGATGGCCTCGACGACTTCTTCGTCACCGACATGCTGAGTCGGGATCCGGTCCAGCGTCAGGTGGAGGCGGCGCCCAGAACGGCCGATGCGGAGCCGTTCTCCGGAATCGAGGCCCGCCCCCAGACAGCCCGGAACACCCTGTTCGCCGGACGTGGCGGCACGTGGTACTCCGAGATCGCTTGGTGGGCCGGGATCGAGGCCTCGGACTGGTCGTGGTCCCCGGTCTTCCTCGACGTGGATCTCGACGGTCTGGAGGACATCCTGCTGTCCACCGGATTTGAAAGGAACGTCCAGGATGCCGACGTGGCGGATGAGATCGAGGCGATCCGGATCCGGGAGAAACTGACCGACGCCCAGGCGCTGCAACTCCGTCGGCGATTCCCGTCGCTCGCCCAACCCAATCTGGCCTACCGCAACCAAGGGGGGTTCCGATTCGAGGAGGTGGGGAAGACCTGGGGGTTTGACCAGGTCGGCGTCTCCCAGGGCATGGCCTTGGCGGATCTGGATCAGGACGGGGATCTCGATGTCGTCGTCAACAACCTCAACAGCGGCGCCTTCCTCCTGGAGAATCAGGCCACCGCGCCCCGGCTCCAGGTGCGACTTCGAGGTCGTTCCCCGAATACCCAGGGCATTGGGGCGCAGATCACCGTGCACGGAGGTCCGGTCCTCCAGCGCCAGGAGATCGCCAGTGGCGGGCGCTACGCGTCAGGGGATGATCCGGTTCGGGTCTTTGCCTCGGGATCCAGTGGAGCACGACTCCGACTCGAAGTGCGGTGGCGGAGTGGACGCCTCAGTGTGGTGTCGAACCTCCCGCCCAGTGGGATGGTGGAGGTGTTGGAGCCGGACTCGGCATCGGTCCAGCCTGCCACGTCACCTCCGACCCCACTCTTCGTGCCGGTCAGGACGGGAGTGGTGCATCGACACCGGGATCCCGTGTTCGACGATCTCTCGAAGCCGTCCTTGTTGCCCCGGTCCCTGGCCAACCTCGGACCCGCGGCGTGCTGGGGGGACCTGAACGGTGATGGATGGGACGATCTGGTGATCGGCAGTGGCCGGAGCGGACGGATCGCCGGGTTTTTGAATGACGGCCGTGGGAACTTTGTTCCCGACGGTCGGCCGCTGTTCGAGCGGCCGACGCCCCTGGACCAGTTGGGGATCCTGATTCAGCCCAAGCCTTCCGGTGCACCGGATCTTCTGGTGGCCTTCAGCAACTACGAAGCCCCCAAGGCGTCAGGAGGAGTACGGATCCTCGACCTGCAGTCGGGAGGGGTCCGTCCCGGCGGCATCCCCCTCGGTGCGGTTCCAGGACCCCTGGCGATGGCGGATGTGGATGGGGATGGATTTCTGGAACTCTTTGTGGGGGGGCGGGCGATCCCCGGGAAGTACCCCGATCCAGCTCCCTCCGGACTGTTCCGTCAGACGCCCCATGGCTGGGTCGCCACGGACGCAGACTCACCGATGTGGAGGCGACTGGGATTGGTGACTGGCGCCACCTTTAGCGATATCGATTCTGATGGAGACCCCGATTTGATGGTGGCGACCGAATGGGGACCTCTCCATTGCCTCCGGAACGATCGGGGTCGCTGGACCGATTGGGATGTCCCCGTCCGGTGGGAGGAAACCGGGGTCACGAATCGTCTGAGCCAGGCCACGGGCTGGTGGCAGGGATTGTGCCCGGTGGATCTCGACGGGGATGGGCGTCTTGATCTTGTGGCTGCTAATTGGGGGCGAAATCACCGGTATACCCGAGGTGCAGTTCGGCTTTTTTCGGGAGACTTTGACGGTAACGAAACCCTGGAATGGGTTGAAACAGTTCAAGAATCAAGCGACGCAGATGAAATGCCCCAGACGTCGTGGCGGCGCCTGACCGAGTCCTGGCCTTCCCTTCTGGAGCGGTTTCCGACCCGGCGCCAATTCGGAAGGGCCAGGTTTTCGGACCTCCTAGGGACCGCCGCCGCTTCAGCGCGAGTTTCCGAGGCGAGGGTTTTGGACTCCATGGTGTTCCTGAATCGAGGGGACCATTTCACTGCCCGACCGCTGCCCCCCGAGGCCCAGTGGTCGCCGGCGTTCGGGGTGGCTGCGGCCGACTTCGATGGTGACGGGTTTCAAGATGTGGTGCTCGCTCAGAATTTTTCGGGTTCTCAGCCTGAGACCGACCGGGATGACGCGGGTTTAGGACTATTCCTCAGGGGAGATGGAAAAGGAGGGCTGGTCCCCTGGAGCCCAATGGAGTCTGGCCTGTCTATTCCAGGCGAGCAACGGGCCGTCGCGGTGGCCGATTTTGACCAGGACGGCCGGTCCGACCTGGTCCTGACCCAGAATCGGGAGCTCACCCAGATCCTCCGCAACGAGGGGGGTAGGAGGGGGTTGAGGGTCCGAATTCGTGGGGACTCGAACACCCTGTCGGGGATCGGGTCCCAGGTGCGTCTGGTGTTCCAAGGGACCCGGATGGGACCAGTTCAGGAAATCCGGGCGGGTTCCGGCTATCTCTCCCAGGACAGCCCGGTGATCGTCATGGCGACGCCTGAGATGCCTACGGGGGTCTGGATTCGGCGGCCCGGGAAGGCGCCACGGATCCAAACGATTGAACCTGCGGCGACCGAGTTGGTGATCGATCCGTAGGCCGATCGGCTGGGTGACGGCAAGGCTTGCGGGGCTGGAATTACGTGGGGGTGATTTGTCAAATCGCCACTCGACAAAAAGTGACGTCTTGGTGCCAATGAGAGCGTTCCGCCTGAGCGAACGATTGCCACTTGCTTTCCCTTTTTGGAGTCCTGGCCTGGGGCCAGATGCTCCTTTGCGCGGGTGAGTTGCCGTCGGGTTCAGGCGAATCCGAGGTCCAAACGGCCCACGGAAAGACAAACCAACATGAAACTACACAAAACGATACTACCGGCTGCTGTTGCAGCTCTGGCAGTGCAGGTTACCTCCGCGCAGGAGGTGTCCGTGAAGTGGTTCCAGCACATCAACGGTGTGCAGGGCGTTGCCCCTGCGAACGTGCTGCCCATCCTGAAAAAGCAGGGGGCTCCCAGCATCGCCCTGAATGGAACCGACATCGTCGACGCCTACAGCCAGCTGATCCGCTACGATGCGAACCGGTTGCTGCTCGGCGTCCGCGAGAACGGCATCAACGAGACCGACGCGAACCTGTCGGCCGCTGATAAGGCCTTGGCTGCGGAATATCCGGATCGCTCGTTGATCTGGATCGATGCCAGCACTGGCAAGCCTCTCGGCGTCGCCTGGAAGGAATCCCTGCAGGCCCCAGCCGACATCGGGATCGATGTCACGGCGGCCGACAAGGGCAACCAGACGAATGCAAACAATGCCTGGTGGCGCGTGGCTCTCGACGAGGGTGCGGAAGGGCAGCGCTACCTCTACTCGCACTTCAAGCACCTCATCCTCCGCTACGCCCCCAAGGCCGGTGGTGGTTGGGAGTCGACCCCCACGCTTGTCTACGCCGAGCAGGTCCAAGCGATCGGCGACGGTCTCACCAACGGTGACGGGTATCGCAGCTGGCGCTTCCGCGACTTCCATGTACGTGGTTCCGGTCTGAACACCGTCATCTACGCCGGTGGTGGCACCTGGCGCGCCGGTCATCATCCGCAGGTCCTCAAGACGACCGATGGGACCACCTTCTTCCCGGTCGGACGCGTCGACAACCGTGACAACGGTGCTCGCCGTAACGACTACGCCCTCGGCGGTCTGTCCTCGTTCCCGGTTGAGTTCGCCGACAACTACGGTGGCAAGACCGCGAGCCGGATTTCGGTCGTGTACGCAGGCCACTTCCCGGGCACGGGATGGCCGGCCCGCCCGAACCGCTACACCCTGAACCTCGACAATCCGTATCCCACTGCGGAGTACAACAAGCAGCCCAATGTGGGCCTATATATCCGCAACGAGACGGCGTTCGGCGGTCTGCCGGCGTTCAACTGGGAGGCGGCCGGCAAGGATGGTCTGCCCCTCGACCACGAGGTCGACGGGATGACCCGCTACGACGGCAACTGGAACTTCGCGTTGCAGGCCAATCCGACGCTCGACTACATCGTCGCCTACTCGGGCCCGTCCTGGAACAGCCAGTTCGGCGAGATCAACAAGCCCGCCTGGCTGGCGGTCCATCGTCTCGATGGGTCCATCGCCTCGGGCAAGAGCTCGGTGAAGCTCGACTTCAACGAGGACGACGAAATCATCGAGGCCAATGGCGCCGCTGGGCATGACTACCTGTACGATCCGTGGATCCAGGTCATCCCCGACCAGTCGGCCGCCTCGAACCTCGACAAGTCCGAGGTGCTCGTGAGCTTCGGCTCCGCGGGCTTCGGCGTGTTCGAGATCCAGAACACCCCGGCAAAGCTCGTCAGCAGCCCGGCCAGCCAGACGGTGGCCGCGGGAACGGAAGTCACGCTCGTCGCGAACGTCGAAGGCAGCCCGAATGCCTTCCATTGGTACCACAACGGACAGCATTTGGAATCCGCGCCCAATCTCTTGGGTATCAATAAGTCCACCCTCGTAATCAAGAACGTCAGCAGCGAGGACGCGGGTACGTATCAGCTGAAGTGGACCAACCCGATCACGGGTGCTGGCCAGACCGCCGAAGCGACCTTGAAGGTCACCGGTGATGTCTCGGAGTTCCAGGTTACCCAGATCGTCCCAGAGGGTCCGCTTGCTGTGGAGATTCCCGCAGGCTCCGTGACCCCTACCGGTCCCGACGCCATCACCATCAAGGGCCCGGGTCTCGTTGCCTGGCCGGCGGCCGCCAACGCGGATCAGCCGGGTGATGTCCAGGAGTTCGCCTACGAGTCCATTTCCGGTGACTTCGATGTCAGCGCCAAGATCGAGAGCATCGAGAGTGGTCCCCAGACCGATCCTGTTGATGCTTGGGCCTCCGGTGGTCTCCAGGCCCGTGTCAGCGTGAACGCGATCAGCCCGTCGTTCATGGTGAACGTCGGCAATCCCAAGGGCGTCAACGAGGTGCGCGCCATCGGCCGCGCCACCGAGGGCCAGAACTACACGACCTTCGGCCGCGCCTACGGTGGGGTCGACAAGAACCTGCCCAACCAATGGGTGCGTCTGCGTCGTGTCGGCAACTGGTTCGCCGCCTACGTCGGCACCGACGGCAAGAACTGGTCGCTCATCGGCCAGCGCTGGCAGGAGTGGCCGGGAACGCTGCTCGTCGGCGCCTATGCCTTCTCCGCGAGCTACAACTCGGCCGACCAGACCGGTGGCAAGAACCTCGCGACCGTGAAGTTCTCGTCGCTGATGGAGACCGACACTGACGACACCACGCCTCCGGCGCTCGTGTCGGCCGGTACGCTCGACAAGAAGACCGTGGGCGTGCGCTTCTCGGAGCCCGTCAACTCGCTCTCCGCGACCCAGCCGTTCAACTACAAGCTGAGCCAGGGTTCGGTCACCTCCGTCCGTCCGGGCGCCGGTGGCGACTCCGTCTATCTGACCGTCACCGGTCTGACCTCCGACTCGTTCAGTGTGACCGTGCTCGGTGGCATCGTGGATACCGCGGGCAACCGCATCCGTGCCGGTTCGACCGTCACCGCCAAGGCCTCGGCCTGGAAGTCGACCGACATCGGTCTGATCCAGAGCGGCGACCCGAACGTCCGCACCGCGGGCGACGATCCGTACCGCAAGGGCCAGGCCGTTGCGACCTCCTCGGGTGACACCGAGACCGAGATCGAGATCATCGGCGGCGGTTCGAACGCCTGGAATCCGGGCGACTACATCCACTACGTCAGCGGACCCAAGCTGACCGGGGATTTCGACGTCTCCGTGGAGGTCAGCCGCAACGACCGTCCGGCCAATACCGCAGCCTGGGCCAACTCCGGCCTGATGATGCGTGAGTCCGAGTACGTCGCCGGTTCCGAGTACACCCAGGACGGCACCAAGGTGGCAATGGTGGCGAATACCACGTACATCGAGGGTTCGGCCCCGAACCGCGCGGGCATCCCGCTGTGGCGTGAGGAGCCGGGCGCTGGATATGGCAACGGCAACCCGGGCTTCGCCTGGACCACGCCGATCGGTGGCATCAAGGGATACTACCTCGATGAGCGCGCGATCGACGCCGCAGGAACCGTCGACCCGGAGAGCTCTGCTCTGTCGTCCCGGTGGCTGCGCATGACCCGCAAGGGTGATGACTTCCTGTTCTACGTGTCCTACAACGGCAAGGAGTGGGCCGCCCTCGATGCGGCTCCGAAGACCCTGCCGCTCAACAAGGAGCTGATCTTCGGCTTCTCGACGATGAACGACACCGGCTCGGGAGCCCCGCCGAACAATGCGTACGGTGGCAATGGCTATGTCGGAACCGACCTCGAAGGGCAGCAGAATCCCTCGAACTACTCGGTCCAGATCATCCGTATCGGCACCTTCGTTGCTCCTCGTGAGCCGTTGATGCCGCTGAAGACCGCGCTGATCAAGCCGACGGAAACCCTCCCGGTGACTCTGCCGGAAGGTTCTGTCCGGTTTGGCGGTGACACGATGACGATTGCCGGCCCTGGCCTCGTGGCTTGGGCGGCCGCCTCGAACGTCGACCAGCCGGGTGACGTGCAGCAGTTCGCCTACGAGGAAATCGCTGGCGACTTCGACATCAGCACCAAGGTCACCAGCGTGACCAGCGGTCCGGTGACGGATCCTGTCGACGCTTGGGCTTCCGGCGGTCTGCAGGCCCGATGGGCACTCAACGCTCTGAGCCCGTCGTTCCTGGTCAATGTGGGCAATCCCAAGGGTGTGAACGAGGTTCGCGCGATCGGCCGTGCGGCCGCCTTCCAGAACTACACCACGTTC
>SYEM01000055.1 GCA_005801385.1 Verrucomicrobiales bacterium | reverse complement strand
GTCTGCTGCGGGCCCGGGAGGCCGAGGTGGTCCAGGAGGTGTTCGGGAAACACTTCCGGATCCGGCTCCAGTACGAGGAGGCCACTCGGGCCTTCCTCAAGCCGCTGAAGGGCGTCACCGATCCGGAGCGGAAGCGGAAGATCATCGGCAAGACGTTCATCGACGTCTTCGACCAGGCGACGAAGCGCGCCGGCAAGGCCAAGTTCCTCGCCCAGGGGACGCTGTATCCGGACGTCATCGAGTCGGTTCCGATCGCGGGCAATCCGGCCCACATGATCAAGAGCCACCACAACGTCGGAGGTCTGCCGAAGCGGATGAAGTTCGCCCTGCTCGAGCCGCTGCGATGCCTCTTCAAGGACGAGGTGCGCCAGCTGGGACTCGAGCTCGGGCTGCCGAAGGAGATCGTCCATCGCCAGCCGTTCCCGGGTCCGGGACTGGCCGTGCGATGTCTGGGCGAGATCACGGCGTCGAAGCTGGAGATCCTCCGCCAGGCCGACGCCGTCGTGGTGGCCGAGATGAAGGAGGCCGGGCTCTACTACAAGACCTGGCAGACCTTCGCCGTGCTGCTACCGGTGCGGTCGGTCGGCGTGCAGGGCGACGAGCGGACCTATGACTACACGATCGCGATCCGAGCGGTGGAGTCGCAGGACGGCATGACGGCCGACTGGGTCCGTCTGCCCTATGCGCTCTTGGAAAAGATCTCGACGCGCATCACCAACGAGGTCCGCGGGGTGAACCGCGTCGTCCTCGACCTCACCAGCAAGCCCCCCGGCACCATCGAGTGGGAGTGAGCGGGTTGGGGAGGGGCGGGTGCGGATCGCGCCGCCCCGTCCGGTCCGGCAGCACGGGTGGAAACGAAACGAGGCCCTGGGAATCCAGGGCCTCGTGGCGTTTCCGGGATGACGATCCGGATTACTTGGTCGGCGGGACCGGTGTCGGGGGATTGGTGGCCCGACGGGCGGCGGCTTCCTTCTGGAGCTTCTCGAGGTCCTCTTTCTTGATGACCTCGACCTTAGCGCCCTTCTCGAGCTCGGCCTTGCTGGGGACCTTGATGATGTCGCTGGTCACCGCGCCGCTACCGGGTGCCGCGGCCGCGGGGGCGGCCGGCGCCTTGATCTCCTGGAGCTCGACCTCGAATTTCAGCGCCGCATTCGGACCGATCTTCGGGGGCGATCCCTGCGGGCCGTAGGCGAGGTCGGACGGGATGTAGAGCTCCCATTTGGAGCCGACCGGCATGAGCTGCAGGGCCTCGCGCCAGCCCTTGATGACACCGGTCAGGCCGAAGGTGGCGGGATTTCCGCGGGCATAGGAGCTGTCGAACTCGGTGCCGTCGAGAAGGGTGCCGCGGTAGTGGGTCACGACCATGTCGTTGGTCCCGGGCTTCGGTCCCTTGCCCTCGGTGACGACCTTGTACTGGAGGCCGCTCGGGAGGGTGATCACGCCGGGCTTTGCCTTGTTCTCGGAGAGGAACTTCTCGCCGTCGGCCTTGTTCTTGTCGCTCTCGACCCGGCGCTTCTCCTCGGCCTTCTGGCGCAGCTCGGTGCCGTAGGCGCGGACGACGGATTCGGCCTCGGCGGTGGTGACGATCGTGGGCTTGCCGGCGAACGCCTCGGCGAAGGCCTTGCCGACGACCTCGGGGTCGATCTCATAGCCGCCGCGCTTCAGGTTGCGCTGCATGTCGGTCGCGATCATGACGCCAATGGCGTAGCTGTTCTTCTCTTGGACGCTTTTGAAGCGATCGGCGATCGGCGTGGAGTTGGTGGCTCCGGCGGCGGGTGTGTTGTTCTGGGCGAGGGCCACCGGGACGATCAGGGCGACCGGGGCCAACCATCGAAGAAGCGCGTTCATAGGCTGAAGATGTTTTTCCCGTGTTGGGATTGGGATGCCTACCAGCAGCAGGCCGGGAAGTCCAGAGGGCCCTCGTTCCGGCGAGGCTCCGGATGCGTTTCGATCGGCCCGAACCGTTGGCCCTGGGGCGCCGGCAGACCCGGGGGGGCGCGATCCGGTGGTGCTGCCCCGGTCTTGATCATTGACTTGGTGTAGGGTTCATCGCATCGGAAGGTGTACCCGATGAATGGTTCCCCCACCCCCATTGGCGCACCCTCCCGGAGGCGGGGTGCGGCCTTCACGCTGATCGAGCTGCTGGTGGTGATCGCCATCATCGCGATCCTGGCCGGCATGCTCCTGCCAGCCCTCGCCCGCGCCAAGTATTCCGGCATGCGCAGCGCCTGCCTGAACAACATCCGACAGCAGTACCTCTCCCAGATCCTGTATTCGTCGGACCATCGAGGGAAGTTCCCGGTCCATGACGACGGCAGTCCCGACTACCATCGGACCGGTGGGCGCAAGGACAGCATTGTCAATTTGCTCAAGGGCAAATACCTCCCGAACTCGGCGATCCTGATCTGTCCCGTCACCCGGAAGTCCTTCGGCCGGCTCTGGCTCAACTACGAGAGCATGGCGAACTTCGCCGACAAGAGCACCCGCGACTACGGGGGCTGGGACACCACGGCGGCGAACGTCTATACGCCCTACATGTGGTTCGCGAACTTCACGGCCAACCCGGCCATGAAGTTCCTCAACAAGGATGGGAAGGTGGATCCCAACGATCCCAGCACGGAGCCACCGTGGCCCCTCAACGAGGACGAATGCGAGAGCCGCCGGGCCTTCATCACCCATCGGGTGAGCGATTCCCCGGGCACCGCACTCTGGGACGTGGGGCATCTCGGGAAGTTCGGACGCGGCAACCAGAGTAAACCCCTGTGGGCGTGGTCGGCCACGCCCGACCAGCCGGTCGGCCAGGCCGATGGCTCCGTCATCAACCGTCCCAAGGCCCAGATCCGGGCCCGGGCCAAGGGCGGACCGTCCTCCGACACGGTCTACTACTACTGAGGTCGCCAGCGGCCCCGAAATTTCCGGGGTGGGTCTGCGGATGTCCGAGGGATGCAGGTATCCCTATTTCACGCGATTGACTTGGGGGAGACCCCTCCTAGCCTCGACATCGCACTCTAATACCAACGCACTGACCGACCATGCCCGCTCCCTCCAAGACCGACTCCAAGACCCCGGACTCCAAGACCTCCGCCTCTGCCGAGGCGCGACCCAACACCCAGAAGCAGAAGGATCTTGAGAGCGCGATCTCGACGATCACCAAGTCCTTCGGCGACGGCGCCATCATGCGCCTCGGCGAGCAGGTCATCCGCCCGATCGAGGTGATCCCCACGGGCGCCCTCGCCATCGATCTTGCCCTGGGAGTCGGCGGAGTGCCTCGGGGTCGGATCGTCGAGATCTACGGCCCGGAGTCCTCTGGCAAGACCACCCTGATGCTCCACCTGATCGCCAACGCCCAGAAGATGGGCGGCACCGCGGCGTTCATTGATGCCGAGCACGCACTGGATCCAGCCTACGCCCGGAAGCTGGGAGTGAATCTCGACGAACTGCTGGTCTCCCAGCCGGATTCCGGCGAGGAGGCGTTGAGCATCTGCGAGACCCTCGCCCGGTCCAATGCGCTCGACATCATCGTGGTCGACTCCGTGGCCGCCCTGGGTCCGAAGGCGGAGCTCGAGGGTGAGATGGGCATGGCGACGATGGGCATGCAGGCCCGCCTGATGTCACAGGCACTCCGGAAGCT
>SYEM01000054.1 GCA_005801385.1 Verrucomicrobiales bacterium | reverse complement strand
GGACCTCAGAGCTGCCAGTGGTCGATGCCCGCGGCCTGGTCGGCGGTCACTGTATCGGGGTCGATCCCTACTACCTCACCTTCAAGGCCGAGAGCCTTGGATATCACCCCGAGGTGATCCTGGCCGGACGCCGGATCAACGATTCGATGGGCCACCATATTGCGGCCCAGACGGTCAAGCGGCTCATCGAGGCCGATCGTCCCGTGAAGGGGGCCCGGGTGCTCATCCTCGGCTGGACCTTCAAGGAGAACGTGCCCGACATCCGGAACACCCGCGTGATCGACATCCACCGAGAGCTGGCCCTCTATGGGATCGAGGCGAAGGCCCATGACCCGCTGGCGGATCCGGACGAGGTGGAGCGCGAATATGGGCTCAGACTGATCCCCGACGTGGCGGCCTCGGGCCCCTACGACGCCGTGATCCTCGCCGTGCGGCACCGGGTCCTGGCGGCGGAGTTCACCCTGGACCGGATCCGCAGCCTCGGCGCCGGGAAGCCTCCCCTGGTGATGGACGTGAAGGGATTCTTCCGTCCGTCCGACTACCAGGCCGCGGGCATCGACCACTGGCAGCTCTGAGGTCCCCGGGTCCCGGATCAGTTCCACTGCCAGGGCGACCGGGGCGTGGTCTGCACCTGGACCCGCGGCTGCGTTGCGGGTGCCTCCGGGGTTTCCCCGGACTTCGGGAGGATACGGCAGAAGCGTCCGAGGGCTGATTCCGTGGGCCCTGCAAAGGCGATGCCCATGGCGCGGAGCAGGTCCACACGGACCCAGGCCTCACCGAGGGTGAATCGGTCCTGGGGATGCACCTTCTCCGGACTGGGGTTCTCGAGGGATTGGACCTTCAGGTATCCGGCCAGCCGTTCCGGGGGCACCCCGATCAGACCGCCGAGCGTGTCCGCGCCGAGCGCCTCGCCCGGCGCGACGGCAGGCTGAAGATGGTCATGGCTGAGAAACCTCCGGGTGGGGAGGCCGGACTGCACGAGGTCGAGGCTCCAGGCCTCCTGGTCGTGGTCGGTCATCACGAGGCAGGGCTGTCCGGAGACGCGGGCCAGTTCGTCGGCAAGCCGCCCCGCATGCTCCCAGCCCTGGGTCAGGTGCAGGCAGCACCAGCCGGCACCGGCCGGGCCCCAGAAGACACACTCAGGGACCGGGAGGCCACCCACGGTGCCGGTGCCGACATCGAGGCGCTGCGAGGCCAGTTCCCCGAGGCAGAACCCCATGGGGTCCAGGGCATCTGCGAGGGTGCGCCGCGCCTGGGCGTTCCAGGGCTGGCGCCAGAAGATCTGGACTGGGTTGGAGGACATGGGGGCTCGGGTTGGTTTGTGTCCCGACCGTGTCACGGTGGCGGGCGGGGGAGCCTCTGCCAAGTCCACAAAACTAGGGAGACCTGCGTCCGACCTGTGTCCGCCCATACTCCCGGGAGGAAGGGTGCGCCTACTCGGCCACGAGACGGATCCGGAAGTACCGGGAGGCGTCGTCGGACGGGATCCGCCACCGCTGGGGATCGGTCCGGAAACGGTCACCGGCGGGTCGGTCCGGCACCTCGGTCCAGGGTCCATCGGGAGTGGCGGCCTCCTCCAGGAGGGTCCGGTGATCCGCCCGCCCCAGCCACCGCAGTTCCCGCCGGCCCAGGGCGTCCCGGACCATGGTGACGACGGGGGTGTCGAGGACCGTCTCCCGTTCGTTCCAGCGTAGCAAATGGCTTGAATCCGCCTTTCGGTCCGAGAGGTCCGGCCGTGTTCCCTCCAGGAATTCCCAGCCGTCGTGGAGCCCGTCGCCATCGGTGTCCGGCGTGTCCTGCCGCGTCCCCGCCGCTAGCTCCGCCGCCGCCCCCAGCCCGTCGCCGTCCGGGTCGTCCGACCCCGGTTCGGAACGACGGAATTCGAGGCCGTCGAACACCAGCCCGGTCCTGTCGATCGCCCGGAGCCGCAGCCGATCCCCACGCAGCCGGAGGTCGACGTGATGCCATCGTGGCTCGAAGAACGCACTGCCGGTGTCGCGCTCCACCAGGCCGTAGAGAATGATGCCCCCTCCGCCGCTGACGATGCGATGGGTGCCCTGCGAGGGATGGTGGCGCTCGAAGTTGTGGTCGTGCCCCGAGAAGATCATCTGGACACCGTGACGTGCGGCCAGAGGCATCAGCATCGCGGCGACCTCCTGACTGTCGGGGATCTCGTTGCCGTCGTAATCATCGAATCGGTGCCCGCCGGAGGTGGCCGGGGGGTTGTGGACACAGAGGAACTTCCAGGGTTTGGCGCTGCCCGAGAGATCGCGTTCCGCCCATTCCAGCTGCGGGGATCCCGGCCGGATCGCGTACTGGCTCGAGTAGGGCCAGAAGAGCATCGTGAAGTGCGCCTCTCCGGCGTCGAACGAGTAGTAGAATTCCGGCCGGGTCCGGTCCGCGATGTGACGTTCGGCGGGGACGTTGTTGGTCGGTGTCCGGATCGATTCGAGCAGATGCTCCGCCGGGATGTAGAGGTCGTGGTTTCCCCAGACGTAGAAGGACGCGGTCGACCTCAGCGTGGGCCGGTAGACGGAGAGGAAACGGGTGTCGGAAAGGCCAGGGTAGGGTGCCGGGTACACGACATCCCCGAGGTGCAGCAGGACGTCGTACCGCGTCCGGTTCAGGTTGCGCGCCACGTCGAACTGCGGCGCGCTGCCGGCGCCGGAATCCCCGATCAGGGCGACGTCGAGATCCCCCCCGGACGGGAGCGTCCGGAACGACAGCACCGGCGACGAGGCCGTGTCGGTGCGCACCCGATAGTAGTGGCGCGTGCCGGCGGGCAGTCCCGACAGCAGGACCTCCTGGACAGGGGTCCGGCCCCTGGACTCCACCGTGCGGGCATCGGAGAGGTCGGCGGAGAGTCCGATCTCCACCCGGCCGGCCTGGGGCTCGAGTGTCCGCCACATCACGAGCGCCTGGTGGGTGAGGACGGACTGGAGGTAGGGTCCCCGGGTGAAGTTGGCGAGGAGCTCGGGCACCAGGGCCACGTCGGTACCGCTGCCGGCGGTCGGATGGACCGCGATGGCCAGGAGGTTGGTCCCGGAGCGGAGCAGGGGGACGGCGGTGTCGAGGGACAGGACCTCCGCCGATCCGGCGGACCGGAACCCGGTGGCCTTCTGGTCGAAGGCCACCGGGGTTCCCGGGGTTCCGGCGAGACCCCGTCTCAGGCATTCCTGCCCATTGAGATAGGCCACGAACCCGCCCTGCCAGTCACAGAGCAGGGCGAGGCTCTGGATCGTTCCGGGATCGTCGACCTGGAACGTCGTCCGGAAGAGCACCGTGCCAGACCCCCGGTCCGTCCAGGGCAGCAGCGTGGTTTCCCCCCAGGTGGTCCGACCGAAGCCGGACCGGTCCTCGGGCCAGGCGCTGTCGTCGAAGCCGGACTGGTTCCAGCCTTCCGGCGCCGGCAGGCCGCGCGGATTATAGCGCCAGAGGGCCCCGACCCCCACCAACGCGGGTTCCGACGCGACCGTCCGGCATCCGATGGCGAGGAGGAGGAGAATCATCCGGCCGAGGTGACGGAGAGATTTGAAGGGGAGTAGGGGCATCGTGGGTGGGGTGTTCGGACCGAACCCGTCTCGAGGGTGCCGAAAAATTCCCCGAGGAGTCGGGTTTGGCGAGGATCAATTGTCCTGGATCAACTCCCCCCGGAGTGGTGTGGACGGGTCGGACAAGACGGGCCCACAGTGCGATGTCGGGACCTGGCCCTGGTCACTGCTGAATCCGTTGCAGGGCCTGACGGGACCGGAGCTCGAGGGTGGCCTTGAGGGCGGGGAGTTCCCCGGCAAGCCGATCGTAGAGGGTGGCCGCCTCCCGCCAGCGTCCGGCCGCCTCGAGGAGACGTCCGGCCTCGCGTCCCGCCTCCTTGAGCCACCACGGATCGGCGGCCTCCCCGGGCCGGGCGAGCGAGCCGTTCACGACATCGAGGTAGTGGTTGAGCGCGGCCTCCTGCAGGGATTTTGCGGCCGCCTCCGACTGCAGGGCGGCCCGTTTCTCGGCGACCACACCGAGGCCGACCGACGCCTTCGATCGGGCGGTGATGTCGGCCCTCGGCAAGGCGATGATCCGCCGGTAGAGCTCGTCCGCCTTGGCGTAGCTGTTAGTCGACTGGGTCGCGAGCTGCAGGTGGCAGTCGGCCATGCGGCCGAGGGCGGCGATTGACACCGGCGAGTTGGTGAACTGGGCCGCCGCCGTGAACGCCTCGAGGGCCCTCCGGTAGGGCTCCACCGGGGTCGCATCGTCGGCCCTCGGGGTCTGCACGTGGGTCTCACCGAGGGAGAGATAGGCCTGGGGGAGAAGCGGGGTCGGGGTGGTCCGATCGTTGAGCAGTTCGAGGAACTGTTCCCGGGCGCTGGCGACGCTCTGGCGTCGGCGCGCCGACTCCGCGGCACGGAGCCGGGCCTCGTGCCATTGGGGGCTGCC
This sequence comes from Verrucomicrobiales bacterium, assembly GCA_005801385.1. Lineage (GTDB taxonomy): Bacteria > Verrucomicrobiota > Verrucomicrobiia > Limisphaerales > UBA9464 > UBA9464. The sequence goes on along the minus strand of SYEM01000054.1, from coordinate 13,004 downwards.
CCGCCAGGCGGTGTTGGTCAGGAGGTTCACACAGAGCCGTTCGGCCTGGGCATAGTCGCCCTGCGAGAAGGAGTGGTCGGCCAGCCACAGGGAGGCGGTCTGCGAGATGGGGTCGGTCGGGAACCGGGCGGCGATCTCGGTGAAGCGCGCCACGGCGTTGTCCGTGAGCCCGGCCTGGACCATCGCCCACGCGCGGTCGAATTCCGCCTGGGGTCGGCGGGGATGGTCCGGATGGGTGGCGATCCAGTGGTCGAGGGCTCCGACCGCCGGTCCCCAGGCCCGGGTTCGGAGCTCGATCGCAGCGAGTCCGAGCTCCGCATCCGGCGCCGACGTCCCGGACGGATAGTCCTTCAGGAAGCGCCGCAGCAGTCCACGCCCCGCCTCCGGATCCCCCGTCTCCGCCAGCAGTTGGGCCACGATCATCACCGAGGGGGCGATCTCCGGCTCCGGGAGTCGGCGCTGGATGAGTTCCTCGGCGGATTCCCGTGCGGCGATTGGCTCCCGGGCACCCACCGCAGCCTGGGCGGCCTGGACCAATGCCTTGGGCAGAAGCTCCTTCTGGACACGGGCATTCGTGCCGGAGTCCCGGATCAGATCCCTCAGCTGCTTCAGCGCCTTGGCGGGGTTGCCCAGACGCAGCTCCGCGTCGGCGAGCTTGAAGCGGGCGACGGAGCTCTCCCATCCGGGCGGGAGCAGTGGCAGGGCGGCCTCGAAATCGGATGCCGCGGCCTGGATCCGCTCCGGCGGATCCTTGGCCTCGAGCGATTCCCAGAGGGCCCAGCCCCGGCCGAGACGGAGTTCTCCGGCACACAGCGGGGAGGGCGATCGTTTCAGTCCCTCCGAGAACTGCCCGATCCCCCGTGTCAGCAGCGCCGCGCCACCAGCCGGGGCGTTGGCGAGGCTGCGCTCCTGCAGGAACTGCTGCAGCAGCGACTGGCCGATCCGGAGGTGGAATTCCGCTGCACCGGGATCGTCGGGATGCCCGGTCAGGTAGGTCTCCAGCCGCTCCCGTGCCCGGGTCCAGTCGGACTGCCCTGCGGCGAGATCCGCCAGGGCGAGGGTGGCCTCCCGCTGGCGGTCGAGAGGGGTCTCGGGGGCAAGGTTGCGGGCGTAGGCGGCCTCGGCTGCGCCACGATCCCCGGCTCGGCCCCAGAGCCTCCCGGCGAGGGCGTTGGCCTCGGCCCGCGTCTCGGGGAGCCCCTCCTCGGCCAGGATCCTGCCCCACGCCTCCGCGGCCCGGGCCGCCTCCGCGGGTTGGCCCGAATCCTCGCGCAGACCGGCCAGGACCCGCCACCGCAGCGCCTTCTCCCGTGGGGACGACGCCAGGGACTCGGCGTCCTGGAGCGCCGCGATCGCTTCGGCCGGCCGCTTCAGCGCCTGGAGCGCCTCGGCCCGGGTCAGAAGTCCACGGAGGACGAGCGGGGCGTCCGAGCGCAGTTGGAGGGCCTGGGCAAACGCCCCGTTGGTCGACTGGAGGCTCTCCAGCGCGGCGGCCGGTTCACCTTCCTTGAGCCGGCATTGGGCCAGTCGGATGGAGGCCACCGCCGCCATTGGAGGGGGCGTCGGGGATGCAAGGTAGTTGGAGAACGAACGCGCCGACCCCGACCAGTCCCCGGCGGCCCAGCTGCGTTCGGCCTCGGCGAACCGGAGCCGGGACTCCGCCTCCGGGCGGAGCCGGGATTCGGGATGAGTGTTCGAGAACGCGGCCAGGGAGGCGGCCGCCCGTTCCCATTGGCCGAGGTCGAAATCCCTCAGGGCCGCCTCGTAGGCCAGACGCTCCGCACCGTCCTGGGCCCTTGCCCCGGGGAAGGCGAGGCCGCAGAGGAACCCCAGGACCACGACCCAGAAGCCGAGCGTCCGCGAAGGCCTCGTGCGACGGCGGAATGTGGGCAGGGAGGGCTCCATCGGAAACGACACTCCACGGAGTCTCGCCACGTTGGGGGCCAGGGCAAAGAGCAAAGAGCAGCCGGACGCATGGGCGGCGTCCGAAGGACCGGTGGCGGGTGCGGCGCCCTGGCGCTCGGGCCATGCGGGTGCCTGCGGAGGAGGGAGACCGGGGAAGGATGGAGAGGATTGAGGATGCAAGGGGGGTACCCCTTGGATGCGGACCTGGCCTTCCTCCCCGGCCGGAGGGGTCACGTTGCGGTGGTGGATTCGTTCCGGGGTCGGATCTCGACCGGGTACTCCTCCCGCAGGGCCCGGAGCGCGGTCCGGCCCAGCGGAATGGGAAAGGTGCGGTTTCGGATCAGCAGCTCCCCGTCGTCCCGGCTCCGAGATCGCAGGCCGGCGATCTGGGAGCGGTTGACCAGCAGCGATCGGCTGGCCCGGATGAAGTCGTCGGGCGGCAGGAGGTCGAGCCATTCCGCCATGGTGCGACGGACCAGATGGGATTCCGTCGCCCCGCGCAGGACCCGGGTGTAGGCGCCCTCGGCCTGGATGACGGCGATGTCCCGGAGCGGGATTCGGGTCCAGTTCCTCGAGTCGCCCACGAGGACCTCACGGGCATCGGTCTTGAGCCGGATGCGCAGCCTGCGGACGGCCTCGGCCAGACGTTCCGCAGACACGGGCTTCAGCAGGTAGTCGAGGGCCGCGGCATCGAACGCCCTCAGCGCGTGCTGGTCGTAGGCGGTCACGAAGACCACGGCCGCCTCGATCGGCAGTGCCTGGATGAGCTCGAAGCCGTCGGCCTTGGGCATCTGGATGTCGAGGAAGACGAGGTTGGGTCGGACCTTCTCGATGAGGTCTCGTGCCGCCCCGACGGAGTTGGCTTCACCGACGATACGGACCTCCGGGTGCCGGGCCAGCAGCGTGGTCAGGCGCTTCCGGGCCAGGCGTTCGTCATCGACGAGGATCGCACACATCAGCGGATCCCCCCAGGGGCCGGGACCGGAACACGGACCGCGGCATGGACCCAGCCGTCACGGACCGAGGTCGTCAGGGTTGCCGTGTCTCCCAGGATCAGGGCGAGGCGCCGCCGGAGGTTGGCGAGTCCGATGCCGGTACCTGTTCCTTCGGGGACCCAAACGCCTGAGTTGGCGACCTCCAGGTGGAGGTGGCTCGCATCCCTCCGGGCGCCGATGCGGACCCGGAGCGGAAGCGGGCTGGTGAGTCGGCCGAACTTGATGGCGTTCTCGATGAGGGGCTGGACCAGCGACGTGGGGACAGGGATGCCGGCGGCGTCGGGGGCGATGTCGATCTCGACAGGGTCCAGCCGGCAAACTGGAGCATCCAGAACCAGTGGCGCTCCGGAACGGCAGGCCAGCGGCGCGTTGGGACTGAGGGAAGGGACACCGGGATCGGAGGATAGGGTTCCGCGCAATCCGGGTGAACCGGCAAATGCAGGGGGCCGTCCGCTCTGGAACTTTTTCCGCCCGTTTCATCGGCCGCGGTCAGCACAGGGCATGTCGCCGCCCGAGAACTTCGCTCGTCCGGGACCATGGGGATGGACTAGCCTCCAGGTCGTGCGAGTGCTCGTCATTGAAGATGATCCCAAGATCGCCTCGTTCCTCGTGAAGGGGCTCAAGCAGAGTGGCTTCGCGGTCGACCATGCCGCGGATGGCGAGGCCGGACTCGGTCTTGCCGAGATCACGACCTTCGACGCTGCCGTCGTCGATATCATGGTGCCCAAGCTGGACGGCCTCTCCGTGGTCCAGCGACTCCGGGCCAAGGGGTCCCGGCTCCCCATTCTTTTCCTGAGTGCCCGGGCGACGGTCGACGACCGGGTGAAGGGGCTCCAGGCCGGTGGGGACGACTACCTGACCAAGCCATTCGCCTTCTCGGAACTCCTGGCCCGGGTGCAGGCCCTGATCCGGCGTGCGACCCAGGGGGGCATGGAACCGACCCGGCTGGTCGCCGGGGACCTGATCCTCGATCTCCTCAGCCGTGAGGTCACCCGGGCGGGCGAACGGGTCGATCTCCAGCCCCGCGAGTTCTCTCTGCTCGAGTACCTGATGCGCAATCCAGGTCGGACCGTGACCAAGACCATGATCCTCGAGCACGTCTGGGACTACAGCTTCGACCCCCAGACCAACGTGGTCGACGTGCTCGTCCACCGGCTTCGCAACAAGGTCGATCCCGACAAGCAGCGCATCCACACGATCCGTGGGGTGGGGTATGTCCTTCGTCCGATCCGTTGATCCCCTGCATCGGTCGCTCGCCGTGCGGCTCAGCGCGTGGTTCGCGCTGATCTTCGTCGTCGCCTCGGCCGGCCTGTTCGTGGCGCTGTACGACGACCTCGCCTCGCGTCTCGAGCGTCGGGCCGGGGCCGAGCTCGAGGTGTTGTACCGGCGGTTCGCCGACATCTACCTGCGACAGGGAGTGGAGGCCCTCCGGGCGGCTGTCCGCAGCAGCGCCCAGTCTCCCGGCGTGACCTCCCTCTACGTCCGCCTCAGCCGGGGCGGCACCCAGGTGCTGCTCACGGAGGTGCCGGAGGAATGGTGGGCGGTTCGGACCCGACAGGTGCCCGAACCCAGCCAGGGCCTATACGTGGTCGAAAAAGTCCGGGAGCTGCGGATCCCCAAGGATGCGATGCGGGACTTCCTCCTGACCGAGGGCCAGCTCGCCAACGGGGTGATCCTGGAGGTGGGTAGGACCACCGACAGCCGGGCGGTCCTGGCAAGCACCCTGCGCCGCGCGTTCTGGCAGTTCGGTGGTGCAGCCGTCGGCATCGCCCTTCTCGGTGGCGGCCTCTTCGCCTGGAGCGCCACCCGTCCGATCCGCGAGGTCACCCGGACGGCCCGACGCATCCTCGAGGAGGGACGCCACGACGTCCGGGTGCCGAGTCCCCGGGGCGACAATGAGCTGACCGAGATGGCCCGGCATTTCAACACCGTCCTCGACCGGAACGAATCGCTGATCCGGGCCATGCGCGAGTCGCTCGACAACGTGGCCCATGATCTCCGCACCCCGTTGACCCGGCTGCGGGGCACGGCCGAACTGGCCCTCCGCGACGAGGGTCAGGATCCCGGGGCGGCCCGGGAGGCGCTGGCCGACTGTGTCGAGGAATCGGAGCGGGTGCTCCGGATGCTCAACACCCTCATGGACGTCGCCGAGGCCGAGGCCGGCATGATGACCCTCAAGCGCCAACCCACCGACCTGGCCCATCTGCTCGGCGAAGTGGCCGAGATGTATGCATTCGTCGCCGAGGAGCGGAGGATCGACGTCCGGTCGGAGCTGCCCACCCCGTGCAGGGCCTCGGTCGATCCCGACCGCATGCGGCAGGTCCTGGGCAACCTGGTCGACAATGCCCTCAAGTACACCCCCGAGGGCGGCACCGTCACCCTGGGTGCCGCGGTGGAGTCGGGACAGGTCGTCCTCCGGGTCCGGGACACCGGCATCGGGGTCTCACCCGAGGAGCAGGCGCGGATCTGGACGCGTCTCTACCGCGGGGACCGGAGTCGGTCCCAGCGAGGATTGGGATTGGGTCTGAGCCTGGTGAAGGCCGTCGTGGAGGCCCACGGCGGCACGGTCGCCGTGACCGGTGCCCCGGGACAGGGCAGTGAATTCACGGTCCGGATTCCCGGGGCGGTCTGAGCCGCGTGGCGCCATGGGACGGCGGACACCCTCCCTCGCCGCTCAGTGGTCCTTCAGGAGATCCAGCGCCGCCTCCGCCATTTTGGGGCCGGTCAGGCCGTACTTCGCGTACAGCTCCTCGGCGAGGTACGCCGACTGTCCGAACTCGCCCGGGATGGCGAGCGAACGGATCCGGTGGGCGATGCCCGACTGGGACAGCGCGTGCGAGACCTGGGCTCCCATGCCGCAGATCGACTGGTGATCCTCGATTGTCACCACGCGGCCCCCGCATCTGCGGACCGCTGCGCCGATCGTCTCGAGATCCACCCGGTTGATGAACGGGTTGTTGATGACGGTGGCCGAGCGTCCCTGGGCCGCGAGGAGCTTTGCCGCCTCGAGACACTTGCTGAAGAGCACGCCCGAACCGATCAGGACGACATCCGATCCCTCCTGGATCACTTGGGCCCGGCCCCACGGGTAGGCGGCCCCGGGGATCCACTCGACGGGGTAGTTCTCGCGTCCGACGAAGAAGATCACCGACTCGCCGTCACGGCCCGCCTTGCGCTCCTCGGCGATGTGACGGATGGCGTCGTACATGAACGACTCCGCCTCCCTGGAACAGCTTGGGGCGATGACGATCGTGTGGGGAATCGCACTCACCGCGGCGAGGTAGGTGGTCGCCTGGTGTGAGGCCCCGTCTGCGGCGTCCTGGAACCCGACATGCGAGAACATCGCGATCACGGGCGCCTGCGAGAGCGCGGCCATCGTGAGGGGCAGGTTGCCTTTCGTGACACCGAACTGGCCGAAGGTGTCGACGATCGGGATGTAGCCGGCCTTGCTGAGGCCTGCGCCGGTCGAAACCATGTTGGCCTCGGCGATGCCGACCTCGACGAAGTGGCCGGTGGCCTTCTGGAAGGTGCTGATGCCGGTTGAGCCCTGGACATCCGAGCTCACGGAATAGACGGGGTAGCCGTCCTTCGCGGCGCGGATCGCGCCGGCGGCGAGGCCGGCCTGGACCTTGTCCTTCTTCACCGAGGGTGCCGCGGGTGCCGGTTGGCCGGCGGCCGCTGCGGCCTTGGCCTTCTTCTCGTCCTCATTGCGCTTCCAGTCGGCGTGCAGCTGGCCGGCCCAGGACACCAGCTCTGCGGGGGCCGTGTCTCCCTTGTAGAGCTCCGTGATCCAGTCCGGGATTTTCTCGCCGTTCGACAGCGGGAACCCATGGCCGCCGGCAGAGTTCTCCTCCGTTGCCTTGATGCCATAGCCCTTGATGGTCTTCAGCCAGAGACAGACGGGCTTGGTGGGATCCCGACGCGTGTCCGCCACCGCCGCCTCGAGGGCCTGGTAGACCGTCGTGAGGTCATGGCCATTCTCGAGGTGGCGCACGTCCCAACCCAGATCCTTCATGGCCAGGAAGCTCGGGTGCATCGAGAAGGCATCCTGGGTGATCCGGCCTGAAAGCTTGGTGTCGTTGTCGGACACGAGGAGCACGAAGGGGTTCAGTCGTCCCTTGCCGGCGAGCCCAGGGATGGCGGCGAAGGCCTCCTTGGCCTCGCCCTCCATCGACGCCCCATCGGAGATCGTCACCAGCGTCACGCGGTCGCGTCCGGCAAGCCGGTCGCCGAGGGCGAGTCCCTGGGCCTGGGGAAGGGCGGAGCCGAGCGGCCCGTTCGAGAGCAGCACCCCCTCGGGATTGATGTGCGATTCCCCGTGGCCGGTGAGCTTGGAGCGGATGGAGCGGAAGCCCTTGAGGTCCTCGAAGGTCAGGCCATCGAAGCCATGGTTGGCCCGCAGGGCGTAGAGTCCGTTCTCCGCGTGGCCGGCGTCGTTGACGAAGTTGTACGCCTCATGCCACTGGCGGCCTTCGGTGGCGAACATCAGGCCGTGGATGGCCGAGTTCATCTCGGCGAACGCGGCGGGTCCACCCCAGTGGCAGGCGGCACCCCCGACGACCGCGTGGACGTCCATGAGGGCGACGAGGGCCCGGGTGGCCCGCGGATCGGCCAGGACAACCTCCTTGCCCGCGGCGTTCCGGACGGTGACGGAGTACTTCGGACGTCCAGCCGGGGTCGGTGCCAGCCGGGAGGAGACGTTCAGCGGGGTGAGGGGCGGGAGGTCGACTTTCGCGACCACGGAATTGTCGGCAGCCATGATGCAGGATTGGACACGGGAGGGATTCCCGTGGGCCGGCGAGGCTAGGCAAGGCGGGGCGGATTGGAAGCCGGTTTTGGGTCGCCTGGCGCACCGACCCGGCGCGCCGCCGACCGGGGGCACTGGGACCCGGACCCCTCTGGAGGCACGGTGTCAGGGTGTGGCGGGGAGCGGCGAAGCGGCGCGACGCGACACCCAACGGCCCAGAGTCCTCGGATTCCCAGGAGGAATCATTGCACTGCATCGATGTTCCCCGCATCGCATGCGCCGGCGCCGGTGGGTCGGGATCCTCCAGCGGTCGTGCGAACCCTCGACGAGTCGGCCCCTCCGCGTTGCATCACGGCGCGTTGGTTCCGACGACGAAGCCGCGCAGGCGCGGCGGCTGAGGAAGGGGAGGGGGCTGCACGGCGTCGACGAGGCCACGCCAGGTGGTGCGTTCGGCGGGGGTCATGAGCTGCCATTGGGACAGCGCCTGCACGAACTGGGCCCGCTCGGGAGCCGTGAGCGTGACATAGCGACGGATCCCTCGGATCACCCGGGCCCGCTGGTCTGGGGGCAGCGTCGAGTAGGCCGACAGGGTCGCCTCCATCTGACGTCGTTCGGCCGCGGGGACCGATCCCAGGACCCGCGCCTGATCCCGGTCGGACAGGTCGAAGAAGTGCTGGAAATCCGACAGCCTCCGGGCTCGTTCGTCGGCTGTGAGTCGCTGCCAGCGGTCGAGGGCCGACTGCAGGTCGGGCGCGATCCCCTTTGCCGAGGGGGATGACGGCTGTGTGGCCGCGGTGGGGTTTCCGGATGGGGTGGTGCGGTTCGACGCCGCCATCAGGATCCGCTGCTGGGTGAGAAGCTCCTGCTGCTGGTCCGGTGGGAGGCGATCCCAGGCCAGGAGGCGGTCCTCGACGAAGGGACGGATCGCGACCGGGGTCTGGGCCAGAAGTTCCGTCCGCCGCTCCCTGGGCTCGCCGATCACCTGGAGCAGGAAGTGCTGGAGCTCGGCGATCTGGAGGCGACGTTCCCGGACCTCGGGGGGCAGGATCTCGAATTCCCGCAGCTTGGTCTCGATGACCTTCCGGGCGGGTGCGGGACGTTGGGACAGGAAGAGTTCCCGCTGGGCGGGTGGGGCGGCGAGCAGGGTCCTGAAGATCTCGGTGGGCGATGGCCGAACCGCCGGCGGCAGGGGAACCGGAGGCCGAACATCGGCCCCGAGTGACAGGCAGGAACCGAGGGCGACGGCCGTGATGAGGAGGGACAGGAGACGAGACATGTCAGGGGCTGCTCAGGGCGGCCATCAGTTCCAGATCCCCGGGCTCCGGCCGGCTCTCAAGCCATTGGATGGCCTCGAAATCCACAAGGGCCTCCACCCCGGGCACAGCCGTGGCCTCGGAGACGATCAGGACGCTCCGCGCGAGGGTCGTCCGCTGCTGGGACTGGATCCGCCATCCCACGAGTGCGAGGCAGGCCACCGCCAACAAGGCCCAGGCAGGACGCCACACGATCCGGGAAATCCACCCTGCCCACCGGGGGCGCCTCCGGGTCTGCCGCGCCTCGAGATGGATCGCGTCGAGGACCCGGCTCGCCAGATTCGACGGCACAGAAACCGGGGGCAGGACCTCCAAAAGGCGGTTCAGGCGGACTTCCTCGTCCAGCTGGGCCGGATCCACCCCGGGATGACGACGCAGCCGATCCACCTCGTCGGGGGTGGCCTTTCCGGAATGGATCCGCTCCATCCAGTCCGGGATCTGCGGGTCGGAATGCATGATCGGTTGGGTCAAAAACCGGGCCGTGTGGAAAGTTGCATCAGGACGGATCCCAGGTGCCGGACCGGAGATAGGGCTTAAGCCGGGCCTTCAGGACCTCCCGTCCGCGATGGATCAGCGACTTGGTGGCCTGGAGCGACGTTCCGAGGAGGTCGGCGATCTCCTCGTAGCTGAGCTCGCCCTCCCGGCAGAGCACGATGGCGGTGCGCTGCTTCTCCGGGAGATCCCGAAGGGCGGCTTCGATGAGGGACTCGAGCTCGGACCGGGTCGCCTCCTCGGTCGGCTCGTCGGTCCGGGGCCCCGGGATCTGTCGTAGCGGATGATCCTCGAACTCCGGGTGCGGTGCATCCATCGAGTCCGCCGGATGACGGGCCCGGCGCCGGATCTCATTGAGGGTCAGGTTTCGGGCGAGGGTGAACAGGAAGGTGCTGAACCGGGCGGTCGGCTGATACCGTCCCGAGGCCTTCCACAGCTGGATGAACACGCCCTGGGTCAGGTCCTCCGCCTCTGCGGGGTCCGGGAGGGACCGTTGGATGAAGCCCATGACGGGCTGCTGCCACCGGGTGATGAGCACCCGGAGGGCCTCGTCGGCGTCGGCTCCGCCCCCCTTGATCCGACGCATCAGCTCGGTGTCGGGTATCGGGGTGAGATCGGACATGGGGGCGCTGTGGGTCGGGATGGCCGTCGTGGAGTCGGACGCCGGAGTCTCGATGCTCGTCGTCGAACTCTCAACCCTGTCCGACACTCTCTCCGATCACCCCTTGCCCCGGACCTCGCTCTTCCCGCAGGTTTTTGGGCGTTGGACGCCCGCACCCTCCTATCGAAGATCGAGGCCAACGCCTCGCGTCGCCTCCCGATCCCGCCCGGACACAAGCCTGCCGAGGAGCTCAAGCGCTACGGTGGTTTCCTGAAGGAGGAGTCGGCGCGCCTGCGCATCCTGCATCGGGCCGGCGCCGGGGGACTCGACGTCGCCCGGGCCCGCGCCGCGGTCATGGACCTCCTGATCCGGCACATCTTCGACGCCGTCCGGAAGGCGTTCCCGCCAAAAGGTAAGGCCCCGCGGCTCGCACTCGTCGCCTACGGCGGCTATGGACGGGGAGAACTCAACCCCTGCAGCGACATCGACCTGATGTTCCTATACGAGGCCGGTGGGGGGGCCACGGCGGAGGTCACCCTCGGGGATTGGACCAGCGCGCTCCTCTACGCCCTGTGGGACATCGGACTGAAGGTCGGACATTCGGTCCGGACGATCGACGACTGTGTCCGCATGGCGAACCAGGACATGCAGTCCAAGACCGGCATGTTGGAGTCGCGGTTGGTGGCCGGGGACGCCCGACTCGAGGCTCAGCTCCGACGCCGTTTCCTCGCGGAGTGCGTGAAGGGACACGTCGAGGAATACCTGGCCCAGCGGCTCGAGGACCAGGGCCGGCGTCGGTCGAGGCACGGTGATTCGGCGGCCATGCAGGAGCCGAACATCAAGAATGGCTGCGGCGGACTCCGGGATTTCCAGAACCTGCTGTGGATGTCGTTCTTCAAGCTGGGCTATCGCTCCACCGCGGAGCTCCAGGAGAACGGGTTGATCAGCGCGCGGGAACGGAAGCAGCTCGACGCGGCGCACGACTTCCTGCTTCGGACCCGCAACGAGCTCCACTACACCGCAGGCTCGTCCTCCGATGTCCTGTCCGCACCCGTGAAGGCGAATGTCGCCTCGGGCCTCGGATACACCGAGCGGTCGGCACGGGTCCGGGTGGAACATTTCATGCGGGACTACTACACGCATGCCCGCAACGTCTACCTGATCACCCGCACCCTCGAGCAGCGCCTGGCCCTGTCCCGCCCACCCGCACAGAAGGGCCGGGGCCCGAAGACCCGTCGGCCGGTCCAGGCGGAGGGACAGGAGCTCGACGGCTTCCTCGTGGTCGGACAGCAGCTCACCGCCCCCTCCCGGACGATCTTCCGCGAGGATCCCAACCGCCTCATCCGGGCCTTCCTCTATTCCCAGCAGCGGGGGCTTCAGATCCATCCCGACCTCGCCCAGATGCTGCGCCAGCTGGTCGACGAGGGGCGGGTGGACGGTGCCTTCCGTCAGGATCCCGGCGTCCACACGACCTTTCTCGAGATCCTGGCCCAGCGGGGCAATGTCGCCCCCGTCCTCCGTGCCATGCACGAGGTCGGGTTCCTGGGGCGACTCATCCCGGAGTTCGGTCGCATGACCAACCTCGTCCAGCACGAGTTCTACCACCAGTACGCGGTGGACGAGCACACCCTGGTCACTCTCCAGAAGCTGGACGCCATCTGGCTCGGCAACGGTCCGTTGGCCGGCAACTACGCGGCCGTGCTGCCCGAGATCGAGCGTCCCGAGGTCCTCTACCTCGCGCTGCTGCTCCATGACTCCGGGAAGGCGTTCCCGGGACGTCCCCACGAGCTGGTCGGCGGCGAGCTCGCTCTCCGGGTCGCCCGGAGGCTCCATCTGGATGGCGCGACGACCCACACCCTGCGCCTGCTCATCGAGCTCCATCTCGAGATGGTGAAGACCTCCCAGCGGCGTGACCTGGAGGATCCGGCGGTCATCCGCCAGTTCGCCGCTGAGGTGCAGACCCAGGAGACCCTGGCGATGCTGACCCTCCACACGCTCGCCGATTCCCTGGGGACGAGCGATACGCTGTGGAACGGGTTCAAGGACATGCTGCTCCGGACCCTCTACTTCAAGGCCCGGAGCGTCCTTGCCGGTGCCACGGAGTTTCAGGAGGTCGAGCGACGCCAGCGCGAGCTGCTGCAGCGGGAGGTCACGGCGATCCTTCCCAGGACCTTCGCGCCCGACGAGATCCAGGCCCATTTCGACGGGATGCCGAGCCGGTATTTCCAGATCCACGACGCACGTTGGATCGCGCGGGACCTTACGCTGGTGCATCGGTTCATGCATCTCCAGCTCACGGAGGATGACCGGGCGCTGGAGCCGGCGCTGGTCTGGACCGAGGAACCGGATCGCGGCTACGCCGGCGTCCATGTCTGCACCTGGGATCGTGCCGGTCTCTTCGCGAAGCTCACCGGCGGGTTGGCCGCCGCAGGGCTCAACATTCTCACGGCGCAGATCTTCACGCGGGCCGACGACATCGTGCTCGACGACTTCTACGTGGTGGATGCCCGGACCGGGGAGCCACCGGAGCCGCAGGTGCGGCAGCGATTCGATCGGATTGTCACCGAGGTGCTGGCTCGCGGGCTCGATCCGGAGAAGGCCCTCGCCAAGGCCCAGAAATATCCAGCGCTCTACCGCTCCGTCGGCGAGCGCATCCCCACCCTCGTACGGGTCGACAACCGCATCTCGGAGGACTACACGGTCGTCGATTTGGAGGCGGAGGATCGGGTGGGTCTGCTGTTCGCAATCGCCCAGGCCCTCTACGAGCTGGGCCTGAACGTCACCCTTGCGAAGATCGTCACCGAGAAGGGGGCGGCGATGGATACGTTCTACGTGCTCGATGATGGCCGGGCCAAGGTCACGGATCCGGACCGCATCCGCCGCATCGAGACCCGGATCCGCGAGGCTGTGACCCGGGTCCTTGGGGAGTGAGTGAGTGACGCGATCTTGTG
>SYEM01000053.1 GCA_005801385.1 Verrucomicrobiales bacterium | reverse complement strand
ATTTTCCAGGAATGACCGCTTCTCAAACCACCCTGGTTTTCCGGTTCCGGAATGCCACAATAACCTCGCTGAAACGCCCTGTTTTTTTGGCGCCTATGCACGTTACAGGCTTCAAGTAGTAGTTCAACCGAACACCTACTGAATCGGCAACGCTTGATTAACTTGAAACCTGAAACCTGCAAACTTGGAACTACAAATGAGCTTGCTTGTCCAAAACCTTCGCAAAACCTATCCGACTCGCGGCAACGAACTCGTCGTTTTGCGCGATGTCAACCTTACACTCGATCCGGGCGATGCCCTGGCGATACTCGGTCCCAGCGGTTCGGGGAAGAGCACCTTGCTCTACCTTCTCGGCACGCTTGAACGCGCCACGTCCGGCGTGTACAAGCTTGGCGATGCCGAGCCGTTTCGTTTGAACGATGCGAACCTGGCTGCGTTTCGCAATCACACGATTGGATTTGTGTTTCAGGATCACCATCTGTTGCCACAGTGCTCGGTGCTGGAGAACGTGCTGATCCCAACTCTCGCGGTCGGCGGCGAGAATCTGGAACTGCGTGCTCGTGAATTATTGGACCGAGTCGGATTATCCGCGCGGCTTGACCATCGGCCCGCGGAGATTTCGGGCGGTGAACGTCAGCGTGTTGCCGTCGCTCGATCGTTGATCCATAAGCCGCGATTGTTGCTCGCGGACGAACCGACGGGCAACCTGGATCATGCAAATGCCCTGGCCGCGCTGTCGCTGATCCGGGAGGCGTGCACCGAGAATGGCGCAGCCCTCCTATTGGTGAGTCATGACCGCGAGGTTCTCGGGGCGTTTGAAACGACCGCGTCGCTGGGAACCCTGAACATGGCTGCGGGACAGGGAGGTGTCCGATGACGCTGCTGCTCCTGGTCCGGAGGAGTCTGCGGCAGCACCTGCTGTCGACGCTGGTAACGGTCGTCTCGATCGCCCTGGCCGGGGGGCTGCTGATGGAGGTCTGGGTGGTGAAGGATCAGTCACGGTCGACCTTCACCGGGCAGAGCGGCGGATGGGACGCGGTGTTGGGGGCCCGGGGCGCGAAGCTGCAGCTGGTCCTGAACGCGATCTTCCACCTGGAGGCCTCGCCCGGGAACATCTCGTTCGACGACTTCGAAGGAATCCGGACCAACCGAGCGGTGGCGGTGGCGGTGCCGATCGCGGTGGGGGACAACTACCGGGGGTATCGGCTGGTGGGGACCACGACCAACCAGTTCGAGGTCGAGTATTCCAAGGGGCAGCGTTTCCGGCTGCAGCCTGGCGGGCGGCTGTTCGACGACGGCTTCCGCGAGGCGGTGGTGGGCAGTTTCGCGGCGAGGAAGCTGGGCCTTACGATCGGCAGCGAGTTTAAGCCCTACCACGGGCTCAATTTTGATCCGAAGGCGCAGCATGAGGAAACCTATGTCGTGGTTGGCGTCCTCGAGCCGTCCAACACCCCGGCCGACCGGGTGATCTGGATCCCGCTGGCCGGCCTGCAGAACATGGGCGGGCACGACGCGTCGACGTCGACCGATGTCAGCGCCGTCCTCGTGCGGCTCCGGTCCCCGATGGCGGGACAGCAGCTGGACATGCTCTACAACCGGCAAGGGAACCGAATGACCTTTGCATGGCCGATCGCCAAGCAGATGGCCGACCTGTTCGAGAAGTTCGGGTGGTTTGACGCCGTCCTGGCCATGGTGGCCTGGTTGGTTGCCCTGGTCGCGGTCGGGGCCGTCCTGGCCAGTCTCTACAACTCGATGCACAGCCGTCGACGAGACCTCGCCATCCTTCGGGCGCTTGGGGCCCGGCGCAGGACGATTTTCGCGGCCATCATCCTCGAGTCAGCCACCATTGCCGCGTTTGGGATGGGCTTGGGCTTTCTCGTCTACGCCATGATCTTGGGGGTTGCGGCCTCGGTGATCCGGGCCCAGACGGGGGTGGTCCTGGATCCCTGGCAGCCGGCGTGGGTCTGGCTCTGGGCTCCGATCGCGATGGTGCTTCTTGGCGCACTGGCGGGGGTCCTGCCGGCGATCAAGGCCTACCGGACTGACGTGGCCGGCGGGTTGGTTCCCGAGTCCTGATGCCGGGGAGGTCGGTGTTTCCTCCGAAAAAGCTGCTGGGAATCGCGGGGACGGTTTCCTAGCTTCACCGCAGGAATGTCCAAGGCATCCCGATCCACATCCGACACCACGGCATCGTCCCCGGCCCCGGCCGGAGAGGTTCCCTTCGAAAAAGCCTTGGCGGATCTTGAGTCGATCGTGGAGCGGATGGAGTCTTCCGAGCTGCCCCTGGAAACCCTGTTGGCGGAGTTCGAACAGGGAACTCGACTGGCCCGCATCTGCCAGACCCAGCTCGCCGCCGCCGAAATCCGGATCCGTCAGCTGGAGAAAGATCTCAGTGGCGACTTGCAGACCCGCCCGGCCGATCCTGGCATGGAGGACCGCGGATGACCCCGCCTGAGGGCTTGCTCCCGGTCGCCTGCACGCCATTCTCCAAAACCGTTTCTGAACAGCATGAGTCGCTATCTCGACATGGTTGATCACCCGTCCCACGTGCGGAAGCTCACCCCGGACCAGCTCACCGAGCTGGCGGCTGACATCCGCAATGAGCTCATCACCAAACTCGCCAAGAACGGCGGCCACCTCGGTCCCAACCTCGGTGTGGTGGAGCTCACGATCGCCCTCCACCGCTGCTTTGAGACGCCACGCGACAAGTTCGTCTGGGACGTCAGCCATCAGGTCTACGTCCACAAGCTCCTCACGGGCCGGAAGGACCGGTTCCACACGATCCGGACCACGGACGGTCTCAACGGTTTCGCCCTCCGCACGGAAAGTGAACACGACTGCTACGGGGCCGGTCACGCGGGCACGGCACTGTCGGCCGCCCTCGGCATGTGCGCGGCGCGGGATCAGCGGGGGACTGGTGAGCATGTGGTCTGCATCTTCGGGGACGCGGCACTCACCAACGGCATCTCCTTCGAGGCCCTGAACAACATCGCCGGGACCACCCGGAAATTCATCGGTATCCTCAACGATAATGAGTGGTCGATCGCCAAGAACGTCGGTGCCATCGCCACCTACCTGGGCAAGCTGACCACCAATCCCCGATACAACCGCCTGCGTGAGGACTTCGGGCACTGGCTCCGGAAGCTGCCGCAGGGCGAGGTCGTGTCGATGTTGGGCCAGAAGGCCGAGGAGGCGATCAAGGGTGCCGCGAGTTCGCTGGGGCTCCAGCACACCGGATCGACCCTGGATGCGGACGGGAAGGGCGGGCATGGCTCGGCCCTCCTGTTCGAGGAGTTCGGAATCCGGTACCTCGGGCCCATCGATGGCCACAATCTTCCTCAGCTCATCAGCACCCTGGAGTTTGCCAAGACCTGCAATCAGCCGGTGGTGATCCATGTGCTGACCCAGAAGGGTCGCGGGTTCGAGGCGGCCTTGAAGCAGCCCGAGAAGTTCCACGGTCTGGGGCCCTACGATGTCCAGACCGGCCAGACCCCGGCACCCAAACCCGGCTCCCCGCCGATGTGGCAGGAGGTCTTCGGTCGGACGATGGTGAAGCTCTGTGCCCAGAACAAGAATGTCGTCGGCGTCACCGCCGCCATGCCCACGGGCACCAGTCTCAAGCTCCTCGATCAGGCCTTCCCCAAGCAGTATTATGATGTGGGCATCGCTGAGGAGCATGCGGTGATCTTCGCGGCCGGCATGGCCACGATGGGGTTCCGTCCGGTGGTGGCCATCTACAGCACCTTCCTGCAGCGGGCCTACGACTGCATCCACCATGATGTCTGCCTGCAGGATCTGCCGGTGGTCTTCTGCATGGATCGGGCAGGACTGAGTGCCAACGATGGTCCGACCCACCACGGTCTCTTCGACATCTCTTACCTGCGCTGTCTGCCCAATCTGGTCGGCATGGCTCCCGCCACCGAGGATGAGCTGCAGGACATGATGTTCACGTCGACCTTTCAGCAGCACCCGGTGGCCATTCGCTATCCCCGCGGCAACGCAGAGGGCGTTCCGATCAAGGAACAACCGGTCGTCATCGAAATCGGCAAGGCAGAGGTGGTCCGTCACTTCGCCGGCGTCCAGGGTGCGCGAAAGGTCTCCCTCTTTGGCCTTGGCCCCATGCTGCGCCTCGCCCGGGAGGCGGCCGACCGTCTCGCTGCCGCAGGCTGGGACGTCGCGGTGATCAACCCGCGCTTCTTCAAGCCGCTTGACCGCTCCGTGCATGAGTACTATGGCCGAACCTCTGACGTGGTGGCCACCCTGGAGGATCATGTGGCCATGGGTGGGTATGGTTCGGCGGTGCTCGAGGCCCTGAACGAGGCGGGTGTCCGCACGTCGGTGGTTCGCTTGGCCTGGCCCGACGTGTTTGTCGAGCATGCGAGTTCCGTGGATTACCTCCGGCAGAGGCATGGGCTGACCGTTGAGAAGCTGGTCGAGGACATCGTCGCGCAGGCCGGGGGTGCGGCCGCCCGTCCTTCCACGGTGGCCGCTGCCGTCTGATCCGGCGGCGTCTGGGATCACCTTGGCGGATCCTTGTCGGGATCCTTTGTCGGCGCCTCCGCGCCACGGTGTGCCCTCAAAATGTGCCGGGGGGTATCGGCGTCCCAGGATCGCCCTTCCCCGGTGCGACTGTGTCCGTCCTGCCTGCTGGGTTTTCCGAGGGATTCGAGAATTCCTGAAAGATCGACGCCTCCGGTGTCGTTCGTGCTGGGGAGGGGGATCTGTCAGGTCCCCATTCTGAAGGTCCGCCAACACCTGCTGCCAAGAATTGAACAAAGCAGTGGGCCCGCGGTCCTTCATCGTGGAATCCAGCACCATGAAGAGCCATCTGCCGTCCAAGAAATCGCCGTCGCGGATCCCCAGTTCCCGTCCGCATGCTCCAATGTCCCGGGCTGGTGCCACGACCCACAGGTCGGCGGCCCGTGTCCTGACCCGGGCCCGGTTGGCCCGCGTCCCGTCTCCGAGCGTCAAACCGCCCGCTCCCAGGTTGAGGCATGCAGGGGGACGGCCCGTTGTCCTCGGGGCTGTCGAGGTCCCAAGGGTGTTTTCCGATGCGGATTCTGTTCCCGCTGACCGCGAGGCTGCGCCGGCCGTGGAGAGGGCACTGCCCCGTTGGGACGAGAACTCTTCCCTGAGGCTCTACCTGCGTGATGCGGTGCAAACCCCGCTTCTGACCCCCGCGGAGGAGGTCCAGCTGGCACACCGGGTGCAGGCCGGGGATGCGGCTGCCCGGGAGCATATGATCAAGGCCAATCTGCGCCTCGTGGTGAAGATTGCACGGGAATACGAGGACTACGGACTGCCGCTGCTCGATCTGGTGAACGAGGGGAACATCGGCCTGATGCGGGCTGTGGAGCGGTTCGATCCCACCAAGGGGGCCAAGCTTTCGACCTATGCGGCCTGGTGGATCAAGCAGTCCATCAAGCGGGCCCTCTCCAACCAGGTGAAGGCCATCCGACTGCCAATCCATCTGGTCCAGCAGATCGCGCAGCTGCGTCGCGCCGAATCGGCCTTCGAGGCGAAAAATGGCCGTCCGGCCCGGGATTCGGAGCTGGCGGTGGTGCTGGGGGTGGGGGAGGACGACATCCTGCACTGGCGGGAGAGTGCCACGGTGGGTACGACGTCGCTCGAGGCCCCCCTCGGGACCGATCCTGATGCCGGCCGTGTGGCGGATATGGTCCCTGACGAGAACGCCCAGATGCCGTGGAGCGGGGTGAGTCAGGAGACCAACTCGGAGCTCATCCGCCAACTTGTGGGAACCCTGAACGCCCGGGAACAACGGATCCTTCAGGAGCGGTTCGCCCTCAATGGTGGGGAGCCCCGGACCCTCGAGGAGATCGGAGTCGATTTCGGCCTGACCCGGGAGCGCATCCGACAGCTCGAGGCGGTGGCTCTCAAGAAGCTCCGGGACCGGATCGAGAGCCGGGAACGGATGGCCAACGGGTGAGCAGCCGCGGATGGGTTCGAGCCGGGCGGGACATGGCGTCCCGCCCGTTTCGTTTGCCGTGTTTTGGCTGGCAGGATCCGCCCTGTGAAGGCACTCTGAGCGCCGAATGAACCTTTCGAAGTGGCTCGTCCTCGCCGCTGCGGTTGTGCTGGGGCTGATCGGCTCGGGTTGCGGTGGGCTTCAGGGAAGCCACAGCGTTTCGCCGGCCACCTTCTTCATGCCGGGTCTCAGCGGGCAGCCCGCTCCGACCTCGCCCGTAGCCGTCTCTTCGGAACCCATTCACCCTTGATCCTTCCATGCGTTTTCCGTTCGCGCTGACTGCCAAGATCGCCAAGCACATCGTTGGACATCGCCTCCGTGGCACCCCGAAGTTCGCGATGGTCCTGCAGCTGGAGCCGCTCCACACCTGCAACCTTACCTGTACCGGCTGCGGACGCATCCGCGAGTACTCCACCAGCCTCAAGGACATCGTTCCCCTCGAGCAGTGCCTCGCCGCCGCGGCCGAGTGCGATGCACCGATGGTGTCGGTCTGCGGCGGTGAACCTCTCATCTACCCCAAGATCGAGGAGTTGGTCGCCGGTCTCCGGGCCCAGGGCCGCATCATCTACATCTGCACGAATGGCGTATTCATGCGGAAGAAGATGCGGGACTACATGGCCGCCCACTACGGGCCCGCCCTCGAGCCGAAGCTCGTCCAGCTCGTCCAGGCCGGGCTCGTCACGGAGAAGGAGGCCGGGGCCATCCGTAATCCCGATGCCGCCGCCAGGAGCAAGGTCACCATCCAGCCCAGCAAGTGGCACTACTGGAACGTCCATGTCGATGGTCTGGAGTACACCCACGACCTGATCGTCGAGCGCGAAGGGGTTTTCAAGGAATGCGTCGCCGCGATCAAGATGGCCAAGATCCTCGGCTATCAGGTCGCCACGAACACCACGGTCTACCGCGAGACCAATCCGTCCGAGCTGGAGGAGATGTTTCGGTTCCTGAGTTCCCTCGGGTGCGACGGACACACGATCTCTCCGGGTTACGACTACGACGCCGCCAAGAAGGACATGGTCAAGCGTCTGGGCCGGGACCCCAAGGAATTCTTCCTCACCCGGGACCTGACCCGCCAGAAGTTCAAGGACATCGAGCGTTGGGGTGAGCTGTTCACGATCTTCGGAACCCCGGTCTATCAGGAGTTCCTCGCCGGGAAGCGCGAGCTGACCTGCACGGCCTGGGCGATCCCCACCTTCAATGTCCGGGGATGGAAGGCGCCCTGCTACCTCATGACCGACGGGCACTATCCCTCCTACAAGGAGATGCTCGAGAAGGTCGACTGGGAGAAGTACGGCGTCGTGGAGGGTGTCGCGCGGGATCCCCGGTGCGAGAACTGCATGGTCCACTGTGGTTATGACCCCAGCGGGGCCCTGAGCAACAAGCCCCGGGATACCTGGATCAACTTCAAATACAACTTCCTCCCCCGCCCGGCCCCGTTTCCGGCCTCACCTGAACTGGAGTCGAGAGCCCACAACGGTGTCACCATCGGCAAGGGTCACCTCGCCGAGGCCAAGGCCGCGGTCAGCAAGGAGATGGCGGGCGCCAAATCGGTCTACCAGCGCAACGGACACCACGATCACGCGGGGACCGATGCCGGATCCGACACCACCCAGCGCGACGACCTGCTCGGCAAGATCCGGGAGGCCGGGAAGATCGAACTGAAGAACGACTAGGCGGCGCCGAAGTTTTCGTACCGGGCGTGTCGGATGAGTGCACCTATGGACTGGACGGGATCTCCATCACCTTCATGGGGTTGATGGCATCTCTCGAAGAGCCCATGACGGGGAGGGTGGAGAATTAGGTGGTTCAGGCTGTGGGGTGAATCGCGTCGGGAGGAACGGGTTTCCACTGGCCTTCCGCGAGATCCGCAAGATCCAAGGCTCCGATGCGGGTTCGATGCAGTCGGAGCACTGGACATCCCTGGCTGGCGAACATTCGCTTCACCTGATGATAGCGGCCCTCAGTCAGCTCGATCCGAGCATTCCTAGACCCCTCGATCTCCAGTCGTGCCGGCAGACAGGGCTTGGTCTCACCCTCAAGCAGCAGCGTGCCTGAAGCGAACAGCGCTTCGAGTCCCTGGGGCAGGTCCGCCTCGACCGTCACCTCGTAGAGCTTCGGGACATGATGACGCGGGGACGTCCACTCATGGATCAGGTCACCCTGGTCGGTCAGCAGCAGCAGTCCTGTGGCATCCTTGTCGAGGCGCCCGACCGGGCTGACGACGGGGTTTCGTGCGAGCCACCGGGGCGGCAGGATCTCGAAGATCATGGGTCGATCCTTGGGATCGTGGCTGCAGGTGTAGCCCGCTGGCTTGTGGAACGCCACGAGCAGCCCGTCCGGGAATTCAACGGGTTGGCCATCCACCAGGACCTCACTCGCAAGGACTCGTTCGGACGGATCGTCGAGGATCTCTTCGCCCCGCAGAACCCGTTCCCTCCTGAGCCAAGCCCGGGCCTCGCTTCGACTGCAGTAGCCAAAGCGGGACAACAGCTGGTCGACCCGCAGCCGCTGGGGTTTTGAACTCATTTCAGATCCGTCCCACCGGACCATCGCGTCCCGGACGAATCAAAGGATGATCCGACCCAGCAGATAGGCGAGCAATCCCGTCGCGGGCAGGGTGAGCACCCAGGCCCAGAGGATGCGCTCGACCACGGCGAGATTCAGCGATCGGAAGCGTCGGGCACAGCCGACGCCCATGATGCCGGTCGTGATGGCGTGGGTGGTGGAGACGGTCATCCCGAGCTGTCCGGTGATGGCCAGCAGGGTCGCTGCGGTGGTCTCGGCTGCGAATCCATGGACCGGCTGAAGCTTCACCATCTTGTGCCCCATGGTCTTGATGATCCGCCACCCGCCCGCCGCGGTGCCGGCGCCCATGGTCAAGGCGCACACGATCTTGATCCAGGAGGGCACGTCCGGTGCGAGTCCCTTGACCTTCTTGGCGGCCGCGGGAAGACCCGCCTTGCCGGCCTTCTGCGCCTTGTCGGACTCCGATTTGAGAGACTTCATCCAGTCGGTGGGCTTGGCCGCAACCATAGGCCCTAGGATCGGTAGCCGAGGCGCCCATCGGGCCTTCTCGCGGGCCACCGCATCGTCGTGGGTCGCCTTGGCTCGTTTTGCCTCCTCCTCGGCGGAAGCGGTGTCGCCTGCTGCGAGATAGGCCTGATGGGCGAGGGCATGGAACGCCTCCTTGAACTCACCGGTCGAAAGCTTCTGGGCCTCCGCCGAGAGGATCTTCGCGCTGTCCGACGCCGAACCCGACCCCTTCTCCAGAGCTACGATCTGTTGCTCGGATGTCTTGGACTTGTCCATGCGGAGGAACCCGAACCCGTCAGGAAGGGAGTCGAGGGTCCCCGCGGTGGTGGCCGTCACAAGAGACAGGGTGATGATGCCCATGGTTTTCTGCGCATCAGCCAGACCGTGGGCGAACCCCATGTAGCCGGCGCTCGCCAGCTGGAGCTTGCCGAAGGTGGCGTTCACCCAGGCAGGCCGCGCCCGCATGAGCAGCAGGTAGAGGAGGGACATCAGGATGAGCCCCGCGGTGAACCCGATCAGGGGAGAAGTGAACATGGGGACGATCACCTTGTGCAGGACCCCCTCGTGCTTCACCACCCCCTTGTCGTCGACCTTGGTGACCGACCAGAGAATGGCCCCCCAGTTGCCCT